>NZ_AP028803.1:1280639-1600799 GCF_045864955.1 Atrimonas thermophila | reverse complement strand
GGAGGGGTTGAGCTTTCAGGAAGCGGCCATGGCCGAACCTCTGGCCTGTGTAATTTATGGGATTCAGAGAAGTAATCTACGCCCTGGGGAAAGGGTGCTCATTTTTGGTGCAGGACCTATAGGGCTTTTATTGCTCTGCGCTTTTCAGAAAAGTGGTGCCTCTCTGGTTACTATGGTCGATGTTAGCGAGAAAAAGCTCAATCTGGCTCAGGAGCTGGGAGCACATGCAGTGGTGGTTGCAGATGGTTGCGAGGGTTCCAGATTGCGTGAGATAGCTCCTCTGGGCTTTGAGGTGGTGGTCGATGCCACTGGTATCCCCGCAGTGCAAGAACAAGCCTTGCAGTTTGTTCAGCCGGATGGTACCTATCTGCTTTTCGGAGTAGCTCCCCGGGGTGCATTAATGAAAGTGGAGCCTTACTCCATTTTTAAGAACGACCTGCGCATTGTGGGCTCTTTTGCAGTCAAAAAGACCATGCAATATTCGCTCAATTTGCTGGCCAGCGGTGCTATCCCTGTCAACAGGTTGATTTCAGCCTCTTTTACGCTGAACGACTTTGGTCTGGCCCTTTCTGAGGTTTTGGACAATCCTGACCACCTCAAGGTACAAATTGTCTTTCCTTAGTCGTTTTTCAACATGTCAGAGGTGCTAAACTTCCAGTGGCACTTTACCAATCGCTGCAATCTCCGTTGCAGGCATTGTTATCAGGATTTTTTCCAAGATGTCCCTTCCTGGACTGACCCGGTTTTGGTTGGGAAAAGGTTGCTTGCAAGCCTTGCTAAACATGGTTTAAAGGCTACTTTTGCGCTTACTGGGGGAGAACCGTTCCTTGTACGGGACACACTCTTTGCCATCCTCGAGCTTCTGGAAACTCATCCTTCGGCAGAAGAAATCAGCATTATCACTAATGCTACTCTTTTCAATCAAGGACTGCTTGATGTGCTTTCCCGTTTCAGAAAGCTGGTTTCCTTTAAAATTTCCTTGGAAGGAGCGGGCCCCAAAAGCAATGACTTCATTCGTGGCAAAGGTAACTTTGAGAAGGTGGTTGAGAGCTTAAAGACGATTTGTCGCCAGAAGCGGTTTGATGTGTACGTCATGTATACTCTGTATCGAGATAATTTTTTGGAGTGGCAGTCTCTTTTCCCCTTACTGGATGAGCTGGGTGTTAAAGGTCTGATTTTGGAGCGCTTTGTCCCGGAAGGAAAGGGTAAGCTGATGAAAGAGCTGGTTCTTGATAGGTCGATGTGGAAAACGTTAATTCAGGCACTCATTGCTTTCTGCCGGCTGGAAGAAGTGGAACCTTTACAGCTTTTACCCTACAAGGCTTTTATGATTTCGATAGCCGAGCGTTCACTTTTAGGAGCGCTCTGTGAGCTGGGACGCTCTTTCTGTATTATGCCAGATGCTGCCCTTTTTCCGTGCCGTCGTTTACCTCTGGTACTTGGTTATCTGGACAGAGACGACTTCATGGATATTCTGAGTGGTAGCACCTTGCTTTCTAACCTCAAGGACAAATCGAAAATAAGCGGTCAGTGTGGAAGTTGTGCTTTCAAATCTTGTGTGGGTTGTCGCGCTCTTGCCTATGCACTCTCGGGAGATGCCTTTGCAGAGGATGCCCAGTGTTTTCTAAGTGATTCCTGAAGTGTTCAATGGGTGTGGATTTCCACCACGTCCCCGTCTTCAAGCTGGTAATCAACGGGAACGAACTGACCTTCAAACTTGGCCGAACCCCACACCCTTGCTCCTCGAGTAGAGCTGGCGACTTCTTTGTGAATGAGTTCCGCAAGGTCCATTACCGTTTGTCCCTTGAAGAGCACAAAGGGGCGAGACATGTCTGGTGGTCGGTTGGGAGGTTTACTATACACCCTAATAATTCCAGCTATTTCAAAGATGCGTTTTTTGAGTTCTGCTTTTCCTTTCTCGTCAATGTTTTTCAGAGATATTCCCCAAACCGGAAACTCTTCTTTCCATAGTTCTTCAACCAGGGAAAAGATTTCCTGGTCTTCCGAATGCTCTACTTTGTTACAGAGAAGCAAGGTTCGTATAGTGTGCCATCCCGGTATTTCTTTGTTCAGGGAAATACGGTATTTTTCCAGTTTATTCCGAACGTTCTCTATTTCCTCAAGCAAGGTAGCGCTTTTCGCGTCTACGACCAGCAAGCAGGCACGCACCCGTTGCAGGGCAGAAGCAAAGTTGCCTTCCAACTCCTTTTCAGCGATGGGTGGAAAGTCGATGAGTTGAATCTGGATGTTTTCGTATTCCATCATTCCTGGTAAGGGTCGATAAGTGGTGAAGGGGTAATCTGCAATTTGGGGTGAGGCGTTGGTAAGAGTTGCAAGAAGTGTTGATTTTCCACTGTTCGGTGGGCCAATTATGGCTATCTGGGTAACCCCTGCCTTCTCAATGTAGAAAGGGTTAAAAGTGCTTCCTTTCCTGGATTTTTCTTTCTGAAGGCTTTTTCGCATGCGGGAGATCTTTTGCTTGATTTCTGCTTGCAATTTTTCAGTGCCTTTGTGTTTGGGTATGGTGCGTAACATTTCTTCAAGAGCCTGGAGTTTTTCGGCTTCGCTTTTAGCCTCTCGGTATCTTCTCTCCACTTCAAAATACTGAGGAGGTAAATTGGCAGGCATTCTCGGCCCTCTTTTGAACTTCCTGTTTCTTCAGGTTCTGAATGCTTAATAAAACGGGAACAAAAAATCACTGCCCACTTGACGCTTCAGAAATATACGGCTAACATTTAACATAAGCGGGCGGTTTTTATTCTACCACGCCTTTTCTTATTTTTGAAGAAAGGGTTATTCGGATAGTGGGGGATGCGATGCGCATTATTGCTGTGGCTAACCAGAAGGGAGGGGTGGCAAAGACCACAACCACCATCAACCTTGGTGCTTCTTTGGCATACCATGCTCGTAAGGTTTTAATTATCGATATGGATCCTCAGGCTCACTCCACACTGGGCTTGGGTTTTGAACCCAACGAGTTTGAGAAAACTATTCTAAATGTTCTGGAACCCCCGCGCAGCCCTTACAAGCTCCCCCTGCGTGAGGTTATTGTGCCCACTAGGACTGCCAATCTTTATCTTGTTCCTGCCAATATCGACCTTGCAGGTGCTGAATATCGATTGATTGACAAACTGGGGAGAGAAGATTTTCTCAACTCCAGCATCCAGAAGAGCAATCTTGACTTTGACTACATCCTTATCGATTGTCCCCCTTCGCTGGGAATACTGACCATTAATGCTTTAAAAGCAGCCCGTGAGGTCATTGTTACCATACAACCTCACTATTTTGCCCTGCGAGGCATTGAAGAGTTCATGGAAACCATTGAGTTGATGCGTGAGAATCTGAGGCATGAGCCAGAAGTGTTTGTATTGATAACCATTGCCGATGTGAGAACTAATCTTTACAAGGAAGTAATTGGGGAGATTAAAAGGTATTTTGGCGACCGAATGTTTAAAACCATCATTCATAAAAATATTGCTCTTGCGGAGGCGACCAGTCACGGAATGCCAGTTATTGAGTATGAACCCACCTCAAGTGGTGCTCAAAACTATTTATCTTTGGCAAAGGAGGTGATTCGCTTTGAAAAAGAAAAGCCTAAAGCGCGGCTTCTCAGAAAGAATTGACTTTAAACGAGAACTCATTCGAGATACGACACGTGGTCTTGATTCAGAAGAAGCAGTGCAAGAGGAAACTTCGTCAACCCCTAAAAAGTCGACAGCCAAAAAAACGGCTCCTCGTGCTAAAAAGAAAGAGGCCGCAGAGAAAGTGGCCACCATTAAGGTTATCGGTGTCGGAGGAGGGGGCACTAACGCTGTAAACCAAATGATAGAGGCGGGGATAGAAAGCGTTGACCTGATAGTGGTTAATACCGACATTCAGTCTTTGCAATGTTCTCTGGCACCTCAGAAAATCCAGATTGGAGCTTCGCTCACCAGAGGTTTGGGAACTGGTGGTAATCCCAAATTGGGAGAAGATGCCGCCCGGATGGACAAGGAAAAAATTGCCCAGCTTGTTGAAGGAGCAGACCTGGTATTTGTGACTGCCTGCATGGGAGGAGGTACCGGTACTGGCGCTTCTCCGGTAATAGCAGAGTTAGCCCGTGAAGCGGGAGCGTTGACCATAGGAGTGGTAACCAAGCCTTTCAGTTTTGAAGGAGCACGTCGAGCAAGACAAGCCTTAGAAGGTATTGAAAATTTGCGCAAAGTGGTTGATGCACTTATCGTGATTCCCAATGACCGCTTGATGGAGATAGCGGACCGGGACACTTCATTGAGAGAAGCGTTTAAAAAGGCAGATTTTGTTCTCTACCAGGCAGTGAGAGGCATTGCTGACCTCATTACTTCACCTCAGGACATCAACCTGGACCTTGCCGATTTGCGAACAGTCCTTACTGGAGCGGGAACGGTTCTTATCGGTATCGGTCATGGTCGGGGTAAAGACAAAGCTAAGCAAGCTGCAGAAATGGCTATTTCCAGCCCGTTGCTGGAGGTTTCCATTAGAGGCGCCCGGTCTATCCTTTTAAGCATTACTGGTGGTCCGGATACAGGGATTCACGAGGTTAAGCAAATTGTTGACATTATTAATAAGGCTGCAGGTACAGAAACTGACCTTCTTTTTGGCAATAAGATAGATCCTGAGTTCAGCAACGAGATACTGGTAACCCTGGTAGCAACCCGTTTTGAATCTGCACCCGAGGAAAAAACAGAAGAAGTTCCTCCCCTGGTTGAGAATATTGCTGTTGATGCACTTGAGCAGGATATTGATGACAAGCTCATCATTGAAGACGACCTTGATGTTCCTGCTTTTTTGAGGGAGGAGCAAAAGAAAGGTTCAGAAGGGAAAGCACGTCTTGATGAAGTGCTGGGGATTTTTAAGCGATCAAGGAGGGAATAAGCAGTTATGGCTTTTCTTTTTGGTAAAGAGTTAACCAGAGAAGAAATACTGAAAAGAGTAGGTGATATTTCTCAGATAGGTGGAGTGAGGTTAGCCTGCCTTGCTGATGGCGTGGAGCGGGGAGTTCGTATAGCGGAGGTAAATACTGGAGGCGGACTCTACTATACCGTCTTGCTGGACCGAGGTATGGACATTGCCTGGACTGCTTATAAAGGAATAAGCATAGCCTGGCGTTCGGCAACCGGCAATCTTTCACCCTTTTTCTTCGAACCGGAAGGTTTGGGGTGGCTGCGTGGTTTCCACGGAGGATTGATGAATACTTGTGGTCTTACCTATCACGGAGCTCCCTGCAAAGATGAAAGTACTCACCCCTTTCTCGAGGAAGAGGAACTGGGCCTTCACGGAAGAGCTTCCTTTACTCCTGCAAGCTGTGTTTGGGCTGATGGAGAATGGCAGGGGGACCAGTATATTTTCTGGGTTCAAGGCAAAGTTCGCGAAGCCATTGTATTCGGCGACAAGCTGGTCTTGCACCGCAAAATCTGGGGCCGCTTGGGAGAAAACGTTATTTACATTGAGGATAGAGTGCGCAACGAGGGTTCTCAGGATAGTCCCTTTATGATTCTGTACCACGTTAATGTTGGTTATCCGGTTCTTGACGAAGGTAGCCGTTTGCTTTTGCCAGTGACCAAAACCATTCCCCGGGATGAACATGCTGAAGAAGGCAAGGAAGACTGGGACCGCTTCACGGCTCCTCAAAAAGGGTACTTTGAAAAGGTGTATCTCCACTACCCGAAAACTCTTGAGGATGGCAAATCGGCTTCTCTGCTTTTGAACGAAAAAATACAACTTGGAATTTACCTTAAGTTTGATGTTCAGGCTTTGCCTTACTTTACAGAGTGGAAGATGCTGGGTGAGGGAGAATATGTGCTGGGTATGGAGCCTGGAAATGCTTTTCCACTGGGAAGGAACAAAGAGCGCAGCGAAGGGAGGCTCCAATTCCTGAAGCCTGGTGAGGAAAAGCGCATTACTCTTGAGATAGGTGTGCTTGATACCGCGGACCAGATAAAGAGATTTCGTGAATATTTGGGGGTTTAATCTAAAAAAGCTTTTCGATTGCAAAGGAACCCTTCCATATCAGCGAGTAATAGAAGTAGTTGACAAGCACTTTTTCAAGGTATCCTTTGGTTTCGGGAAAGGGGATATTTTCGAAAAAGAAATCGGGATCTTCTGAATAATTTTGTAGCCATTGTTTTACCCTGCCTGGTCCAGCATTGTAAGAGCAAATGGTGGGAATTAGTTTTCCTTCAAACTGCTTTAGAAGGTAATCGAGATAGGCAACACCGATGTGAATGTTAATTTCAGGTTGCAGTAGGGTTTCTTCATCAATGGTTTCGAGCTTAAGTTTTGCCTTACCGGTTTCTAACATCCACTGTGCTGTTTGGGGCATGAGCTGTGCAAGTCCCAGAGCTCCTGCCCGGGATTGACTGGTAACCTCGAAGAGACTTTCGGCACGAATCACTGAAAACACTAAATAAGGGTCTACTTCCGGAAAGAGACGGGTAGCCTTTTCAACTTCTTGCTTAAAAAAGAGGGGATAAAGGTTAGAGAGTAAAAGCAAATTCTGGTTGGCTTGGGAAAAGTTTTGTTGTAAGTAGAGGGTATGGAGAATAGCCTTGCGATATTCACCCATACTGATGTAAAGCCTTACGAACTCAAGGTGTAGGAGCTTTGCAGAGGGATTTTTGTGGTAAAGAAAGAGCAGTTCTATCTCTGCATTCTGGTAAAATCCCTTTTCTTTCAAAAAAAGATAGCTCTTCCAGTGTTCTCCAGCTTTTTCAAGCTGGGTTGACAAGTTTTGCGGATAGTTTTCTATTACCGGAAGTGGTCGGTTCTCGATGTGAAAGTGTTCCTGCGGATTATAGCCTTTTTGGATTAGCTCCTGCCAGCTGCGCACGAAGTAGTAGTCGATGTTTTCGTCTGCGAGAATTTCCCAGAGGAGCTCTGGCTCGCTGTTTTTGCCCAGTTTATAAGACCAGAAGAGGGCCCGGTTTTTGTGCTGCGGAAACTTTTGTAAGCCTTCCAGAGCTGCTTGGATTTGTTCGGAGTTGCCCTCTCTCAATGCTTTTTGAAACCATACAAGATAGAAGGTATCTTTCTGGGGAAAAAGCTCCAGCGCCTTATGGAGAACGAGTGAATAATTTGTATCATCTCCCAGGCTCTGGTAGCAGGCAAGAAGATTGAGGTAAACACTGAAAAGATAGGAAGAATGGGGATAGGTCTGGAGCAGTTTCTGATAGTGGTTTATAGCTTTGGAGTAATTCGCGGAGCGCTGACTTAAGACCCCCTGGTAAAAGAGTAATGTTTCCTGGAAATAGGTTTCTCTGCCGTACTTTTCAAGGAGTTTTTGCAGTTGGGATAGATCGTTAACAGTGAGCAGGTATCGTATTTGCAAGTTGAGAAGGTTTTCTTTTTGCAAGAGGTTGAGAGAGCGTTTTTCCACTTCTTGGAGCATGCTTTTGGTTTCCTCGAAAAGATTCAGAGAAAGTGCAAACGAAGCCAGGTCCAGGAGTGAACTTACAGAGAGGCTTTCCAATTTTAGTTCAGGGAAGATTTGTGAAAATAATTCCTTGGTTGGAACATATTTCTGGGTAGAGTATTGCTTGAAGACCGTTTTTAAAAGCAATCCTGCTTCGTTATATTTGCCCTTTTGGGCAAGCGTTTCCACCATCAAGGCCAGGGATTGCTGGCGCTGCTCAGCCAGAAATGCATGTTGCAGGGCTTTTATGGTGTAAGTCAAGGCTTGTTGAGAATAACCATTTTTGAGGTAGCGTTCTGCGCTCTGGTGGTAGATTGAAAAAAGGAGGGGGGAGTCTGGGAAAAGCTTTTCAGCAAGCGATAACCAGAGAGGAGCTTTTTGCAGGAACGAGGTGTCGGGAAGAGCAGAAAGCCAAAGGTATAAGGCGTGGTCGATGCAAAATAATTCGCTTTCTCCGAGGCTTTGTAGGATTCGTATTTCGGCCTCGTCCATTTTTCCTCTTTCGACCAAAGCAGCGATTTGCAAGAAGTTTTCCTGGTTCTCTGCTTCACAGGATGGTTTCCAGAAAAAGAGAAGAACCATTAAAATTAAGAGTGAGAAAGCAATGCTGGCAGTTTTTTGCGGGGATGAATATAGTGAGAGCGTTTTCGTTCTCTTTTTGTTTTTCATTTGTGAGTTATGATACCATTGTTAGGTGAAGGTTGCAAAGGGGATGGAGGGTTATGAGGAACCAGGAAGTGGCCAAGATACTCCGGGACATTGCTACTTTGCTCGAGATTAAAGGCGAAAATCGCTTCAGGGTGGTTGCCCACGAGGAAGCTGCGCGACGTATAGAATCCTGGCCGGAACCAATTGAGGAGGTGTGGCGAAGGGGTGAACTTACCAAAATACCGGGTATTGGAGCGAGTATTGCTGCAAAGATTTCAGAATACCTGCAGACGGGAAAGATGCAATACCTTGAGGAGTTGACCCGGGAAGTTCCTCCTGAACTCATCGAGCTTACCAGAGTTCCAGGGCTTGGCCCCAAGCTTGCCAAGTTACTGTATGAGGAGCTGGGTATAAAGAGCCTGGAAGAGCTTGAGAAGGCAATCGCTGAACGGAAGCTTCGTAATCTTCCTCGCTTGGGTGCCAAGAGTGAAGAAAAGATTAAAAAAGGCCTCGAGATGCTAAAGCGTCAAAAGGGGAGGATGCTCCTTGGGCAGGTATTGCCAGTAGTTGAAGAAATCGTGGCCCTACTTAAAGAAAAAACCGGTGTTGAACAAATAAGTCCCGCAGGAAGCGTGCGCCGTATGAAGGAAACCATAGGAGACATAGACATTCTGGTGGCCAGTTCTCAAGCAGAGAAAATAATGGATGTGTTCGTTGCTCTACCTGTGGTGAAAGAGATTCTTGCCAAAGGGGCTACCAAATCAAGCGTTGTGCTTCACGATGGTTTACAGGTGGACCTGAGGGTGGTAGAGCCAGTTTCTTTTGGAGCAGCGCTCCAGTATTTTACTGGTTCGAAGGCTCATAATATCAGATTGCGAGAGATCGCAATCAAGAAAGGCTTGAAAGTCAATGAGTACGGAATTTTCAGGATAGATAATGGCCAGCGGGTAGGTGGCGAAAGAGAAGAGGAGATTTACGAGATTCTGGGTATGGAGTGGATTCCTCCTGAGTTGCGCGAAGATCAGGGGGAAATCGAGGCTGCGCTTGAAAAGAGACTTCCTGTTTTGATAGAGCTTGCAGACATCAAGGGAGACTTGCACGTGCATTCTCGCTGGAGTGACGGGTTGAGTCCTATCGAAGAAATGGCTGAAGCAGCTCTGAAAAGAGGGTATCAGTATCTGGCTATCTGTGATCACACTCAATCTCTCGCAGTCGCTTCCGGCCTTGGTCCTGAGGAATTGCAAAAACGAAGTAGAGAAATTCGGGAATGGAACAGCAAAAGGAAAGAACTTTTGCTCCTTTCAGGTGTGGAAGTGAACATATTGAGCGATGGTTCTCTGGACCTTGCAGATGAAGATCTGGCAAAACTCGATGTAGTGATAGGAGGCTTGCATTCGGGTTTGAACCAATCGAGAGAAAAAATTATGATGCGCCTTGAAAAAGCTATGCACAATCCTTATGTCCAGGCAATCAGCCATCCTACGGGTAGACTTATCAACAAAAGGGAAGCCTACAGCGCGGAGCTGGACAGCTTGCTGGAACTGGCATCTCGGACAGGCACCTTCCTGGAAATCAACGCCCAGCCAGAACGTCTGGATTTGCGCGACATTGATGCTCGCAAGGCCAAAGAAAGTTTTGGTTTGAAGATGATTATCTCTACTGATGCTCATGAACCTAAGTCTCTTGATTACATGCGTCTTGGGGTAGCGCAAGCCAGAAGAGCCTGGCTTACTGCTCGCGATGTTTTAAACACCTATGATCTGGAGAAGCTCTTGGACTATCTATCTCGAAAGAGGAAAACCAGGGCGGGAAGCATTCCTGATTAACCAAGGTTCTTTGAAGCGGTTGGTTATAGGCATTCTCCAATCTTTGCCGAAAGCGCGAGTCGATATTTTTATGCCCACTGGAGCCTGTTTTCTTTTGTATTCGTTTTTTCTAAGCATGTCGATGGTTTGTAATATGGTTTCCATTGCAAAGCCTTTGTCTGCTATTTCTTCGGGGTCAAGATTTTCTTCGATGTAGTATCTCAAAATTTCATCAAGTATTTCGTAAGGAGGAAGTTTTTCCTGGTCAGTTTGGTTTGGCCTTAGTTCGGCTGAGGGCGCTTTTTCAAACACTCTTTGAGGGATAATTGGGGCTCCTTTTTTCTGGTTGTACCATCTACCTATACGGTAAACATCTGTTTTGTAAACATCTTTGATAACAGCGAGTCCTCCCGCCATATCGCCGTAAAGAGTTGCATACCCGGTTGCCATTTCGCTTTTGTTGCCGGTGGTCAGCACCAGCCACCCGAACTTGTTGGATAGAGCCATTAGATAATTACCTCTGATTCTGGCTTGCAGGTTTTCTTCTGTGATATCGGGATTTGTCTGCTGAAAAACTTCTTCCAGAGCTTTCAGGTAGGATTCGAAAACTTTGTTTATGGGAATAGTTAGCGCCTCTATGTTCAGGTTTTGCGCTAACTGGTAAGCATCTTCAAGGCTTTCTCGCGACGTATAAAGGGAAGGCATAAGGACTCCCTTAACGTTTTCGCTGCCCAAGGCCTCCGTGGCTATAGTAGCTACTAAAGAAGAATCCATTCCTCCACTCAATCCCACCACCACTTTTTTAAAGCCGTTTTTCTTTACGTAATCCTGAACTCCAGTAACCAGAGCCTTAAAGATTTCTTCTTCTCTTTCCATATAAGAACCGGGTTTCTCCGGATATCTCTCTTTTTTGGGTTTTGGTGGTGGCAATTCCAGAAGCTTAAAGGGCAGATTCTGAGTAGACATGTACCTTCGTCGGGGATCCAGAAGATTTATTCTGAGGTTTTCATCAAGGTCGATGTCAATAGTGGTTATCTCTTCCTCAAAAGTGCCCCCCTTGAGCACCACTTTGCCGTTAGGGTTGCTCACCAGACTGGTTCCATCAAAGAGTAATTCGTCCTGCCCCCCTACCATATTACAATAAGCAATGGCTACATGATAGTCGTAAGCTTTCATGGAAAGGTATTTTTCCCTGAGCAAGGGTTTACCAACGTGGTAAGGTGAAGCCGAAATGTTGGCTACAAGGTGCACACCGCAACCCAAAGTCAATGAAGCCAATGGCTCCACAGGATTCCATATGTCTTCGCAGATGGTGACACCTATCTTAATTTCTCCCATCTTCAGGACCAGCATTTCCTGGCCGGGTTTAAAGTATCGATGTTCGTCGAAAACTCCGTAATTAGGAAGGGAAATCTTATGGTAAATACCCAGAACTTTGCCGTTCTGGATTACGGCTGCTGAATTATGGGCGTCTTCCTGACAGTCTATGAAACCAACCACCATAGCTACTTGCTTTCCCTTGCTGTAGTAGACAAGCTTTTCCAGTGTGGCCTGATTTTCTTTGAGGAAAGAGAGCTTGAGCATGAGGTCTTCGGGTGGATATCCTGATAGGAAAAGTTCGGGAAAAAGCAAAAGGTCGCTCTCCCTTTGTTCTGCTATTTCCAAAGCCTCCCTGGCTTTTTCAAGATTACCCCTAAAGTCCCCCAGAGTTGGGTTTAGCTGTGCGAGAGTTACTCGTAGTTTTTTCAAGCTTCATAACCCCTTTGTGCTTTACTTCAAGAAATTATACACCATTTTGCGTTTCTGGCAATTTGAGGTTAGCAATTTTCGGAGTTGATAGAGGTTGTTGTTTTGAAATTGACTTTCTTCTCAGGCTTGGGGTATTATTTGGGAAACGTTGAGTGGAGGATTGGAAGCAAGGAGCGATGAAAATGGGCAAAACGATGGCTGAAAAAATTTTTGAATTAAAGAGTGGTAAAGCGGTGCAGGCTGGAGACCTGGTCATTGCGTCAATTGATTTTGCAATGGGGCAGGATGGCACTACTCCACTGGCAATTCGTTCCTTTCAGGAAATGGAGGGCAAAAAAGTTTTTGATCCGCAAAGAATCGCTTTCGTTATAGACCACAATGCTCCCAGCCCTCTGGAGTCTGTATCACGTCTTCATGATTTGATGCGTGAATTTGCCCGTACTTTTGGTATTCGAGTTTTTGACGTGGGTTGGGGGGTTTGTCACGAACTTATGGTTGCACAGGGACTGGTAGTACCTGGCGACCTGGTGGTGGGTGCCGATTCTCACACTTGCACCTATGGTGCCATAGGGGCCTTTTCCACTGGAATTGGCAGTACAGAACTGGCTGCGGTAATGATTTCAGGAAAGCTCTGGTTTAAGGTTCCCGAGACCATTAAGGTGATTTTCACCGGTCACTTACCGAAAGGTGTTTATTCCAAGGACCTGATTCTTTATCTGGCTGGAAAGATGGGAGCTGATGGTGCAACCTATAAGGCTCTTGAATTCCATGGTCCAGTAATTGAGCAGCTCGAGGTGGAAGAACGCTTTACCATATCCAACATGGCAGTGGAAGTGGGCGCCAAAGCCGGTCTTATGCCACCCGATGAAAAAGCTTTGGCCTGGGTTAAGCAACGAGCACAGAGGCCCTTTGAGCCTGTGTACCCGGATGATTCAGCTAAGTACGCTGAAACTATTGAAATTGATTGCTCACAGCTCGTTCCCCAAGTGGCATTGCCACACAGAGTAGACAACGTGAAACCAGTGAATGAGGTGGAAGGTTTACCTGTTCAAGAAGTATTTATTGGTACCTGCACCAATGGGCGAGCGGTGGATATTCAGGTTGCTGCTTCCATTTTAAAAGGACGAAAGGTGCATCCTGAGGTTCGGCTTATTGTGGCACCTGCTTCAAGGGAAATCCTAATGCAGGCAATTCGTGAAGGATGGGCCGAAACTATAGTTGAGGCTGGAGGCACCCTGGTTACTCCAGGTTGCGGGCCTTGTGTGGGAACGCATCAGGGAGTACCTGGTGATGGCTGGAATGTTATCTCCACGGCAAACAGGAACTTTAAGGGCAGGATGGGTAATAACAAGGCGTTTATCTACCTGGCTTCTCCTGCTACTTGTGCGGCTTCGGCAATTGAAGGTAAAATTACTGACCCCAGAAAGTATTTGAGGTGATTGCAATGAAGTTAAGAGGTAAGGCTCATAAATTTGGAGACGATATCAATACTGACTATATTATTTCTGGGAAATACAAGTTTAAAACCTTGGATATGCAGGAACTGGCCAAGCATGTTATGGAGGACATCGACCCGGATTTTTACAAGAAAGTTTCTCCCGGGGATTTTATCGTTGCGGGCAAGAATTTTGGTTGTGGTTCTTCCCGAGAGCAGGCGCCCCGAGCTCTTCTGGCCAGTGGCATAAAAGGGGTGCTGGCTAAATCGTTTGCTCGTATATTTTTCCGTAACGCTATTAACTGCGGTTTGCTGGTCTTAGAGTGCGATACTTCTCCTATCGAAAGCGGGGATGAGTTAGAGGTAGATTTAAAACAGGGTCTGGTGGTGGACCTCAGTCGCAATCTGGAGGTAAGAGCACAACCCCTTCCGGAAGTTATGATTCAAATTCTGGAGGAGGGCGGATTGGTGCCCTATTTTAAGAAGTACGGCTCTTTTCAGGGGGTTTGAGAACGACTTATGTGGACAAAGCTCAAGACTACAGATCCCGAGGTGTACGGGTGGGTCGTTAAGGAACTGGAGAGGCAACGCAACAAACTGGAGCTCATAGCTTCTGAGAACTTTACCAGTATTGCAGTCCTGGAGGCTCAAGGAAGTGTGTTAACCAACAAGTATGCCGAAGGCTATCCAGCGAGACGTTACTATGGAGGTTGTGAGTTTGTAGACCAGATTGAGCAATTGGCTATAGACCGGGCTAAGGCTCTCTTTAAAGCCGAGCATGTCAACGTCCAACCTCACTCCGGATCGCAGGCCAATATGGCGGTTTACTTGGCTACTCTCAGGTATGGCGATGTGGTTATGGGCATGGATCTCGCTCATGGAGGACATCTCACTCATGGTAGCCCGGTTAACTTTTCCGGAAAGTGGTATCGCTTTGTTCCTTACGGGGTTTCTCCTGACACCGAGACCATAGATTATGACCAGCTGGAAGAGCAAGCAAGAGAAGTAAAACCTCGAATGATAGTAGCTGGGGCAAGTGCTTATCCACGCTTTATAGACTTTGAGCGTTTGCGTTCCATTTGTGATGAGGTGGGTGCTCTTTTGATGGTAGACATGGCCCATATCGCGGGCCTGGTAGCTGCTTCTTTCCACCCTAATCCCTGTCCTTATGCTCATCTGGTTACCACCACTACTCACAAGACGCTTCGTGGTCCCCGAGGAGGTATGATACTCTGCAAAGAAGAATTTGCGAGAGCGGTTGACAAGGCTGTGTTTCCCGGGACTCAGGGTGGACCTTTAATGCATATCATTGCTGCCAAGGCGGTGGCGCTTAAAGAAGCAGCAACACCTGAATTTGTGGCCTATCAGGCTCAGGTTGTCAAAAATGCAAAATCACTTGCTCAAGCTCTTCAAGAGAAGGGTTATCGTTTGGTTTCTGGGGGCACCGATAATCATCTTTTGCTGGTGGACTTGAGAAATATTGGTCTTACCGGTAGAGAGGCGGAAATTATCCTGGACCAGGTGGGCATTACAGTAAATAAAAATGCTATTCCTTTTGATCCCCAGAAACCTACGGTGACCAGCGGCATCAGGTTGGGTACTCCTGCCTGTACTTCTCGGGGCATGAAAGAGGAGGAGATGCAGCTTATTGCTGAGCTTATAGACCGGGCGCTACGAGGAAGGAGTTCCGAGACAACCCTGCAGAAAGTGAGGAAAGAAGTGCTTAACTTGTGTAGTCGTTTTCCACTTTATCCGGAGCTAAGTGTTGAGGAATAGAAGTTGAGGCTTCTGGTTTTACTTGACAGAATGTAAAAGGGGGTTCGTTTCATGAAAGAACGTGTTGAGAAAGCGCTGGAAAAGGTGAGGCAGTATCTTCGCTTTGAAGGTGGAGACGTGGAATTGGTGGATATTGAAGATGGCGTAGTAAAGGTGCGCCTTAAGGGAATGTGCAGTTCCTGCCCCATGTCCTATATAACCTTGAAGGATGGCATTGAACGGGTTGTGAAAGAAGAAGTTCCCGAAGTAAAATCGGTTGAAGCGGTTTAGAGTCTTTATAGAAAGGGGCTGTGAGCATTTCAGCCCCTTTCTTTGAGCCAGTACAAAAGGCTTACCATTACCACTCCGCCCACTATGTTGCCCAAGGTTACCGGTACTAAATTATGTGCGATACCTGAGAGGGTAACTGGTGTACTGCTTTTATGTAAATAGTTCTGGGCGAACGCACCTGCTGAGAGAAAATACATGTTGGCCACGCTGTGTTCATAGCCGAGCGCTACGAAGGTAGCAATTGGTCCAGGAATAACCAGTAAACGGGTAAGATTGTTTTCTGCATAAATGCATAACAATACTGCAAGACATACCAGCCAGTTGCAGAGTATACCTCTTGCGAAAGCTTGGGTGAAGGGAATCTGGGTTTTAGTGAGTGCTATTTGGTATGCGCGCTGCGCTATCACTCCTCCGCCTGTGTTGAAGAGGCCGGTTGAAGCATAAAGAATGGCCAGAAAGACGGATCCTGCAAAATTGCCCAGATATACCAGTCCCCAGATTTTAAGGGTTTGTATGACGTAATTCTTGAAGGTGAAGCAAGAATAGCTCAGCAAGGAATGTCCGGTAAACAGTTCTGCTCTTCCCAGTACAACCAGAATCAGTCCTACCGAAAAAACTATCCCTCCTAAAAGCTGTTTGATCCCGGTCGCAAGGTCAGCAGTAGTAACCAGGGTGAATAGTTGGGAAGCAAAGCCTATGTAGGCGCCTGCCAGAATAGCTCCAACAAGAAGAGACAGGTAGTTTTTCTGAAATTTGTTTTCGCACCAACTGTGGAGAACATCCATTACTCAAACCTCCTTACTGTTGATTCTGGTTACAATTTATTAAATGATAATATAATTTTTTTATAAAATCTAAAAAATTATGGTTTTTTAATTGGTAATTTGCTACAATTAAATTTAGAGGGCTAATATTTTAGAGAGGGAGGGCAAAAGAGGATGAGTGACATTCTTGACCAAATTGCCAAGGAATTGTTTGCAGGTAATGCGAAGGCAGTGAGCGAACTAACCCAGAAAGCGCTTGATGAAGGTTTTTCTCCTCAAGAGGTTCTCAATGGTGGCTTAATAAAGGGCATGAACCAGGTAGGAGAAAAGTTCAAAGCCAACGAGATTTATGTTCCAGAAGTGTTAATTGCTGCTCGAGCCATGAAAGCAGGCATGGAAGTTTTGAAGCCCAAACTTGCAGAGACCGGCGTTGAGCCAGTAGCCAGATTTGTGATTGGCACCGTCAAAGGAGACTTACATGATATCGGCAAGAACCTGGTAGCTATGATGATGGAAGGTGCAGGATTTGAGGTTATCGATCTGGGCATCGATGTTCCCGCTGAAAAGTTCATCCAGGCTATCAAAGAGCACAAACCTCAACTGGTTGGTATGTCAGCTCTACTCACCACCACTATGATTCAAATTCGAGAAAATCTGAAAGCCTTTCAGGAAGCCGGAGTAAGGGACCAGGTTAAGGTTATGGTTGGTGGTGCACCGGTTACCCAGAAATTTGCTGACGAGGTTGGTGCTGATGGGTATGCACCGGATGCTGCATCGGCAGTTGACAAAGCGAAGGAACTTTTAGGTTTAAACTGAATTGCCAACAAAGAGGGAGGGCGCGTTCTCTCCCTTTCCTTTCGTCAGGTAATAATTAAGTGATTTATTAAAAGCTATCTTTAATAATTTATGTAAGGGAGGGTAACAGATGTTAAGTGACTTGGAAATTGCCCAGCAGGCTTCGATGAAACCCATCGTTGAAATTGCCAGGGAAGCGGGGATTGAAGAGGATGACATTGAGCTTTATGGCAAATACAAAGCAAAGGTATCTCTGGAAGTGCTTAAAAAACTTAAAGATAGGCCGCTTGGCAAATATATTGATGTAACTGCCATAACACCCACACCTCTCGGTGAGGGAAAAACCGTTACCACCATAGGCCTTTCCATGGCCCTGAATAAAATTGGCAAAAAAAGCATCGTCTGCATCCGGCAACCTTCACTGGGTCCAGTCTTTGGCATCAAGGGAGGCGCTGCTGGCGGTGGTTATTCCCAGGTTGTGCCTATGGAGGATTTCAACCTTCATCTAACTGGGGATACCCACGCCGTTGCCGCGGCACACAATTTGCTGGCTGCTTTTATTGACAATCATTTGCTTCACGGGAATGAGCTGAACATTGATCCTTTCACTATAAGCTGGCCCCGGGTAGTGGATATAAGCGATCGGGCGCTCCGTAAGATTATTGTAGGTTTGGGTGGCAAAACGAATGGGATACCGCGAGAAAGTAGCTTTGATATTGCAGTGGCTTCTGAGGTAATGGCCATTCTGGCCCTGACTACTGATATTTTTGATTTGCGCAAGCGCCTGGGCAGAATTGTAGTAGCCTATAACGAACGCAAGGAGCCAGTTACTGCCGAAGATCTCAGATGTGCTGGTGCTATGACGGTCTTGATGAGAGACGCTATCAAGCCAAATCTTTTGCAAACTCTGGAAAATACTCCCTGTTTTGTCCATGCAGGGCCTTTTGCCAACATAGCCCATGGCAACAGCTCTATCGTTGCTGATCAGATTGCTCTGCGTCTTGCTGATTATGTAGTTACCGAGAGTGGCTTTGGTGCGGATTGTGGAATGGAAAAGTTCATGAATATCAAGTGTCGCTACAGTGGTCTGCGCCCTGATTGCGTAGTTATGGTGTGTTCCATTCGTGCCCTCAAGATGCACAGCGGCAAATACAAAGTGATTCCTGGAAAACCTCTGGATCCAGGAATTCTGGAAGAAGACATCGATGCCCTGGTGAAAGGATCGGAGAACCTTATCAAACAAATTGAAAATGCAAGGCTATTTGGCGTCCCGGTTGTAGTGGCCATCAACGTCTTTTCAACAGATACTGAACGCGAGATAGAGACGGTTAAGAAGATAGCCCTTGATAACGGAGCCTTCAGAGCCTGTGTTTCCGAAGTTTGGGCCAAAGGTGGAGAAGGGGGCAAGGAACTTGCCGAGGCAGTAGTAGAAGCCTGTGATGTACCGAGTAACTTCGATTTTCTTTATCCTCTGGATATACCAATCAAAGATAAAATTGAAATCATAGCTACCAAGATATACGGTGCAGATGGTGTGGTTTATGAACCGGAAGCCGAGAAAAAGATAGCTCGGTATACGGAATTGGGTTGGGATAAATTGCCTATCTGCATGGCCAAGACCCATCTTTCTCTCTCGCATGATCCAAAGCTTAAAGGTCGTCCGCGTGGTTTTAAACTTCCCATCAAGGATATCCGGCCTTCCATTGGAGCAGGTTTTCTTTATCCTCTTTGTGGTGAGATGCGTACCATGCCCGGACTGCCTTCTCGACCAGCAGGCATGAATGTAGATATTGACTCTGAAGGCAGAGTTGTCGGTTTATTTTAGCGATGTTATATTTTGTGAAGCAACCGAATTTCACTATTTGGGGATGGGTGGTAGGAGAACTTGGAGTGTGATTTTTTAATAGTTGGCGCTGGACCAGCAGGTCTTGCTGTAGGAAAAAAACTCAGTGCTTATGGCAGGGTGCGGCTTCTTGAAAAAAACGACACGGTGGGAGGCCTGGCTGCTACTCTGGGATGCAAAGCGCACCAGCAATGTCTTTACTGTGGTATTTGCAGAAATGTAGATTTGAGCAGACAGATTGGGGATTTGCGGTCTCTGGTGCTCTACCCCAGGGATATCTTAAAAGTGACCCGCTTTGATGCAGGGTTTCAGGTTGCCACCAATTGCGAAGAGATAAGGGCTAAATATGTCGTTATCGCTTCGGGGGCGGAACCTTTTGATGCCCGAAAGGTACCCAGCCTGGGTTATGGTAGGTTGGAAGGTGTTCTTTCCGGTCTGGATGTTGAACGCAGTATGAATGATGGCAGGGTATTTGAACTCTTTCCACCACAGGGTAGAGTGGCCTTTATACAGTGTGTTGGTTCGCGCAATTTTAAAGAAAAACGAGGTTACTGTTCGCAGATTTGTTGCCGTTATGCTCTGAGGGCCCTTGATTTTTTGCGTTACTTTTTGCCAGGTCTTGAGTTCACAATGTTTTATATGGACCTCCAGATTTTTGGCGCCAAAAGTGATTATCTCTGGGAAGTAGCACGTAATAAGGTGTCGTTGATACGCTCCATACCTTTCAGGGTGGAAGGTGAAAATGGAAGTTTGGAGGTTTTCTACGAAAACGAGCGTGCCAAGGTAATTAAGGAAAAATTTGACCGGGTGGTCCTTTCCATAGGTCTATCTCCGGGGAGTTCAACCAAAAATTTGGCGCGGATTTTTGGTCTTGAACTCGATGAATGGGGGTTTATTAGAAATTTTGGAGGAGGTAGAACCAGCAACCCGGGTGTTTTTGTATGTGGCACTGCGGGAGGCCCCAAAGATGTGGAAACTACCATTTTTGAAGCTTGTCAGGTGGCGGAAAATATACTTGAGATAGCGGGATGATGGGAATTGAAAAAGATACTTGTATTATTTCGTCCTGAATACGAGCGCGTGAAGCCTTTGCTGGACGCTATCAGTGTTTTCTCAGAAGAGTTAGATTTACGGATTTCTTCCTGGACGGAGTGGTCAACCGGGAGGAAGATTGATGTTAAAAACTTTGAAAAAGTGTTTTTGCTGGTTGACGACATTGAATCCAACCTTGAGCTATTGTCCGAATTTTGTGAGGTAACAGAAGACCTTAGCCAGTTTAGGATTTTTGGGATTCCGAAAGATGCGGCTTCACCTCGGTTGGTTGCCCGCTGGAAAGATTATTTCCAGGAAGAACTGGCTTTGGAATACCCCTTTCCGGTTAAGGCTGTTCTTTTGAAGCCAGAGAAAAAAGTTTTAATTGTTGCTGAAGGAAATAAGAACACGGAAGGAGTGGAAAGAGCCCTTCGCGAAAAAGGGATACCCTTTTTTGTGAGCAGAGAAAAGGTAACTCTTTATCGGGAGGGAATTAATTTTAAGCTTCTCCACTCTCCGTATAGCGAGACGTGCTTCGGAGCGATAATTTTTTTGCCGGAAAGGAAAACGCTTTCCTTTGCATTTCCCCAAGAGGTAGAGGATACGGGAAGAGCATTCTTCTTAGAAGAATTATCGAAGAGGTATAGCCATCGTCATTTCTGGAAAAAGAACGTTGCCTTTCTGGTGCACGAACTTGCTTCTCCCCAGCAGTGGAGGGAGGCTTTTTCCTGGGCTACTCGCATTCGCCGGGATTTTTGTTCGGAAGTGCTCTTTCTGTGCGAACAGGTTGGTGTTGCACTGGAGAATTCAGAGCTTGCTTATCGGGAAGCGAGGCAAAGTGGAGTCCGCTTTGAAAAAGTTCGATTTGAGAACCTTTCCTGTCGGGCTACCGAGAGCATGCAACAAATTATTCTAAACTTTATTGCAGAAAAGGACCGACGTGAAGTTTCTTGCGTGGTGGACTGGCTTATTGTTGTGCCTTCTTTTGAGGTTCAGCCTGTGGCATTAGATGAATATATCACTGACTATGCAAGCTTAAGGGTTGTTTCGCCTCCTAACCCGGTGATCGACAAGTATTCCACTTGCTGGAGAGGGGTTTTTTGTGCTCCTTTGGAGGAGACGGGTAAAGAGTGGAGATATCTGGCACATTCGGTGGCTCAATATCTGGAGAAAGCACAACTGAAACTCAAAGAACGTGGTTCTGTTGATGAAGAGAAATGTGTGCTTTGTTTAACCTGTTTGCGTTCCTGCCCGTTTGGAGCCGTGAAAATAGAAGGAAGAAGTAAACGCAAAAAAGCCATGATAGATTGGGCTCTCTGTCAGGGATGCGGTGTTTGTGCTTCTCTGTGTCCTGCCGGTGCTATAGAAATCTTGGATTGCAAAAACGGCCAGTATATCTTTGGTCCTCGTTGGCGAGGTTGATTGATATGAAGCTGGTAGCTCTTGGTTGCGAAAGGAACGGGTATCCAGCGCTTTTGCGCTATTTCGAGAACGCTTCCTTGCCATCAGGCTGGGAGTTGAAGGAGCTTTCTACAATTCCCTGTTTGGGTTTTATCAAGGAGGAGACACTTTTTACTATCCTGGGAGAGGACGTCGATGCTTTGTTGCTCGCTGGTTGTCCGCTGGATGCTTGTAAGAACATACGGGGCAGTGATATAGCCTTGCGCAGGACATTAAGAGCCAATGCCCTGCTTGAGGAAGCGCAGATTTACAAGAAGGTGGTTCTGGCTTTAGTCACTCCTGATAAGATCGGTGAAGTGCGGCGGGCGCTTACCGAGATATCTACCTTTTTTGGAGGGTCAGACAAACAATGATTGTTGGTGAAAGAAAACCCCTTCCTGAGATATTGAAGCTTTTAGATGGCTTTAAGAGAGTTCTGGTTCTGGGTTGTGGGACCTGTGTTGCTGTTTGTATGTCGGGTGGCGAAAAAGAGGCTAAAGAACTTGCTGCCCTGCTGAGACTTAAAGGCTTTGAGGCCTGGAGTGCTACGGTGGAGAGACAGTGCGAGGTAGAGTTCAACAGACTGGTTGGAGAGGAAGTCGAAAAGGCAGAAGCAGTTCTTTCTCTGGCCTGTGGAGTGGGAGTACAAGCTCTGGCAGAGCTCTATTCCCAGAAAATGGTTTATCCTGCTTTAAACACCACATTCATGGGTTTGCCCGTCGAACAAGGTTTGTGGGAGGAACGTTGTGCCGGTTGTGGTGATTGTCTGCTCCACCTTTTTGGAGGTATCTGTCCGGTGACGCGCTGTGCAAAAAGCCTTTTAAATGGTCCCTGTGGTGGTTCCAAGGGTGGAAAGTGCGAAGTAAGACCGGAACGCGATTGTGCCTGGCAGCTTATTTTTGAGAAATTTAAGTCTTTGGGCAGGGTGGAAGAGCTTTTGCGGATTGAGCCCCCCAAGGATTGGTCATATTCGAGGTATGGTGGACATCGCAAAATGGTAAGAGAGGATGTCAGACTGTGAGCTGGTTACAGAGAGTGCTTCAGGAGGGTCATTTTGCGGTTACCTGTGAAATTGGACCGCCCAAAAGCAATGATTCCTCGGTAATTACCAGGAAATGTGAACAGGTAAGGGACTTTGTTGACGCGGTGAATGTAACTGATAATCAAACTGCCATTGTGCGGATGTCAAGCTTTGCCAGTTGCCTGATTGTTTCCCGCCAGAAAGTGGAGCCGGTCATGCAGATGGTGTGTCGAGACAGGAACCGGATTGCTTTACAAAGTGATTTCCTGGGGGCTTGTGCGCTGGGGATAGAGAATTTTCTCTGTTTAAGCGGAGACCATCAGAGCATGGGAAATCACCCTCAAGCGAAAAACGTTTTTGATGTGGATTCAATACAGCTTTTGCAAATTTTGAAAAACATGCGTGACCAGAAAGTTTTTCAAAATGGTGAACCTATCAAAGGAGAAATCAGAGCTTTTCTGGGAGCAGGGGCAAACCCCTTCGCTGACCCTCTTGAGTTGAGGGTGTTGCGTTTGGCCAAAAAGATTCAGGCTGGAGCTCAGTTTATCCAAACACAAGCGATTTTTGACCTGGAAAGGTTTGCAAAATGGATGGAGGAAGTGAGGGAGTGGGGCTTACATGAGAAGGCTTTTATTATGGCTGGGGTGATTCCCGTTAAGTCTGTTCGGGCTCTGGAATACATGAAAAAGGAAGTACCTGGGCTTGAAATACCCGATTATTACCTGGAAAGAATGCGCCAGGCCAGAGACCCCAAGGAGGAAGGCATAAAGATTTGTGTGGAAATCATCAACGAAGTACGAAAGATAGAGGGAGTAAGTGGTGTGCATATTATGGCTATTGCCTGGGAAAGCATTGTTCCTGAAATTGTAAAAAGGTGTGGTCTCTATCCAAGACCCCCAAGAGAGGTAAGAGAAAATGAGTGAGGCAAAAGTTTTTGATTATCAGTTCAAGTATCGGGTTGCTTCTCGCCCTGGGGGCGAAGGTTTGCTTTCCTGTTTTGCCTGTGGAGTTTGTACAGCGGGTTGTCCGGTGAGCGAGGTTGAGGGGGATTTCAATCCGCGCCGCATCATTCATCAGATTTTGCTTGGTGAACAGGAAGAGCTTTTGCAGTCGGAATACATATGGCTGTGTGTAGGCTGTTATCGTTGCACTGCCCACTGCCCGCAGGATGTTGAATTTACCAATCTTTTGAAGGTTCTGCGGGAGCTTGCTGTAGAGGAGGGCACCGTTTCTGCAGAATGGAAAAAAGTGGTTGACGAGGTCGACCGCAGGACTCAAGAGCTGCGACGAGCGCTTATCAAATATCTGTGGAACAAAGGCATCAATTCTCTGGAAGAGTTCGAGAGGTTTTATCGAGAAGAAATTGCCAAGCTGGGTTGGGTTGAAGGAGAGGGTAGCAATGCACGGTAAAAGCCGAGGCAGTGTGATGGTGGTTGGAGGAGGCATAGCAGGCATTCAGAGTGCACTGGACCTGGCTAATGCAGGCTTTAAGGTTTATCTGGTCGAGGATTCAACCGCTATTGGAGGCCTTATGGCAAGGTTAGATAAAACCTTTCCAACCAATGACTGTGCAATGTGCATTCTCTCCCCAAAGCTCGTTGACTGCGGTAGGCACCTGAACATAGAGGTTATTTCCTGTGCCAACCTTGAGTCCGTTGAAGGGGTACCCGGTGATTTTCGGGTCAAGGTCAGGCGCAAGCCTCGCTATATTGACCCTTTAAAGTGCACTGGATGTGGTGATTGTGCAAGAGTTTGTCCGGTGAATTTGCCGAACGAATTTGAGGGTGGTTTGAGTGAGAAAAAAGCCATTTACCGTCTTTTCCCTCAGGCTTTTCCCAGTGCTTTTGCAATTGAAAAACGAGGTTTGCCCAACTGTCAGGCAGCTTGTCCTCTGGAACAGAAAGCCCAGGGTTATGTAGCACTGATTCGAGAAGGAAGGTTTGAAGATGCCTTGCAAACAGTGCGAATGGATAATCCTTTTCCTGGAATTTGCGGACGAGCTTGCCATCACCCCTGTATGGAGGACTGCCAGCGTAGCGTGCTTGATGAAGCAATTGGCATTCCTTACTTAAAGAGATTTTTAGCAGATTATGAGGTTAAAAATGGTTTAAAGCCTGTTTCGAACCAAAAAGAGAACAAAGGTAAAAAGGTAGCGATTGTTGGAGCTGGTCCCAGCGGGCTCAGCTGTGCTTACTTTTTGGCCAGAGAGGGCTATCAAGTCTGTGTTTACGAAGCTAAAGAGCAGCCTGGGGGGATGATGCATTACGGTATACCTCCCTATCGCTTACCACGCGAAGTTGTGCAATATGAAATTGAAATCTTAAAAGACTTGGGAGTCCAGTTTATTTTTGGCAAGGCCTGGGGTAGAGATTTTACGATTGAAGACCTTTTCAAAGAGGATTATGCTGCCCTGTACATTGCCTGCGGAGCCTGGCAAACTATGAAGCTGGGTATCGATGGAGAAGACTATCCTGAGGTCATGGATGGTCTTGATTATCTGGTTAGAGTCAACAGCACTCAAAAAGTGCCTTTGGTTGAGGAGGTCGTGGTTATTGGTGGGGGTAACGTGGCTATCGATTGCGCACGTTCTGCTTTGCGTAAGGGTGCTAAGAAAGTTTCCATTTATTACCGACGTTCCCGAGAAGAAATGCCAGCGAGGGCGGAGGAAATAGAGGAAGCGATAGAAGAGGGAATAGAGTTTTACTTCTGCGCAGCACCCAAGAGATTTGTGAAACGAAACGGGAAAGTGGTGCTGGAGTTCAATGCAGTTCGTTTGTGTGCTCCCGACGCTTCAGGAAGAAGAAAACCAGAAATCATGCCCGATGTAGTATATGAGGTGACAGCAGACCTTTTCCTGGTAGCCATTGGCCAGCGAGTAGATATACCCGAGAAGAGCTTAGAGCGCACCAATTGGGGGACTATCAAAGTTGATGAAACTATGCAAACCTCCGTTGAAGGTGTTTTTGCCGGAGGTGATGCAGTGCTTGGTCCAGCTACGCTGGTTGAAGCCATTGCTCATGGAAAAAGAGCTGCTCAGGCCATTGATGCTTATCTTCAGGGAAGGGGACTTCAAAGTTTTGAAAAACGCAAAGCTCCCATTACCATACCCTGGCGGGAGCCGAAGAAGCCTCGAGTCAGGATGAGAAAGCTGAGTCCCCAGGAGAGAATCCGGGGATTTTATGAAGTGGTCAAGGGTTACACCGAAGAAGAGGCCAAAGAAGAAGCTCGACGCTGTCTTTCCTGCGGTGGTTGTTCAGAGTGTATGCAATGTGTCGCTGCCTGCCAGCGGGAAGCAATTATACATGAAGACTCTGAAGAGCTTTTAGAGATTCCGGTTGGTGCAGTTGTTTTCGCAAGCGGTGCTTCGGTTTTTGATCCTGTAAAGCGCTATAGAGAGCTTGGATATCGAAAATTCGCTAACGTCATCACCAGTTTAGACTTTGAGCGGATATTGAGTGCTTCTGGTCCCACTCAGGGCAAGGTGGTTCGTCCTTCAGACGGTAAGGTACCTCGCAAGATTGCTTTTGTGCAGTGCGTGGGTTCGAGAGACGTGGAGCGTGGTAAACCTTATTGCTCTGCTGTTTGCTGTATGTATGCCATTAAGGAAGCTTTGGTGGCCAGAGAACACCTGCTTATTGAAGCAAGAGAAGAAGCAGCAGTGTGTGGGTGTGGAGTAAACACCGTTGTCCATGGCTCCGAAAAGAGACCTGATGCTGAGGGTTCACAGCTGGATGTAACCATTTTTATGATTGATATGCGTTCGCCGGGAAAAGATTTTGAACGTTACTTTGAACGTGCCAAAGAGGAAGGCATCCGTTTTGTAAGGAGCAAAGTGGGCAAGGTAGAGGAGCTCGACAACGGGGATTTGAGGGTTTACTTTGTTGACGAAAGTGGTCATCTTCAGGAGGAAATCTTTAACTTGGTAATTCTTTCGGTGGGTTTTGAGGCCTCACCTTTAAATCAGGAAATGTTTCGTAGAGCAGGGATAGCGTTGCAAGAGAACGGGTTTCCATATACTGACCCACTTGATAAAACGCTAACTGCGCGAGATGGCATTTTCGTTTGTGGTACAGCAGGAGGCCCTAAGGATATACCTGAAACTGTGGTTGAGGCAAGTGCGGCAAGTTGTAATGTTTCTTCTTTGTTAAGTGAAGCACGTTTTTCGGAAATTACTTACAAGCAATATCCCCCGGAGCGCAACGTAGAGATTGAGCCGCTGAGAATAGGAGTTTTCGTTTGCCATTGTGGCATTAATATTGGAGGTGTAGTGAACGTAAAAGAAGTGGTTGACTGGGCTAAAGATTTACCCGGAGTGGTTTATGCTGAAGAGAACCTATACACATGCTCGCAGGATACCCAGGAACGAATGAAGCAAAAAATTATGGAACTGGGTATCAATCGAGTAGTGGTAGCTTCCTGCTCTCCGAGAACACACGAATCTCTTTTCAGGGAAACCTTACGAGAAGCAGGTCTTAACCCCTATCTTTTTGAAATGGCTAACATTCGGGACCAGTGTTCCTGGGTGCATCAGAGGACACCTCAAATGGCTACTGAGAAAGCCAAGGAACTGGTTTCTATGGCAGTGGCCAAAGTTTCTCTGAAACGGCCCCTACAACCAGCTC
Organism: Atrimonas thermophila; assembly: GCF_045864955.1. Classification (GTDB taxonomy): domain Bacteria; phylum Atribacterota; class Atribacteria; order Atribacterales; family Thermatribacteraceae; genus Thermatribacter; species Thermatribacter velox. The sequence goes on along the minus strand of NZ_AP028803.1, from coordinate 1,574,170 downwards.
TGCTTCCGGTTGAAAAAGCGGTTTTGATTATAGGTGGTGGCTTGAGCGGGATGACTGCGGCTTTAGAGGCTCGTAAGCAGGGAATAAAAGTTTTTCTGGTGGAAAAAGAGCCGGAACTGGGTGGTTATGTTGCCCGGTTTGAACGCTGGTTGACGCCCTTTGGTGAAGAAATTACTGAGAGGATTCATGAGCTCAAAAATAAGGTTTTGGAAGATCCAGAGATAGAAGTGCTGCTAAACACCCGGGTTGTAGAAGTGAATGGTTTTGTGGGTAATTTTGAATCTCTGGTTATGGTCAAGGATACCGAGAGAAGGATCAAGCATGGTGCCGTGATAGTTGCCACAGGGGGTCTTGAGTATCTTCCTCAAGAAGGTGAATTTGGCTATGGCTTGAGCCCGCGGGTTATACTTCAATCCGAACTTGAGCAGAGTCTTGAAAAGGGTTCTTTCTCTCCTGCAAGGGTAGTGATGATCCAGTGCGTGGGTTCCAGAAACGCAGATCACCCCTGGTGTAGCCGAACCTGCTGTTCGAGGGCTATTCGCAATGCTTTGCGATTGAAAGAAATGAACCCCGAGATAGAGATTTTCATTCTTTACCGGGACATCCGGACTTTTGGTTTTCTGGAAGAGCTTTACCGCAGAGCCCGTGAAATGGGCATTGTTTTTGCTCGTTTTGAGGACGATAAGCCTCCTCAGGTTTTGGTAGATGGAGAAAAAATTGTTGTTAAGGCTTTTCTTCCGCTTTTGGGTGAGGAGGTACTTTTCGCTCCGGACCTGGTGGTGCTCTCCAATGGTGTTGTTCCCCAGGTTGGAAACCAGGAACTTGCCAAAAAACTGAAAGTGCCTTTAAACCAAGATGGGTTTTTCCTGGAAGCCCATGTGAAATTGCGACCGGTTGATTTCGCTACTGATGGTATCTTTGTTTGTGGCCTGGCTCATAGCCCGAAGTTTGCTCATGAATGTGTTCTGCAAGCTAAAGCAGCCGTTTCTCGCATGATGACTGTGTTGAGCAAAGAACAAATTACTTCTGAAGCTGAGGTGGCTTTTGTAGAGGAGCGGAAATGTACTGGTTGTGGTGACTGTGAGAAGCTGTGCCAGTTTGGTGCTGTAAAAGTAAATCCTGAGAAAAAAGTTGCCGAAGTTAACCTGGCTCTTTGTAAAGGTTGTGGTTTGTGCAGTGCTTCCTGCAAAAGCAGTGCGATTAAAGTTCAGGGCTTTGCTCCTGAGCAGGTCATGGCGGAGGTGGAATATCTTTATGAGTGAAGGATGGGAACCCAAAATAGTGGCCTTTCTCTGCCACTGGTGTAGCTATGCAGGTGCTGATTTAGCGGGAGTGAGTCGTTTTCAGTATCCTCCCAATATTAGAGTTATCAGAGTTCCCTGTTCGGGGGCAGTTAATCCACTTTATATTCTTAAGGCTTTACGAGAAGGAGCAGATGGGGTGCTGGTTTCTGGTTGTCATCCAGGAGATTGTCACTATATTGGGGGCAATTATTTTGCACGCAGGAAATTTCTGGTTCTTAAGGAGATGCTCAAATGGTTTGGCATCGAGGAGGAAAGAGTGCAATTTTCCTGGGTTTCAGCCTCTGAAGGTCAGAAATTCTCTAAGGTGGTAGAGGAAGTGGTGGAAAGCGTTAAGAAGGTTGGTCCTGCATCCCGATTGGTAAAGGAGTTTTGAGCAATGTTTTCTGAAGAGGTAAGGGAAATTGCCCGCAGGTTGCTTGCGGAGAAAGAAGTGGATATGATTATCGGTTACCAGTGGGGTTCTCTTCCTTTCCGAACTTCGCCTTTGTTTGCTGAAGAGCTGCAGGATGTTGAAAAAATGATTTTTAATCCGTTGTGTTCGGTCAACCTTTCCAGGTATCTTCAGCGTTATAAAAAAAGTGATAAAAGATTGGGCATCGTTGCTAAGGGCTGTGATGCACGGTCGCTAATAGTTCTTCTTCAGGAAGAGCAATTTGAGCGTGAGCGCTTGAAAATCATTGGCGTCCCATGCAGAGGTATTTTGGACTGGAGAAAGATGTGGGATTCTCTGGGAAACTTTTCCCATGATGCAGTTTTTTGGAAGGAAGAGGGTTTTGTTATCGAGGGAAAGGAATATCACTATCAGGATTTTATGGAAAACACCTGTCTTCGTTGCCGATATCCCAACCCTCCTCTTTATGATTTCTTGGTCGGCGAGCCTCTTGACAAGAGTAATTGGGAGAAATTTGGTTTGGATTATGTGCAAGAAATGGATTCAAAAAGTCCTGAAAAGCGTTTTGACGAGCTTTACAGAGAGCTTAGCTCCTGTATTCGCTGCTATGCTTGTCGTGAAGCCTGCCCTCTTTGCTACTGCAACGAATGTTTTGTGGAAAGCACCCACCCTCGCTGGACAACTCCCTGTCCAACTTTCTCTGACAATTTTGTTTTCCACATGGGCCGTGCCATGCACCTTGCTGGTCGTTGCGTAGAGTGTGGAGCTTGCGAGCGAGCCTGTCCGGTAGGAATCCCCATTGCGCTTCTCACTATTAAGGTGGAGAGCATTGTTAAGGAGTATTTTGGTTTTGAAGCAGGGTTAAGCCTTGAAGAAAAAGCACCCTTGCTTACTTACAAAGAAAATGACCCTAACGAATTTATAAAGTGAGGGGTTAAGGATAATGAGAAAGGGTTACTGGAACCAGGAAAAGTTTCGAGAATGGATTGTGAATGAAAGGGACAGGGTATGGGTTACCCAGCGGCTGAAAAACAAATATCCGGATCTCTTTAAAAGCCTGGACAGAGAAATACGTACTGTGAAGGAAGCCTTTTATCCTCAATGGCGCAAAGTTTGTCGCTTCTTATGGAATAGAAAAGGATGGTCTGTGGAGGATTTGCCGGTTGAGGAGGAATCGCTACCCTCTTTGGTTTTTGCCTTGCCTTGCGAGGCAAAAGCGGTTTTGGATGTTCTGGACAGAATTTTTATTGGAAAAGAACCTCCAGATGGTCTCTATTTTTCACATCGTCGTTCTCTTCGTTTGGTGATTGTGGCCTGTCTTGCTCCCGAGGTAACCTGTTTCTGTAACTGGGTGGGTGGTGGACCCTTTTGGCATACTGATGATTCTCCCTTTCTGGTGCCTCTGGAGGAAGGGTTATATTTGGAGGATCCTGCTGATGTTTTCCCACTCACTTATGAAGGGATAAGTGCTGGGTTATCGAAAGAGGTTGAGAAGTTAAGAAAAAGAAGTGAATCTTTTTTAGAGCCTTTTGTTATAAATGAGGACTTTCCAGAGAGACTTTACGATAATTTTTACAGCGAAAAATGGGAAAAACTGGCTCGGAAGTGCTTTAACTGCGGAGCTTGTACTTTTCTATGCCCTACCTGTTATTGTTTTGATCTTGTGATGGATGGGGCGCTGAAGGGTTATCAGCTTTGTAGCTGGGACAGCTGTATGTTTCCTAAATTTACCTTGCATGCTTCGGGTCATAATCCACGTCCCGGTTATACCGAGAGAGTGCGCCAGAGGGTTCTCCATAAGTTTTCCTATTTTCCAATGCGTGAGGGTAGTTTTGGGTGTGTTGGTTGTGGGGTTTGTGTGACCGCTTGTCCGGTTAACTGGGACATCAGAGAAGTGGTTAGGGGAATGTTGCAAGAGGTGGGTGACAAAAAGCGTGAGTAAACTTCAAAATATTTATCTTCCTCGGCTCTGTGTTATACGGGAGGTTATTCCAGAAACTCCTGATATTAAAACCTTTCGAGTGGAGATTCCAGATGATTTTCACTTTGAATACCTCCCGGGTCAGTTTGCAGAGGTTTTTCTTCCTGGCAAAGGTGAGGCACCCTTTTCGATAACTTCTTCCCCCACTCAAAAGGGGGTCATCGAGTTTAGTATTAAGAGAATCGGGTTGGTTACCGAGGCTCTTCACCAGCAGGTTCCGGGGAGTCAGATAGGTATCCGGGGTCCTTATGGGAATGGTTTCCCCGTGAATGAGTTGGAAGGGAAAAATCTGCTTTTTATTGGAGGCGGCATTGGTTTGGCCCCTTTGAGGTCACTTATAAACTATGTTCTTGACCCTGAATATCGCTCTCGTTTTGGCGTGATTACCATTCTCTATGGAGCCAGAACCCCTCAAGACCTGGTTTTTAAGTGGGAGCTTAAGAGGTGGTCGGAGAGAGAGGATGTGGAACTCATCGTCACGGTGGATAAAGGAGACGAATCCTGGGGAGGAAGAGTAGGTTTGGTGCCTCAGATATTGCAGGCATCTGTCCCGCTGGATAGGAATAGACCACCTACTGCTATTGTTTGTGGTCCTCCGATAATGATTAAATTTACCATTAAGACGTTGCTTGAGATGGGATGTCGTCCTCAAGATATCATAACTACTTTGGAGATGAAGATGAAATGTGGTCTGGGGAAATGTGGTCGCTGTAACATTGGTCCTTATTATGTATGTAAAGAAGGACCGGTTTTCAGATATGACTTTTTGCGTAACCTTCCGGAGGAATATTGAGGTCGAGTCATGTTGTATCAAGAAGCCTTGCGCTACCTTTACGGTTTGATTAACTACGAGAAGATTGGTTTTTCGTATTCGGATTTAAAACTGGAGCGTATGCAGGAGTTGATGGACCGCTTGGGTAATCCCCAGTTCAGAGTACCCACTATCTTGATTGCTGGCACCAAAGGCAAGGGTTCCACTTCTTACCTTTTGCATAGGTTTTTGATGGCTTACGGTTTCAGTTGCGGCCTTTATTCCAAGCCCCATCTTGTAACTTATCGAGAGCGGATACGGATTAACGATACTTTCATCGGTGGAGATGAGCTGGGATTGCTGGTACGGCGTATTCGGCCCGTTGTTGAGGAAATGGGTCGCAGTTCTCCTTTGGGCAAGCCTACTTATTTTGAGGTTTCGGTGGCTCTTGCTTTTCTTTATTTTCTCGAAAGAAAGGTTGATTTGGCTGTTTTTGAGGTTGGTTTGGGTGGGCGCCTTGATGCGACCAATGTTTCCTGTCCGGATTTAACAGCGATAACTCCTATCGGAATGGACCACATGGATGTTTTGGGGAATTCTGTAGGGGAGATCGCCAAAGAAAAGGCTGGCATCATTCGTTCTGGGATTCCTCTCGTTCTGGCTTCTCAATGTCCGGAAGCTGAGAAAGTGATTTTGGAAGTTGCCCGCCTGAAAAGTGCTCCAGTAACCCGGTTTGAAGAAGAGTGTTTCTTTGAAATTCTGTCCAGAGATTCTTTGGGGTCTCAACTGCAGTGGGAGGTGAAAAGCTGGGGCAGGAGCGCATCATTATTCCCCCTTCTTGGCGACCATCAGGTTGCTAATTTTTTGATGGCTTTACTTATATTGCGGGAATGGGGTTTGGACTTTCGAGAACACGCGATAGAAACCGCGCTTACAAGGGTAAGCTGGCCGGGAAGGATTCAAGTAATTTCGGATCGCCCTTTGGTAATCTTCGATGTGGCCCATAATCGCGACTCCTTTCTGGCTTTGCGTAACGCTCTCCGTAATTATCTGGGTATTGAAAAAAGCACTTTCCTTTTGGGTTTTGTGAAAGGAAAGGATATCAACTCTATTGCGGAAGTTCTGGGTGGCTTTGCAGATTCGATAGTCGTTACCCAACCTTACACCCCTCGGGCCATAATGCCTGGCAATCTGGTTTCCCTGTTTGAGAGAGTTGCACCCACCCTGGTTGTCAAAGACCCGGCGATGGCCTACACTTTTGCAAAAGATTTAGCGGTAAAGAACGGATTGCCTCTGGTGGTCGCTGGTTCCTTTTATCTGGCCCGTCTTTTTGAGGGAGAAATTAATCGTATTTTTAATATTAGCGAGGAGGTCGAGCTGTGTTGATTATTATTGGAGAACGGATTAATGCCACACGTAAACCTATACGAGAGGCTCTGGAAAGAAGAGACGCTCAGTTTTTTATTGAAGAAGCCAGAAAACAGGAGCAGGCAGGAGCGCATTTCATCGATGTGAATGCAGGCACTGACGCTAACTCGGAGATGGAAAACCTTCCTTGGTTGGTGGAAATTATTCAGGATGAGGTGAGCGTACCTCTTTGTTTTGATTCTGCTAATGAAAAGGCGCTGGAAAAAGCTTTGAAGGTTTACAAAAAGAAAGAGTTAATCATTAATTCCTTTACGGCTGAGGAAGCAAAAATAAAAGCGTTGCTTCCTCTGGCTAAAGAGTGGAACGCTTCCATAGTTGGTCTGGCTATGGGCGAAGCCGGAATACCCCAGACTGGTCAGGAGCGCATGAAACTGGTGGATAGATTGCTGGAAGCTGTGCACCGCTATGACATCCCTGAAGAACGGCTTTTTATTGATCCTCTGGTTATTCCCGTGGGTACGGATTCTACTCAAGGGAAAGTTTTTCTGGAGACCTTAAGAAGTATTAAAGATAAGTTTCCCAAGGTGAAGACAGTTTGTGGTTTGTCAAACGTTTCTTTTGGTTTGCCAAACAGAAGGCTTTTGAACCGGACTTTTGTGGTGCTCTGTCTCGGATTTGGCCTGGACGCAGCAATTATTGACCCTCTGGACAGAGAACTGATGGCTTCCATCTATGCGGCAGAGGCACTTTTAGGAATTGACGAATTTTGTATGAAGTACCTTTCCGCTTTTAGGGAAGGCAGACTTAACACTTAAAGAAGTACTGTGTTATTATAGAGAAAACGAAAAAGGGGCTTTCGGTGTATCGCTTAATGCGCAAGATTTGGTTTTATGTAACATTAATGGTTGTTTTTGGTATGTTTCTTCCTCTGGTCAGAGCTGCTGAGTTACCCTCTGTTTCAAGAGTTTTGGATTATGCGCTCTGTAGAGGGCTTGACCAGGACGGTCTTCCCTTGGAACGTATTGAACAATTTTCCACGGAGGATGGAAAAATAATCTGCTGGGTCTTTCTGGAGGAGGTTTTGGAAGGCGAAACGCTTCGGTGGGAGTTCATTTCTCCGGAGGGAGCGGTTTTTGAAAGTATCTTAGTGATTGAGGAAACTAAAAAGTACGTAGGTGCACAGGGCATACTGGATCTTTTATCGAACGCTTCGAAAATTGTTCCCGGGGAGTGGAAAGTCAGGTTTTATGTCAATGACCGTTTGGTTTTTGAAGATGGCTTTGTGCTGATTGAGAGCAATGTGTTGGGTAGCAAGGACATTGATGAAGCGATTCAGCGGACCATTGCTCTTCTCGAGGAATTTGGTTACAAGGTTTTGAATATCGGGCTTTCAGAGGATAACCAGGCTTTCGTCCAGATGCAAATGGTGAGTAAAGACCTTTCCCAAGCGGTATGGAATCAAATTGGTTTTGGTTTTGAGAGTTTGCGTCGCCTTTTTCCAGGAGCTTCCTGGTTTCTGGTTCAGCTCGTCTTAGATGGGGAATATGCCTTGAGTTTTCAGGTTAGAGCTCTTGATTTTTTGCTGTGGCGTGAAGGTAAACTGAGCAAGGATGAATTTTGGAAGAAAAAAGTAATCCGTTACGTTTATAATATTAGAGAAAAGAAAGAGATTGAAGATGTTTCTCGTTTTTACTTTGAGAAGTTTGGAGTGGTGTATTGATACCTTATGCGCCAGGTTTTTAAAAGGTTTATTCCTGAAGACTTTCAATACCTGGCAAGGGCTTTTGCCGAACAGGGAACGTCCCACTTTGCAGAGCTGGTCAGAGACGATTACCGGGTACTGGACGTAGTTTTAGACGATGAAAATGTCTTTAAAAAGCTGGTCCTTGATGAGCATCTCTTTTTGAAAGTAAGTCCCTATTTTTACTTTGAGCTTCTTCTGAGGCAGGCAATAAGGGATATCAAACGGGAGAATTATACTCTGGAGCGTATAGGCTATAGAGAGCGGGTACCCGTATTTGATGGACCCAAGGTCATAGAAGCTGTTTCGAGGGAAGACGTGAGGGACTACCTGGTTGAACTGCTTGTCTCTTTTGTGAAGGTGAACAACATCACTCTTTATATTCGTAAAGGGAGAGGCATATACCTTAAAAAGTCTATAAGCGATATGGACTTTGACCTGATGCTTGAGATAAGCGAGAGAGTGGAAGAGCCTTATCGCTTTGTCTTTCTGAAAAGAGCTGGAGATATAGCACTCTTCCTGAGTGGGGTTTTTCCAGAGCAGCTGTTTGGTAGTCCTTTTAACGTTCGTCGTAAACCCTTTTTGCCTGTTTCGGTGAGCAGCAGTGAAGAGCTGGAAAGAAAGGGCAAAGAAGTTTACCGCCTTGCTGGGCAGAGCAAAGTTGCCCAGGAAAACCGTCTGGATACCATACTCGACTTTCTTGCTGCCCACTTTGAAGCAGTCAAGAAGCCTCTCAACGTTATGACTGACCGTTATCTCCACTTTAGAAAGTATGATATATTTCGCTTTCTGCAAAACTGATTACAGTGACCATTTCCCACCGATGCGATGAAAGAGACTGGCTGAAAAAGTTCTGGCTTGCAGCTTGGCTTGCATTTCAGGAAAAACTTCAAGTACCCGGGGGAAGAGTCCCTGTAAATAGGCAATGGTTATCCCGTAATTGGTAATGGGCACGTTCTCTCTTTTTGCAGTAAGTATGCGGTAATACATTTCCTTAGGGTTTAACATGCAGGCTCCACAGTGGATTATCAGCTGGTACTGAGAAAGATTGTCTGGGAAGCTGGCTCCCACATTAACATCGATATCTACCTCAAAACCCAGTCTTTGCCTGAGCCAGCGTGGTATTTTTATTCGTCCGATATCATCAGGCATGGGATGGTGGGTACAAGCTTCCGAAATTAAGACTTTGTCTCCAGGTTTGAGCTTTTCAATAGCTTCTACGCCTTCCACGAAGGTCAGGAGGTCTCCTTTGTAGCGAGCAAAGAGGATTGAAAAACTGGTAAGAGGTATTCCAGGAGGCACTGCTCCTGCTACTTTATGAAACACCTGAGAATCGGTAATCACCATTCGCGGTGGATTTTTCAGTCCCTGCAAAGTTTCAACCAATTCTCTTTCTTTAGTAATTACCACTACTGCTTCTGCATCGAGCAGTTCTCGAATGGTTTGTACCTGGGGAAGGATTAACCTGCCCTTAGGTGCGCCGAGGTCTATGGGGACCACCAGCACTACGGTGTCCCCAATGGTGACGAGGTCTTTAATTAGCGGTTTTTCCTGGTAGGAGCGTTGTAGTATTGATATAAGGGCTTTCTTCAGCTCTTCTATACCTTCTCCAGTTCTGGCGCTTACCCTGAAAGTGGGTATCTGGTGGTCAGCCAGGGTGTTGGTGGTTGCGACCAAGTCAATTTTATTCTGTACTCCAATGGTGGTTATACCGTTTTCTCGCAAAAGCTCGATTAGTTGCTTTTCAAAGGTCAAGTCTGAGTTGTGGTCCCACACCACAAGCGCCAGGTCACAGCGCCTGAGTATTTCCAAGGTTTTTTTCTTGCGCAATTCTCCCAGAAAACCTTCGTCATCCAGGCCTGCTGTGTCGATAAGCGTCACGGGTCCAAAGGGAAGCAATTCAACAGCCTTAAATACCGGGTCGGTAGTGGTACCGGGAATTTCTGATACGATGGCTACTTCCTGATGCGTAAGAGCGTTAATCAGAGAGGACTTACCAGCGTTTCTTCTGCCAAAAATGCCTATGTGGGGCCTCAGGCCACGGGGCGTTGTTTGTTTCACAACCTTTTCACCTCTACTTTTCCAAAACCTGGAATACCGGGTCTCGAGATTTCCAGGGGGTTCAAGATGTTTTTTAATTCTTCCTCAGAAAAGATTTTTTGCTCGATGAGAAAATCCCTAAAGTTTTTGCCTTCCCGGAGGCACTTCTGGACTAATTCTGAAGTACGTTCATGGCCCAGATAGGGAACTATACAGGTTGCCAGAGCGAAGCTTTTTTCCAGTAATTCGTTGCAGCGTTCCTGGTTGGCCCTTATTCCCCGCAAGCATTTTTCTGTGAAAGCGTTAATGCCTAATTTGAGTTCTTCTATCATTTCCAGTATGTGAGCGGCAATAAAAGGTCCGAGATGATTCAATTCCAACTGTCCACTGGAGCAGGAAAAAGCTATAGCCTGGTCTTTACCCATTACGTCGATAGCGATACCTTCTATGTATTCGCACATGACGGGATTGACTTTCCCAGGCATTATCGAGGAACCCTCTTGCAGGGCAGGCAGGCTGATTTCGCTAATACCAGCTCGTGGTCCCATGGAGAGTAGACGCAGGTCGTTGGCTATTTTGCGCAGGTTCACGGCTAATGAACGCAAAAGACCCGATACTTCAGAGAAAACATCCAGATTCTGAGTATTTTCGAAAAGATTCATGGCTTTGGCCAGCGGCAAACCACTTATCTCGTTCAAGTGGACGATTGCCCTGGCAATGTATTCAGGGTGAGCATTTAACCCTGTTCCTACTGCAGTTCCGCCAAGGTTAACTTCTTTTATTCGTTCCCTGCTTTTCCAGAGTCTCCAACGGTCGCGGGCGATGGCTTCAGCAAAGGCACCAAATTCCATTCCCAAAGTTATAGGAACGGCGTCCTGAAGCTCGGTCCTTCCTACCTTTAGCACAGAAGCAAACTCTTTCTCTTTTTGCTGCAGCGTTTCCTGGAGGTTAATGATTTCTTTTTCCAGCTCGTCGAGTTGCCAGAGTGTGGCTACCTTAACTGCGGTCATGAAGGTGTCATTGGTAGATTGGCTCAGGTTTACATGATCAAAGGGGTTGATTTTTTGATAGTTGCCTTTAGAATAGCCGAGTATTTCCAGAGCTCGGTTGGCAATTATTTCGTTAATATTCATATTGAGAGAGGTTCCAGCCCCGCCCTGAAAAATGGGTACGATGACTTCCTCATTAAATTTGCCCTCCATGCCTTCTTCGCAGGCTTTCAGTATGGCGTTGCCTATCTTTGCTTCCAGAAGGCCCACTTCCAGGTTTGCCCTGGTACAGGCCCATTTTACGGCAAAATAGGCTTTGACCAGAGATGGGGGGACTTTTTTTGAGAAAGGAAAATTATCTCTGGCTCTTTTGGAATGCACACCCCAGTAAGCATTTTCAGGTATTGCTTCTTCGCCCAGAAGATCCCTTTCTTTCCGGAAAAATTCCTTTTTCAATGCTTTACCCTCTTTTCTCTGTGTATTCACTTCTATTTTAGGAAAACCATCCAGGCTTCTTTTCATTTCAGGCCTGGTATAAGAAAGCGAAAATATTATAATATTCCAGGGAGGGGAGTGCTTTGACAGAGGAAATTCCCAGAGGAAGAATATTCCGTAATTATGTGGAAGAAAATTACTCTTTTGGCGAGTTTGCCCTTGTCAGGGTTCGTGGAGACAGAGCAGAAGTTGGCTTTGTGCTTGCCGAAGAGGACATCTCCAAGTGGCCACTTCTTCAAAAACAAACCCTGGATATGGCCAGGTATTTGATGCAAAGAATTAAAGAGGAAGGACTTTCAAAAGTAGCAGTTGCGGGAGTAGGTAAGGATTTGGATTTTTTCACGGTATCGATAGTGGTGAATCTGGAAGGGATGGAACAAGAAGAAATTTTTGCTCTGGCGAGAAAAGTAATGAGCTTGTTGCAAGAAGTCAATCCTTATTAGTTGGGGCTGGGGGCAATTATATTCTAAAAGGGGGCGTTTTGAATGGCTGAAAAGGTTGGATTTGTGACTATGGGCGAGAAAAAAGGTGTGGCGAAGGACATACCGGAGCTGGGTATCGGCATGCTGGGTTATGCTTTTATGGGCAAAGCGCATACCAACGCTTACAAAAAGTATCCCTATATTTTCTGGCCTCCGGTTGCTTTTCCTCGCCTGGTTGCAATATGTGGGCGCAATGAGGAAGCCGTTAAGGAAGCAAAAGTTCGCTATGGGTATGAGAAGTACTATACTGACTGGAAGACAATGCTTCAAGATGGTGAAGTACAAATATTTGATAATGGTGGTCCTAATAACTTACATGCTGAGCCCTGTATTGAAGCTCTAAAACTGGGAAAACATGTTTTCTGCGAAAAACCACTTGCTGCTACTTCTGAGGAAGCTCGGAAAATGTGGGAAGCGGCGCAGGCTTCCCCAGCTAAGGCGATGGTTTGTTTTAACTATCGTTTCGTTCCCGCGTTACGTCTGGCTAAAGAGCTAATAGAAGAAGGAAAATTGGGAGAAATATACCACTTTCGCGCTCAATATTTGCAAGAGTGGATTATGGACCCCAACTTTCCAGCTGTATGGAGATTGCAAAAGGGAGTCTCTGGTTCTGGAGCCCTTGGGGACCTTGGTTCCCACATTGTCGATTTAGCGCGTTTTCTGGTGGGAGAAATTACTTCCGTGAGTGCTTTAACTCGTACCTTTATTAAGGAACGCCCCTCTCTCGAAGACCCTCAGAAAAAAGTTCCTGTCGATGTGGACGATGCGTTTGTTGCCATCGTAGAGTTTGAGGGAGGTGCTATTGGCACCCTGGAAGCTTCTCGGTTTTGCGGTGGACGCAAGAATTATCAGGTAATCGAGATTAATGGTTCTAAAGGGAGCTTGCGTTTCAACTTGGAAAGATTGAACGAGCTTGAAGTGTATCTAACTGATGAAGAACCAAAGGTTTTGCGTGGCTTTCACGATGTGCTGGTTACCGAGAGCTATCATCCTTTTTATGATAAGTGGTGGCCCCATGGTCACATTATTGGTTGGGAACACACTTTTGTACATGCCATAGCACATTTTCTGGATGCTGTAGTGAACAACCGCTCTATTGCTCCTTATGGAGCTACTTTCGAAGATGGGTACCGCTGTGCTTTGGTTTGTGATACTATTTTGAAATCTGCAGAGACTGGGAAAAAAGAGTTGATACAGTATTAGAAACCAAAAGGCACGGAGTTTTCTCCGTGCCTTTTGAAGGAGGAATAGCATGAAATACCGTGGTAAAGTGGTCGTTACTTTAAAAAGTGGTGTTTTTGACCCTCAAGGAGTTACCATTAAAAATGCTTTGCATTCACTTTCCTTTGAAAGCGTAGAAGAAGTCAAGACGGGTAAATTTTTTGAGGTTTTGTTTGATGCTGAAAATGACGCGGAAGCCGAAAAGCTGCTTGAAGCAATGTGTCATCAACTTCTGGCTAACCCCATTATTGAGGATTTCGATTTCTCCTTAGAAAAAGTAAAATGAGGAGTGGACCATGCGTTTTGGAATCGTTGTTTTTCCTGGTTCTAACTGTGATCGAGACTGTTTCCATGTTTTGCACGATGTGCTGGGTGTGGAGACTGTATATCTCTGGCATGCAACAAGAGATTTGAAAGATTGTGATTGTATTGTGTTGCCAGGCGGATTTAGCTATGGTGATTATTTGCGAGCCGGAGCCATAGCTGCGTATGCTCCTATTATGCTCAGTATTCGGGAATTTGCTGAGAAAGGAGGGCTGGTTTTAGGTATCTGCAACGGCTTTCAAATCCTTGTTGAGGCTGGTTTACTGCCTGGAGTGCTTTTGCCCAACGTTGGTGGTCATTTCATATGTCGCTGGGTATATCTCAGGGTGGAGAACAGCGATACGCCTTTTACCATGCGATACGCTCAGGGAGAAGTGGTTAAAATGCCTATTGCGCATCAGCAGGGCAATTTTTTTGTTCCCCCTTCAGTATTTGAGGAACTGGAAAGGAACAATTTGATTGCCTTCAGATACTGTGATGCGCAGGGTAGAATTAGCCCGGATGCCAATCCTAATGGTTCGGTGGGGAATATTGCCGGAATAGTTTCGCCTTCGGGGAATGTTCTGGGCATGATGCCCCATCCTGAGCGCTGTGCAGAATCAATTTTGGGTTCAGAAGACGGAAAAAGACTTTTTCAATCTATTATTCAATGGTTGGAGGAGAGAAAGTGCAGCAAAGTGGTAATAAAGAAATAGCTTTGAGTCTTGGCTTACGAGAGGAAGACTACAACAGGATTCTGGAAATTTTGGGTAGAGTTCCGACTTCTACTGAGATAGCTATGTTCTCTGTGGAGTGGTCAGAACATTGTGGTTACACCCATTCCAGAAGTTGGTTCCGGCTTTTGCCCCGCCGGGGAAGGTTCCAAGCTCTGGTTGGAGAAGATGCTGGAGGCATAGTCTATGATGGATTAGCTCTGGTTTTCAAAATGGAAAGCCATAATCATCCTTCCCAGGTGGAGCCAAAGCAGGGTGCAGCAACGGGTGTGGGAGGCATAATCCGTGATATCCTAGGTAGTGGGGCTCGCCCCATTGCATGCCTGGATTCCCTCCGCTTTGCTCCTCCTGATGAAAATCATTCCAGGTATATTTTTCGGGGCGTTGTTGACGGGATTGCTTTTTATGGAAATTGTGTTGGTGTGCCAACGGTTGCAGGGGAGCTTTACTTCCATCCTTCCTTTCGAGGCAACTGTTTGGTGAACGTGATGTGTATTGGCCTGGTGCCCGAGAATGGTTTAATGCGAGCCGTAGCCAGGGGTGAAGGCAATGCCATAATCTATGTAGGTAACAAGACAGGAAGAGATGGTATAGGTGGCTGTAGTATTCTGGCCTCTCAGGAGTTTGCAGAGAATGAGGAAAAGAGGCCCAGTGTTCAGATTGGTGATCCTTTCACTGAAAAGTGCCTTATCGAAGCTACCCTGGAAGCCATAGAAACTGGTAGAGTGGTTGGAATAAAAGACATGGGTGCAGCAGGTCTTACCTGTTCCACGAGCGAAATGGCTGCAGCTGGTGATTCCGGGATGGAAGTTGACTTGGATCGGGTGCCGGTGCGCGAGGAAGGCATGGAAGCCTGGGAGATTATGATGTCTGAATCGCAGGAGCGCATGCTTCTCTGTGTTGAAAAGGGCTATGAAGAAACAATATGCAGTATTTTCAGAAAGTGGGGTCTTGAGGCAGAAGTTATTGGTCGGGTTGTTGACTCAGGAAGGGTCACCATACGTTACCGAGGTGAAATTGTGGCCGATGTTCCAGCCAAAGCCTTAACTGCTCCACCTTCTTGTGTGCCACCGTTTCACGAACCCCCTTACTTTAAGGAGCTCAACAGCTTTGCTTTTGACACGTTGCCTGTTCCTGAAGACCTTAATCAAACTTTTCTATCCCTGCTTGCCTCACCAAACCTGTGCTCTCGTCGCTTTGTTTACGAGCAGTACGACCACATGGTTCAAACCAACACAGTAATTTACCCGGGTTCGGGAACTGTGGTACTTCGGGTAAAAGGTAAAAACTGGGGTATAGCGGTGACCACTGACTGCAACCCCCTTTATTGCTTCTTGAATCCTTACCAGGGTGCTCAGATGGCGGTTGCTGAAGCTGCAAGGAATCTTGCCTGTTGTGGAGCCACTCCTGCTGGTATTACTGATTGCCTGAATTTTGGTAATCCTGACAAACCGGACCGTTACTGGCAGTTTGTGGAAGCCGTGAGAGGCCTGAGTGAGGCTGCTCAATATTTCAATGTTCCCGTGGTGAGTGGCAATGTATCTTTTTACAACGAAAGCCCAGAGGGTTCGATCTATCCTACGCCTACCGTCGGGATGATAGGGATTGTAGAGGATATTTCCAGAGTTATTCCTTCCTGTTTCAGTCAAGAAAACTTGCTGATTGTGTTACTTGGCGAATGTGGTGATGGGCTCGGTGGTAGTGAGTATTTAAGAGTAATTCATAATCTGGAGGTTGGCCCTCTTCCCCATTTTGATATGGAGGCAGAAAAGCGCCTTCAGGAAGTTTTAATCGAGCTTGTCAAAGAAAGATGCCTTTGCTCAGCGATTGACGTTAGCGAGGGTGGTCTGGCTATAGCCCTTGCCGAAGCTTCGTTGAGCGCAGAAGCGGCAGTGGGATTCGACATTGATATCGGTAATTGTGGTGATTTGAGAGAAGATGTAATTCTGTTTGGAGAAGCAGGGGGCAGAGCAGTGGTTACAGTTGAGGAGAAAGACTTTCCAAAATTTGAAAAGATTCTTCTTGAAAGGGGTTTTCCTTTCCAAGTTCTGGGGAGAAGTGGGGGTAAGCATCTGGTTTTCCGTAAGGGAAAAAGAGAACTGATTAGAGTTAGCGTAGAGGTTGCCAGAAAACACTGGGAAATGACGTTTTAATTTCTGACATAATTTTTTCAGAAAGGTAGGCGAAGTCTTTGCTGGGTTTAAAAGAGAGCTGTGGCGTTTTTGGAGTGTTTGGTTTGCCTAATGCTGTAGAGCTAACTTATTTAGGGCTTTTCTCGCTCCAGCACCGTGGCCAGGAGAGTGCAGGCATTGTTGTTTGGGACGGGAAGAGCCTGCAGGAAAAGAAGGGCATGGGGCTGGTTAGTGAGGTCTTTCATCCTTCAGACTTTGAAAGACTTAAAGGCCACGTTGCTCTAGGCCACGTCCGTTATTCGACTACTGGCTCTTCTTCCCTTAAGAATGCGCAACCCTTTTTGGGGGATTGTCGTTTTGGAGAGCTGGGCATAGCTCACAACGGTAACTTGACCAATACTTTGCAGCTTCGTAAGCAACTTACTCGTCTGGGTTCTGTATTCCGGTCTTCCATGGATACTGAGTTGATTTTGCATCTCATTGCTCGCAGCCAGTTCGACAATCTCGAGGACTCCATTAAAGAAGCTTTGTGGCAGATGAGGGGTGCCTTTTCGTTGGGAATCATTGCTCCTGACCGCCTAATTGCGGTTAGGGATCCCTGGGGTTTCAGGCCGCTCGCTTTGGGCAAATTGGATGGAGGTTATGTGATAAGTTCGGAGAGCTGCGCTTTTGATGTGCTGGGAGCTGAGTTCCTAAGAGAAATCGCTCCGGGGGAAATGGTGGTTATTGATCAAAATGGAGTTCGCTCGTTTTTCTATGCTTATTCCTCAAGAAAAGCCTTTTGTGTTTTTGAGTTAATATATTTTGCTCGTCCAGACAGCCTGGTTTTTGGAAACAGTGTTTACGAGGCACGCAAAAAGATGGGGCAGAAGCTGGCTGCCAGAGAGTTTGCTGTTGCTGATATGGTAATTCCCGTACCTGACTCTGGGATGTGTGCAGCTCTGGGCTTTGCAGAATTTTCTGGCATACCTTTGGAGCTGGGTTTTATCCGTAATCCCTATGTCGGTCGCACTTTTATTCGTCCTCGTCAGGATGAAAGGGAACTGGCGATAGATATAAAGTTGAACCCTCTCAAGAGTCTGCTACAGAACAAGCGGGTGATTGTAATTGAAGACTCGATTGTCAGGGGGAATACCTCAAGGAGAAGGATAACTACCCTGAAGAGGGCAGGAGTCAAAGAGGTTCACATGCGGGTTAGTTCCCCTCCTCATCGTTTTCCATGTTTTTATGGAGTGGATTTTCCAAGTTCTTCCGAACTCGTTGCTTTTGGAAAAAGTGTTGAAGAGATAAGGCAGTATCTGGATCTTGATAGTTTGCAATATCTCGATATTGAGGATTTGAAAGAGATAGTTGGAAACGCAGGTAAAGATTTTTGTTTCGCTTGTTTTAACGGCGATTATCCGGTTCGCATAGAGAAGGAGTTTGCAAAGAACGCTCTGGAAAAAGTATGAATTTATTGCGGGTGTAGACCTTTCCTGGAGCTTCAGGAAGGATTCCTGGGTTGCCCTTGCAAAGCGAAAAGGCTTTCTTTATGAGTTTTGCGATCTTTTTGCCCTAAAGGACTTTCTGGACTTTGAGCGCTTTTTTGCTGCTCACCCTTCTTTACTTTTGGCTATTGATGCCCCGTTGCGTATTCCTAATTCCGATGGCAATCGAAAACCGGAAAGAGAACTTGCCCCGCTTTTAAGGAAAGCAGGATGGGGTATCCTGCCCATTAGTCGTTCTTTTATCCTTAGTAGGTTTCCTTTGCTTTTTGAGTTTCATAAACTTTTGGAAAAACATGGCTTTCAGGTGGTGCCCGTTCCGGAGCCTTCTAAAGCGCGGGTAGTGATAGAAGTTTTTGCGTCCTTGAGCGCTATAGCTTTGTGCGCTGACCTAAAAATTGTTCGCCAAAGAGGTGAGGTGTTTATAGAAGAATTACTTCCCTGTCTCAAAGAAGAAACTGGTTCTTTTTTTGCGAAAAACCTGGAAACATATATGCGGCCCCTGCTTTTGGAAAGACAGAAAGGCAGGGACGTGGTGGATGCACTTTTGTGTCTTTATACTGCCTGGGTTGCAACAGTGTGTCCCGAGCGGATAAGAATTTTTGGCAATCCTGAAGAGGGGTTTATTGTTGTTCCTTTATCAAAGTTTTCCCCAACCTGGCTAATTCCTTAGCGTACTCCACGCATTCTCTTCGAGCTTCCTCTCCAAATGAATCTACGGCAACAGGGCCATAGTGGTTTCCCGAATGGACTCCTTTTATAATCATTCCATGGATTAATAGCGCAGAGAGTATTGACCAGATGGTGGTTTCGTTACCTCCTGCTACGTTCCCTGATGACGTGAATGCACCGCCGATTTTTCCATCGAGTTTTCCATGCAGACGAACACTTTCATCAAGGATTTGTTTTATCTCTGCTGCCATGGTTCCGTAATAGGTGGGTGAGCCTATTACGATGATTTGGTATTCAGGCAATTTATCAACTGAGAAATTATTTGCTTCCACAAGATCGGTTACAATGCCTTCTTGCTCAAGTGTTTGACTAATGGTTTCAGCCATTTTTTGAGTTGTACCAGTCCTTGTGTAGTAAAGTACGAGCGCTTTCATACTTGCCACCTCCTAACCCATTTTTTTGATAATTTTATCACGATTTATTGCAATTGAAACGGGGATTTGATAAGATTACGACGGTTATCAATAAGTCGGAGGGTTAACTTACATGGTTGTCGATGTGGTTGGGAGAATAAGGGAGCTTGAAAGAAAGAAAGAGCAGGAAATTCGAGAAGCAGAGAGAGAAGCTGCAAGGATTCTCCAGGAAGCCGAAGTCAGGATTCGGGAAATGGAAGAAAAGCTTATCCAGGAAACTCAGGAAGAAATAGAATTGATGAGAAAAAGCCGAATCGAAGATATTCAGAAAGAAGCAGCTCGTATACGGAAGGAGTATGAGGAGCAGGCAATGAATTTTGAGCGTCATTTTGCGGGGCGGCTTCCAGAGATGGTTAACTTTTTACTGGAGAAGGTGTGGACGGAATATGGCTATCAGTGAAATGCGCCGAATGCATCTGGTAGTGCACCGATCTTTTCGTGATACCTGTCTGGGCCTTTTGCAGGAACTAGGCGTTGTTTCCCTGGAAGAGGAGAGGTCTTTACCTGAAGATTTGATAGCCAGGGTTGGTGGTGATGGCAGAGTAAAAGAACTGGAAAATGCCTTGTTGGAAGTTAACTTCTGCCTGGATTTTATCGGCAAGTATTCTTCAAAACCTGCTTCTGGTTTGAGTAACTTTTTCCCTCAGCCCCTCGAAGTGCAGATGGAGGAATTTAGAAAACCATGTTTTGATCATACCTCGTTGTATAAAGCCTGTCGTTCTATTGAGGAACAGGTGCAGTCCTTAAGGTCCCGCCTTAACCGGTTGCTTGCGTTGCGGGAATTTCTTTCTCGAATCGAAAAAGTGGATGTTTTCCTTGAAGATGTGGGTTCCACGCGCTACACCCAGAGTTTTTTGATAGAGGTACCTGCTGAGAAAAGAGAAGTTCTAAGACAAAGGCTTTCAGAAGCTGGTACTCTTTGGGAAATGGAGGTCTTTCCGGGTTCGGGAAAAAATTTGATAGTTTTTCTGGTTATTCATAAGGAGTTTTTTGAAGCTTTTGAAAAGATAATCCAAAGCATGTCTATTTCATTGCTTGCTCTGCCTCAGGCTTTTGAAGGAACTCCTGTTGAGGCCAGAAAACAAATTGAGCAGCGCATAGAAGCATTGCTTGACCGCCAGAAAGAGTTGCTTCGCAAGGCTGCTCTTTATTCCAAGTTTGAGAGAGAGTTAAAAATTGCTCATGACTATTACTTGACGGAATTAGAACGCAAGGAGAAGGAATCGACTATTTTGCAGACCAGTGAAACCGCCATTCTCAGCGGATGGATTCGTAAATCCGATATTCCCCTCTTGGAGAAAGCCCTCAAGGATAAAGGTAAAGAATGGGCCTTATTTCATCGTGAACCTAACTTGGATGAAGAGGTGCCGGTTTTTATAGAGAATAATCGCTGGGTTCAAAATTTTGAAGTGTTGACCCGATTGTATGGTCTTCCCAACTATCGGGAAATAGACCCCACACCTCTGGTTGCAGGTTTTTTCTTCCTCTTTTTCGGGATTTGTCTTGGAGACACAATTTACGGGTTGATACTTGCCCTTTTGGGTTTTTTGGGGGCTTCTACTTTGAAAGTTCCCGAATCAACAAAGCAATTTTTCAGGATGCTTGCCTGGGGTGGCGTGGCTTCCCTGGTTGTTGGTGTTTTAACGGGTTCCTGGCTGGGAGACCTTTTTGACTATTTGCCATCCACCCTTGCTTTTCTGGGCCTTTTGAAGCGGAGACTTACTTTGATCGACCCCATAAACAACCCCCTGCCTATGCTTATCTTTTCCCTGTTTTTGGGTATAGTTCAGGTTCTGGTGGGGGTTATGGTGGGTTTTGTCAAAGAATGGCGGAGGAGAAATTATGCCAAGGCGGTGATGGATGAACTGGGATGGTTTGTATTTATCTCATCGATAGTTGTTTATTTGGTGGTTTTTTCGGTTGCTTCCTCCTATGCTTCAGTAGTTTTACCGGTGGTTGTTGGAGCAGCTCTTTTTCTGGTAGCGACTCAGGGAAGACATCAGAGGAACCCAGTAATGAAGGTCCTCTCTGGCATACTGAGTCTTTACGGGCTGGTTTCCTACCTGGGTGATGTGCTTTCTTATTCCCGACTTTTTGCTCTGGGTCTTTCCACGACTATTATTGCAATCCTTGCCCGTACCCTTTCTACTCTTTTTGGAAGTTCTCCCTACATAGGCTGGTTGATAGGTCTGGCAATTGCGTTGATTTTCCATCTCTTTAACCTGGCCATGAGTGGTTTGGGTGCTTTTGTCCACTCAGCAAGGTTGCAGTACGTGGAATTTTTTACCAAGTTTTATGAAAATGGGGGCAAAGAATTTAAGCCTTTTGGGTACAGGACTAAATACATAAAGATAATTTAATTAGCACGAAGGAGGTTTGAAATCCATGCTTGTAGACGGACTGGTATTCGCACTGTTGGGTTCTGCTATGGCCATAGGGTTGGCTGGCATAGGTTCTGCAGTAGGTGTAGGCATCGCCGGAGAAGTTGGTGCTGGAGTTATGACTGAAGATCCTGGCAAGTTTGGACAAGTTCTTCTTTTGCAGGCGCTTCCAGGTACCCAGGGCATTTACGGTTTATTGGCAGGATTCTGGGTGCTTATTAAACTGGGACTTTTTGGTGGTTCGCCAGTTGCCGTTAATGCAGCGCAGGGTATGCAAATTATGTTCGCCTGCCTTCCAATAGCCATTGTGGGTCTACTTTCTGGTATATATCAGGGAAAAACTTCGGCTGCCTGTATTGGTCTAATTGCCAGAAGACCTGAGGAAACTGGTAAGGCAATCATTTTGCCTGCTATGGTAGAGACCTACGCTGTGCTTTCGCTTCTCGCTACCATTTTGCTTCTCAACTCTATTCAGGTTTAGGAGCGTGTTTTTTCATGCCTATTGAGGATATCCTACGTAAAATAGAGGAAGATGCAGAGATAAGAAAAAAATCTATTATTGAGGAAGCGCATCTTGAGGCGGAACGTAGAGTAGAGAATGCTGAAAGGGAAGTCAGGAAGAGAATGCAATTGCTCCGTGAGGAGGCAAAATCAAAGATCGAGCTTGAAAGCCAGCGCTATCTTGCTGAAGCCCGTTTGCAAGGCAAAACCTTGCTTAGTGAAGCTAAATATAGATTATTGGAAGAATTAAGGAAGGCTTTGAAAAAGGCCTTTTTTGAGAAAATCGAAGAAGTATACTCTCAATGGTGCAAGAAGCTTTTACTTGAGAATGTTCAGGAAGGCGATGAGATTTTCATGGCACCCGAAGAAGCTAATCGGCTTGGTCGTGACTTTGTTGAAGCATTGAGCACTGAAAAATCTTTGAAGCTGAGTTTTGGTGGCACAACGGAAAAGGTGGAAAGAGGTTTTCTAATTCGACGTGGTGGTTGTTTTGTAAATTTAAGTTTTGAGAGTATTATCGAGGATTTTTTGCGTCGCAATGAACAATTGGTTGCTCAATTGCTGGCTCAAGGTGTTGCTCAATGAAGACCTTTCTGCAAGTGCATCCTGAAAGAAGTAGCAAGTATGGATATTTGATAGGTAGAGTTCGGGTTCTTGAAAGGAGCCTTTTGAACTACAGAGTGCTGGATTCTATGCTTAAGGCAGAATCTTTGGAACAAGCAATCAGAGCAGTTCAGGAAGTACCTTATCTTGGGGAAAAATTCCAGGCATTGAGCTATAAATTGGAGGATCTCAATCAAGCACTTAATGAGCATCATCTTTGGGTAGTGAACGAAATAGCATCTCACAAGCTTGGTAAAGACCTGGCACAGTTTTTCGTGATGCAATTCAATTTTCTGGGTTTGAAGTTGCAGCTCAAGGCTTTTTTGGCCAGAAAAAACCTGGAAAAACCTCCAATAGGTACACTCCAATGGTCAAGGATTCTGCGTTTTATGAGTGGTGAAAGCGGAGAGTTTGTTCCAGAACCTTACCGTTTAGCCATTCAGGAAGCGATGGCTGCCTATGAAGAGCATTCTAACATCCAGGCTGTCGAGCTGGTTATGGATAGATTTTACCTGGCTGAATTGTTGAAGCTGTACAGCGAATCCAGCAGTCGGGCTATTCGTAACTGGTATCTGGCTTACGTGGTGTTGAGCCTTCTGCAGGCTGCCTTACGGTTGCGCCTCCAACAGAGAAAGCTTGATTTGGCGATGAAAATTTTTCTGGAGAACCCATTTTTGAAAAGTTCTGATTTCACGATACTGATAACTGGTTCTGCTGAAAAAGTTCTGGAAGTTTTTGCTTCTTTGGGTTTAGCTTTTCTCCTACCTGAAGAGGGTTCATACCGCGAGGATCCCGCGTTTTTAGCAGACATAGAAAGGAACATAGATAACTATCTTTTGCAACATTTAAAGCCATACCGTATTGTTGCTACTGGGCCTGAACCCATTCTCGGGTTTCTCTTTGCTAAAGCTCTGGATATCAAAAATTTACGTATTGTTTTACAAGGGAAGTACTTTGGACTGCCCGAGAATGTATTACGTCAAAAGATTCGGGAGTGCTACTATGAGTAAGGTAAAGCTTGCTTTTGTGGGTGGAGAAGAAAATACCCTCTGTTTTCGAGGCATGGGTTTTGATGTTTTTGCAGTGAAGGAAGATGCAGAGTTGCGAGAGATGCTTCAAGAGATACGAAGTGCTAATTACGCTGTTATTTTTACTGAGTGGCGTTTTTATCCAGTTTTGAAAGCTTTTTTTGAAGATTTGCGTTCTGAAGCCTTGCCAGTAATTTGCCCCATTCCTACTAAAAAGGCGGAGATTGGAAAAGGCGGGGATACTATTAGAAAACTGGTAGAACTTGCTATTGGAAGCAATATTCTGCTTCAGGGAGAGGAATGATGATGGAGTTGAAAAATCAAAAAGCGGGACGTGTATTTAGTGTTAATGGGCCAGTGGTGATTGCTGAAGACCTTCATGGAGCTAAAATGTACGACATGGTCAAAGTTGGCGAAAAGGGCCTTTTTGGAGAAATTATCGGAGTTGAAGGGAATAGGGTAACCATTCAGGTCTATGAGGAAACTGCAGGTATCCGGCCTGGAGAGCCGGTGGTGAGCACTTATGAGCCACTAAGTGTTGAACTTGGTCCGGGACTCGTGGGGTGTATCTTTGATGGAACACAACGCCCTCTGGAGCTGATACGAGAAAGCTCTGGAGACTTTATTGCTCGAGGTGTAGAACTTCCTGCTCTCAGACGGGATAGAAAGTGGGAATTTAAACCGCTGGTTAAAGAGGGTAGCGAAGTGCAACCTGGAGATATTCTTGGGGAAGTACAGGAAACTACGACCATTAAGCATCGTATTATGGTTCCTCCTGGCATCGAAGGGAGAGTTGTAGAAATAAAAGAAGGGGCGTTTACCGTTGAAGAAGTTATTGCAGTTGTTGAGGATAAAGACGGCAAAAGTCGAGAAATTAAGATGCTGCAGAGGTGGCCAGTTAGGACTCCTCGCCCTTACCGCAAAAAGTTGCCACTTGATGAGCCTCTGTTGACTGGCCAGCGGGTTATAGATACTTTCTTTCCCATCGCGAAGGGAGGAGTAGCCTGCATTCCGGGGCCCTTCGGTAGTGGTAAGACGGTGGTGCAGCATCAGCTTGCCAAGTGGTCTAACGCTGACCTGGTCGTTTTTATAGGTTGCGGCGAACGGGGTAACGAAATGACAGACGTTCTGATGGAGTTTCCCGAACTCATTGACCCCTACACCGGCGAACCCCTTATGAAAAGAACAGTTTTAATAGCTAATACTTCTAACATGCCGGTTGCAGCGCGAGAGGCTTCAGTGTATACAGGGATAACCATTGCTGAATACTATCGGGATATGGGGTATAGCGTTGCTCTGATGGCTGACTCCACGTCACGTTGGGCTGAAGCAATGCGTGAGATTTCCGGCCGCCTCGAGGAAATGCCTGGTGAAGAAGGTTTCCCGGCCTATTTAGGTACAAGAATCGCCAGCTTTTATGAGCGGGCAGGTAAAGTTCAATGTTTGGGTAGCGAGGGCCGTTCTGGCTCTTTAAGCGTTATTGGTGCCGTTTCTCCTCCGGGAGGAGACCTTTCTGAGCCGGTTACCCAAAATACTTTGCGAGTGGTGCAGGTCTTCTGGGGACTTGAAGACCGTCTGGCGTATCGTCGTCATTTCCCGGCCATTAACTGGTTGATTAGTTATTCTCTTTATTTGCAGCACCTTGAAGAGTACTGGAAAAGAGAAGTAGCTGCTGACTTTTCGAGCAAGCGGGCGGAAGCCATGCGGATTTTGCAGCAGGAAGCCGAGCTGGAAGAAATCGTGCGTCTGGTTGGTGTGGAATCGCTGTCCTCGCGGGAAAGATTTATTCTTGAAATAGCACGCTCCATTCGCGAGGACTTTCTCCAGCAAAATGCTTTTCAGGAAATCGATACCTATACTTCGTTGAAGAAGCAGTACCTCATGTTGAGTACCATTTTAGTTTATTATCAAGAAGGGATGCAGGCAATTGAGCAGGGACTGCCATTGAAAGAACTGCTGGCTATCCCAGCTCGTGAGAGAATTGGAAGAATGAAATATGTTCCTGAAGAGGAGCTGGAAAAAATAGAACAACTTGCCGAGGAAATCCGGAATCAAATTCGAGAAAAACTGCGGGGCGAGGTTGAAAGCAATGTATAAAGAGTTTACCACTGTTTCCGAAATTCATGGGCCTTTGCTGGTGGTTGAGGAAGTTCAGGATGCTCGTTACATGGAAATTGTGGAGATAGAGCTTCAAGATGGTTCCCTCAAGAGAGGTCAGGTTTTAATGACCAGTGCGGGTAGAGCGCTGGTGCAGGTTTTTGAGGGAACGGAGGGCATTGGGGTTGGCCAAACCAGGGTACGTTTCCTGGGGAGGATTATGGAGTTACCAGTTTCCGGGGATATTTTGGGTAGAATATTCAGCGGTTCTGGTGTTCCTATAGATGGTGGTCCTCCGATAGTTCCCGATGCCCGGATGGACATTAATGGTAATCCCATCAATCCAGTAGCGCGCGATTATCCCATCGATTTTATCCAGACTGGTATTTCTGCCATTGATGGTCTTAATACCCTGGTCAGGGGCCAGAAACTACCAATATTTTCTGGGTCAGGGCTACCTCATGCTCGTCTTGCGGCACAGATAGCTCGACAGGCAAAAGTGCTGGGAGAAGAAGAAAAGTTTGCCGTGGTATTTGGAGCTTTGGGTATCACCTTTGAGGAGGCGAATTATTTCATATCTGAGCTGAGAAACACGGGTGCCATAGAACGCTCGGTGCTTTTTGTAAACCTGGCTAACGACCCCGCTATAGAAAGGATAATCACCCCCCGAATGGCTTTGACTGCTGCCGAGTTTCTGGCCTTTGAAATGGACATGCAGGTTTTGGTTG
This sequence comes from Atrimonas thermophila, assembly GCF_045864955.1. Lineage (GTDB taxonomy): Bacteria > Atribacterota > Atribacteria > Atribacterales > Thermatribacteraceae > Thermatribacter > Thermatribacter velox. The sequence goes on along the minus strand of NZ_AP028803.1, from coordinate 1,548,271 downwards.
TGCTTACTGACATGACTAACTATTGTGAAGCATTGCGCGAAGTTTCGGCAGCACGAAGAGAGGTACCTGGCCGTAGAGGCTATCCAGGCTATCTTTACACCGACCTTGCTACCATGTATGAACGGGCTGGAAGAATAAGGGGTAAAAAGGGTTCTATTACCCAAATTCCGATTTTGACCATGCCCGAAGATGATAAAACGCATCCTATACCTGACCTTACTGGATACATTACCGAAGGGCAAATCATTCTTAGCAGGCAACTTCACCGTAGGGGTATTTATCCGCCCATTGATGTTTTACCCTCTCTTTCTCGCTTGCGAGACAAAGGCATCGGTGTTGGTAAGACCCGGGAAGACCATGCGGATGTGGCCAACCAGTTGTTTGCTGCCTATGCCAGAGGTAGAGAGGCTGCGGAATTGGCAGCGATTCTTGGAGAAAGCTCGCTTACCGACTTGGACCGTTTGTATATGAAATTTGCGGATGCTTTTGAGGACCGTTTTGTTCGACAGGGGGAATACGAGAACAGAAGCATAGAACAGACTCTTGAGATTGGATGGGATCTCCTGCGGATGCTTCCAAGGGAGGAATTGAAGCGTATCAGAGATGCCTATCTTGACAAGTTTTATGGAAAGAAAGTTTCTGAGAGCGAAGGTGCATAATCGATGCGCTTGAATGTAAATCCGAACCGCATGGAATTGATGAAGTTGAGAAATAGACTTTCCATGGCGCGCAGGGGCCATAAGCTGTTGAAAGATAAACTGGAAGCCTTGATTCAGGATTTTGTGAAAATAGTTAGGGAAAACAGCACCCTCCGCCAACAGATTGAAGCAGAGATTGTGAAAGCTTTCGAGGCACAAAACAAAGCTGCTTTGATGCTTCGTTCTGAGGATAAGGAGCTCATCACTGTTTTTCCCCAGCAGAGACTGGAGCTGGAGATGGAAGTGCGCTTTATAACTGGAGTGAGAGTTCCGCATTTTGAGGTGCGTGTGGAGGGCGACCCCTACACTTACAGCGTGATTCACACTCCAGCCGAGGTTGATGAAGCCTTTGGTTCCTTCTTCAAGGTTCTGCCTTTGATGATTCGCCTTGCGGAAGCTGAAAAGGCTATTGAGCTCCTGGCTGTTGAAATAGAGAAAACCCGGAGGCGAGTTAACGCTCTGGAATATGTGTTAATTCCCAATTTGGAGGAAACGATTAAGTATATAACTCTCAAGCTTGATGAGCTGGCTCGCTCCTCCCTGACCAGTATTATGAGGATAAAAGGGTCGTTGCGTTAGTTGCGCATAGCGATACTTGCTGATATTCATGGAAATTTTGATGCGCTGCTGGCCATAGCCAGGTTTTTTGAAGATGTTGATGCGGTATATGTTCTAGGAGATGTTATTGGCTATGGCCCACAACCTGCTGAGTGTTTAAATTGGCTTGTGGAAAGAAAAGCAAAAATACTGATGGGCAACCACGAAGCCGCCTGCACGGGTGTTCTTTCTCTTGAGTGGTTTAACCCTGTTGCGTATGAAGCACTCCTCTGGACCAGAAAAGTTCTGCCCACTAAGGCTTTGGAATTGATACAATCCTTCCCACTTCGTGAAGTTCTGACAGAAGCAGTCCTGGGGGTTCATGGCACACTCAGTGACCCGCTTGAAGAATACCTCACCGATTATCGGCAGGCATTGAGAGATTTCAAACGTTTCTCGTTCAAGGTCTGCTTTTTTGCTCACACCCACGTTGCCGAAGGTTATATTTGGAGTGGAGAGCAAGGAGTAGTTCGTAAGTTTTCCATGAAGGAAGGAGGGGTAATCGTTCTGGAAAAAGACAAGAGGTACTTTGTGAATTGTGGTAGCGTGGGACAACCACGTGATGGCAATCCCAGAGCCTGCTTTGCAGTACTTGATACTCAAGAAGGGAAAATTTACGTAAGGCGAGTGGATTATCCTGTCGAGGAAACCGCTTCAAAAATTCTGGAGGCTGGGCTTCCTGCTGTTCTTGCTATGCGTCTTTTTCAGGGAAGATAAATATTTGGTATTTTTTAGTTCCAAAAAATTTTTAAAAATTTGTTGACACTCATTGACAAATCTTCTATAATAAGCCCTTGCTTGTTCTGGTGCTGTGAAAAATGGGGAGTGTTGGGATTTTCTTCTTTAAAAGATTCCGTTAAGTTCTTATTTTAATCTTGCATGGCGTATACCCGATTTAAGCCTAATCCCTCAAAGGTGGTGTAATGGGTGAGCACAAAATATATCGATAGGCAAAGCTTTGCCAAGCTTCCCTCTTCTTTTCCTTTGCCTGACTTTGTAGAGATTCAGAAGGAATCTTTTCGGTGGTTTTTGCAAAAAGACGTGCCCCCAGAGCAAAGGAAAAAGCAGGGTTTACACGAGGTCTTTATGGAAATTTTTCCAGTCCAGGACTTCACAGGTAATCTGGTTCTTGAATACCTGGGTTACCGTGTGGAGGAGCCCCCTTATTCAGTAAGGGAGTGTAAGGAACGAGGTAGGACTTATGCTTCTCCTTTGTATGTGAGAATTCGCCTTATTGACCGTAGGACTGGCGAAATCAAAGAGCAAGACGTATACATGGGAGACCTTCCCATCATGACAGAACGGGGAACTTTTGTTGTTAACGGGGCTGAAAGAGTTGTGGTAACTCAGTTGATACGTTCCCCGGGCATGTTTTTCTCTAAGGAGATAACCCAAACTGGCAAGGTAGAATATGGTTTTAAAATTATCCCTAACCGTGGTGCTTGGTTAGAGTTTGGTGTTGACCCTGGAGACATAATTTTTGTCAGGGTTGATAAACGCCGAAAGATAAACGCTGTTACCTTGGTGCGGGCACTTGGCTTTAGTGATGACGAAGAAATTCTCGCTCTTTTTGACTATCATCCTTTTATTCGCAGAACTCTGGAGAGGGATAGCACCGAAAATACCAAAGAAGCAGTTGTAGATATTTTCAGGAGATTGCGGCCCAGTGAGCCACCTACTGAGGAAAATACGCGCAACTTTATAAAATATCTGTTTTTTGATCCTCGTCACTATGATTTGGGAGAAGTAGGAAGATACAAAATCAATAATAAGCTGAAACTTGAAGAACGACTGGTTGGAGTTGAAGAGTTAGCAGTGGCGGAAGATGTAATTCTGGACCTTGAGGAACACAAGGTTATTCGGGATTTTAATCTCATTGCTGACGCTTATGATAAGGAGCGTTTTCAAGTCGTAGCTCGGGTGGGTGACCGTGTAGATCGGGAGCTCGCCCAGAAGCTGGAGAAGCTTAACCTTGAATACCCCATTGAGTATGTAAAAATTTTCAACGAAGAAGGTTTGCCAGTTAAAGTCTATATAGAGCGGGATTTTACTGAAGAAACGCTTTCTGAAGAGCTTGAAGGCAGAATACTTAGCAAAGACGTCATTGATATGGAAACGGGGGAAGTCTTCTTAAAAGCCGGAGAGGAACTCACCATAGAAAGCATTCATTATCTTATGCGAGCTGGAGTGGAAAAGGTTGTAGTGAAGAAAGGTAGGACACTTACTCCTCAGGACGTAGTAGGTGGCTTAAGATATCTGCTTAACCTTATAGACGGCATAGGATACGACGATGACATTGACCATCTGGGCAACCGGCGAGCCCGTCCAGTGGGAGAGCTTTTACAAAACCAGTTCCGCACTGGCTTGTTGAGGGTTGAAAAGGTTATTCGGGAGAGAATGACTATACAGACTGATTCTGAATCAATCACTCCTCAAAGCCTTATCAACATTCGCCCTGTGGTTGCTGCCATCCGGGAATTCTTTGGTAGTAACCCCTTATCCCAGTTTATGGACCAGGTAAACCCACTTTCCGAGCTAACTCATAAAAGGAGATTGAGCGCGCTTGGACCGGGTGGATTACAGCGAGACCGTGCGGGCTTTGAAGTTAGAGACGTGCATTATACTCACTATGGCAGAATGTGTCCCATTGAAACTCCTGAAGGACCCAACATTGGGTTGATTTCTTCTCTTTGTGTTTATGCTAAGGTCAACGAATTCGGTTTTCTGGAAACTCCTTATCGACGTGTGGTCAATGGTAAGGTTACTGATGAAGTGGTATATCTTTCTGCCGACGAGGAAGACAGGTATCATATTGCGCCTTGTGATGTGGAAGTCGATGCTGAGGGTCGTATTGTTGGGGAAAAAGCTGTGGTTCGCTTTCGGGGTAAAATTGTAGAAGTTCCTCGTGAGAAGGTTGAGTTTATGGATGTTTCGCCGCAGCAGATTATTAGTGCTTCAGCCTCCTTGATTCCTTTTCTGGAACACAACGATGCAAACCGAGCCTTAATGGGCACTAACATGCAGCGTCAGGCAGTTCCTCTTCTCAGAACTCAGCCTCCTTATGTTGGTACTGGTATGGAGTACAAAGTTGCCCAGGATTCAGGTGCTACAGTTGTGGCTCGCAACAGCGGCATAGTTAGAAAAGTGGATGCTTCAAAGATAGAAATAGAAACAGATTCAGGTTTGATGGACGTTTACTGGTTGGATAAATTTCAACGTTCCAATCAAAGCACCTGCATTAATCACAAGCCTTTGGTTCGAGTTGGTGACCGGGTGGAGGTAGGTCAGATAATTGCTGATGGTCCATGTACTTCAATGGGTGAAATTTCCCTGGGCAGAAATGTTTTGGTGGCTTTTATGCCCTGGGAAGGAGAAAACTTTGAAGACGCGATATTGATTAGTGAACGCTTGGTTAAGGAAGACATTTTTACTTCTATTCACATTGAAGAGTATGAAGTGGAAGCACGTGACACCAAACTGGGTCCTGAGGAAATCACCAGGGATATACCTAACTTGGGAGAAGAAGCGTTAAAAGATCTTGATGAAGAGGGAATTATCCGCATTGGAGCTAATGTCAAGCCGGGCGATATTCTGGTTGGTAAAGTTACGCCCAAAGGAGAGACAGAACTAACTCCCGAAGAGCGTTTGTTGCGAGCTATTTTTGGCGAGAAAGCACGTGAAGTTCGCGACACTTCTTTGAGGGTTCCGCATGGAGAATATGGCAAGGTGATAGATGTTAAGGTGTTCTCTCGGGAAGCGGGAGACGAGCTGGCTCCTGGGGTCAATAAACTGGTTAAGGTTTATGTTGCTCAAAAGCGAAAAATCACTGTGGGAGATAAAATGGCTGGAAGACACGGCAACAAAGGGGTCATTGCTCGCATTCTTCCTGAAGAGGACATGCCCTTCTTACCTGACGGGACGCCGGTGGATATAGTGTTAAATCCGCTTGGTGTGCCTTCGCGAATGAATATTGGTCAAATTCTGGAGACCCATCTGGGCTGGATTGCCAATCGGGAGAGAAAGTTTGTTGCCAGTCCTCCTTTTGATGGGGCCAAGGAGTGGGAAATTCTGGAAGCCCTGAATCAAAGCAAGGCTGTGACCAATACACCTCAGGAGCATTTGTTTGATACCAGAATTTCTCCCGATCTGGAAATCCTTCCTTATGCTAAAATTACCCTTTTTGATGGCAGAACTGGAGAACCCTTTGATAACGAAGTTACCGTTGGATATATATATATGATGAAACTTGCTCATTTAGTGGAAACCAAAATTCATGCTCGTTCTACGGGTCCTTATTCGCTGGTTACCCAGCAACCGCTGGGTGGGAAAGCGCAGTTTGGAGGACAGCGCTTTGGAGAAATGGAGGTGTGGGCTCTTGAGGGTTATGGAGCTGCTTATACCCTTCAAGAGATGCTTACCGTTAAGTCTGACGATATCATGGGAAGAGTCAAAGCCTACGAGGCTATTGTGAAGGGGCAGAACGTGCTCAAGCCTTCGGTGCCTGAATCATTTAAGGTTTTGGTCAAAGAACTGCAAAGTCTGGCTCTGGACGTGCGAGTTTATGATTCCAAAAAAAGAGAAATCTCTCTTGAAGAAATAGAAAATTCTGATGAGGATGCCCCTGCTCTGGGGGCAAATCTAAAATCTAAGTAAAAAGTGAACAAAGGAGGAAACTTTCTTGATAGACGTTAATGACCTGGGTGCGGTGAAAATTGCTCTGGCTTCTCCAGAGCAAATCCGTAAGTGGTCTCATGGAGAGGTTAAAAAACCGGAAACCATAAACTATCGAACTCTTAAGCCAGAAAAAGATGGTCTTTTCTGTGAAAAAATTTTTGGACCCACCAAGGACTGGGAATGCTATTGCGGTAAATACAAAAGAATTCGCAACAAAGGTGTAGTCTGTGATCGCTGTGGTGTTGAAATTACTCGTTCAGTGGTGCGCAGGGAACGCCTGGGGCACATTGAACTGGCGGCTCCGGTTTCACACATCTGGTATTTTAAGAGTATTCCCAGTAAAATGGCTTTGCTTCTGGGTATTTTGCCCAAAAACCTGGAAAAGGTACTTTACTTTGCCTCAGGCAGAAAGACGGAGGATTGCTATAAAGTTATCAATCCCGGTTCTACCGACTTGAAAGAGGAGCAGATTATTCGCAAGACCGAGTACGACATTTACCGCAAGTACGATTTTGATTTTGTTGCTGAGCCTGCTTACAGAATCACCGAGGTTCACGAATTGCCATTTTCAGTAGGCGACCGCCTCAACCTTAAAGAGTACACTCGTTACCGTTCCAAGTATAAGAATAGTTTTTCGGTAGAGGAGATAGATGAAGAGCATTTTGAAGTAGTTGACGTAAGAGCTTTTCCTTACCAAAGAGATGAAGTCCTTTCTGAATCCGAAGTGCAAAAGCTCAGGGAAACCTTTGGTAATCTTTTTGAAGAGACACCCCTTACTGATACAGTTGAGGAACCCTGTTATATCATCATTGACCCAGGTAAAACGGGTCTCAAAAAGGCTCAAATGATTTTGGAAACTGAAGCTAAGTTGCTTTCGAAATATGACCCTGATTTTAAAGCTGGAGTGGGAGCTGAAGCAGTCCGAGAAATTTTGAAGAGCATAGATGTTCATCAATTGGCGAGAGAACTGCGCAAGGAACTTAAAGAAGCTTCAGGGCAGAAAGCCAAGAAAATCATTAAGAGACTGGAAGTTGTTGAGGCTTTCTGTAAGTCGGGTAACAAGCCAGAATGGATGATTCTCGAAGTTATACCCGTTCTACCTCCAGATCTCCGGCCCATGGTACAGCTTGATGGTGGTCGCTTTGCCACTTCGGACCTCAATGACCTTTATCGTCGGGTGATTAACCGCAATAATCGCTTAAAGCGATTACTGCAGTTGGGGGCTCCAGAGATCATTATCAAAAACGAAAAGAGAATGCTCCAGGAAGCAGTTGATGCTCTTTTTGATAATGGACGCCGAGGGAGAGCGGTTCTGGGCACAGGGAATCGACCGCTTAAATCCTTAAGCGATATGCTTAGGGGTAAAAAAGGTCGTTTTCGCCAAAACCTTCTGGGTAAGCGTGTGGACTATTCCGGACGCTCAGTAATTGTTTCTGGACCGCGTTTGCGATTTGACCAGTGCGGTCTTCCCAAGAAGATGGCCCTGGAACTTTTCAAGCCCTTTGTGATGAAAAAACTGGTGGACAAGGGTTATGCTCATAATATAAAGAGTGCCAAGCGCATGGTTGACAAAGCCAGGGATGAAGTTTGGGAAGCTCTGGAAGAGGTTATCGCAGAACACCCGGTACTGCTTAACCGTGCTCCTACTTTGCATCGTTTGAGTATTCAGGCCTTCCAGCCAGTCCTGGTGGAGGGCAATGCTATTCAATTGCATCCTTTGGTTTGTCCTCCCTTTAATGCAGACTTTGACGGAGACCAGATGGCGGTCCATGTACCTCTTTCTCTTGAGGCTCAGGCTGAGGCCCAGATAATTATGCTTTCTTCGCATAATATCCTTTCACCTGCTAACGGTAATCCGGTAGCGGTACCTGGGCAGGATATGGTTCTGGGTTGTTACTACATGACTTTGTTGAGTTCAAAGAACTATGAGAAGAAAAAAGCGTTTTTAACCATTGACGATGCCTTACTTGCTTATGATTTTGGGAAAGTGGACCTTCATGAACCCATCAGGATTAAAGAAGTCACCCAGAAGCATCCGGAGGTAGAGTTTACCACTGTAGGTAGAGTCATTTTTAATCAGTTATTACCCGAAGGGATGCCTTACTATAATGAACCAGTAACCAAAAAGAAGCTTTTAGAGATAATTAGTCTTTGTTACCGGAAATTTGGCAATCAGGTTACGGTAGAAATGTTAGACCGCATTAAGGAAACCGGCTTTCACTATGCCACTCGTTCTGGTTCAACTATTGGAGTGCTGGACCTTGAAGTACCTTCTCAGAAAGCCGAGATTATCGAAGAGGCAACGAGAAAAGTAGCAGAAATCAACGAACACTATAGTGAGGGTTTAATTACTTCAGAAGAAAGAGAGCAGAAGGTTATTGATGTTTGGACTGAAGCTTCAAACAAGATTGCCGATGCCATACTTCGCAATCTGGATGATTTCAACCCTGTTAACATGATGGCTACCTCAGGAGCCAGAGGCAGCATCCGCCAGGTTAGTCAGCTTGCGGGAATGCGAGGTCTCATGGCAGATCCCTCTGGTAGAATTATTGACTATCCCATCAAGGCTAACTTCCGGGAAGGCTTGAGTGTTCTCGAGTACTTTATTTCCACCCATGGCGCAAGGAAAGGACTTGCTGATACTGCCTTGAGAACTGCAAAATCTGGTTACTTAACCCGTCGCTTGGTCGATGTAGCTCAAGATGTTATCGTCAGAGAGTACGACTGTGGTGTGGATGATGGTATCCTGGTCACAGATCTGTTGGATGAAAATAAAAACGTGGTTGAGTCTTTTGAAGAGCGCGTTCTGGGAAGAACAGCATTGCGAGATATTCAAGACCCTGAGAACGGAGAGATCATTGTCAGAGCTGGTGAAGAAATCAATGAAGATGCCATTGCCAGAATGAAAGAGAAGGGCATCAGAGAAGCTTGGGTACGTTCGGTTCTTACCTGTAAAACTCGCTATGGCGTTTGCGCTAAGTGTTATGGCCGTAATTTGGCTACCGGTAAGCTGGTGGACCTGGGTGAAGCGGTGGGTATTGTTGCGGCACAGTCGATTGGAGAACCAGGTACTCAGCTCACTATGCGTACCTTCCACACTGGTGGTGTGCGAATAGCTGGAGAAGATATTACACAGGGTTTGCCAAGAGTGGAACAGCTTTTTGAAGTTCGTAAACCCAAAAAGGCGGCAGTACTCTCTGATGTGGATGGAGTGGTTGAAAAGATCGAGATCGTAGGCAACAGAAAGAAAATATACGTGAAACCCCTTGAAGACGAAGAAGACCAAACGATTAGGACTTACCTGGTACCTCACGATGTAAGAGTATGTGTGACTGAGGGTGATGAAGTAAAGGCTGGGGATCGACTCACTTTTGGACCCATTAATCCCCGAGATATTCTCAGGATAAAAGGTATTCGTGAGGTACAGAGGTATCTGGTAGAGGAAATCCAGTCAGTTTACCTTTCCCAAGGAGTCAATATTAACGATAAACATATTGAGGTCATAGTACGTCAGATAGCTCGCCTTAACAAGGTCAAGGTTGAGGACGCAGGTGATACTGAGCTCCTTTCTGGAGAATTGGTGCATATTGAGGATTTTGAGAGAGAGAATAACCGAATTCGAGAGGAGAACCGTTTGCTTCTTGAAGAAGCGGAACGGCTTTTTGAAGACTTAACTTTGCACGAGGATGTTTTCGATTTTTCCGATCAGCTTGTGGTGAAAAAAGATCAAGAACTTAACGGAGATGCTCTTGAAAAAATACTTTCTGTGGAATGCAAACCCTTTTCGGTCGAGACGAAAGATGGGACTCTGGCAAAGGTCATCAGAGGCTATCGCAGCCTTAGAGCAGAGTTAAGAGGTAAAGTTTGCTTTGAAGAGCTTAAAGACCGAGAGGGAAAAACCGTTGTCAAGGCTGGTGAAGAGATTAACGAAGCAATAATTGATAAAATCGCTGAAATGGGGCCTGTTTTTCTGAAAATAAGGGAAAAGGAAATATGGAAACGTTTGCGTGGCGCAATTCTTGCTGAAGATGTTAAAGATCCCCAGTCTGGAGAGGTGCTTATCCCTGCTGATACCAAATTGGAAGATCACCATCTCGATTTGTTGCAGGATCATGAAATTGAAAAAGTAGTGGTGTGGAAGAACGTTCGCTTTTTCCCAATTAAGGATAATCTGATTCGGATTGTCAGAGACGAAATCCTTGGTCAGGAAGTGGCTCAAGATATAGTCAGCCCCAGAACTGGAGAATTAATTGTTCAGGCTGGACAAACCATAAGTCGTAGCATTGCGCGTAGATTGGTAGCTGAGGGCGTGAAGGAAATACCTCTAGTTGATGGTAAGTTCTTCTCCATCGAAGGAAGACTCAGCGAATTGCTTGAAAAAGAAGTGGCTGGGAAAGTAGCAGCTCAGGATATTATCATGGGTAGCAACGGTGAAGTTCTGGTTAAAGCAGGGCAGGTTATAGACAGGGAAACGGCGCTCCGTATTGCTGAAGATAACGTGGAAGTGATTTTCCTTCGAGAAGTGGAAGGGGAGAAGGAAACCCGGGCGCTTATTCAGGAGTTTATATATCTTCCCTCTTTAAAACAAGTTGCTACTGGAGGTCCTGTGGTTCTGGGCATAACGAAAGCTTCGTTAGCCGTGGAAAGTTTCCTGTCAGCAGCTTCTTTCCAGCAAACTACTCATGTTCTGGCTGATTCTGCCATAAAAGGAAAAGTAGACGAGTTGGTGGGCCTGAAAGAAAATGTAATCATCGGCAAAATCATTCCAGCGGGTACTGGTTTTGAGAAGTACCGAAAGTTGAGACTCTCCACAGAAGATGTTTCCAAAGAGCAGTCGGTTTTGCCAGAGAGTGAAGAGTTGATTGACTGGAAAGAACTTATGGGAGCAGAAGAAAGAGCGATGGAAGAGATGGATGAAGAAGATTCTCTGGAAGAAGGAATTTTCGATGCTGATGAGGAAGAAGATGCTGAATAATATTGACAGGCTGAATAAATGTTGTTAAAATTGCTCCGTTGCTCTGGAGGAGAGTTTAAATGGCTCTGCAGGAACTCTGGAGTTCAGATAAAGTGGTTGGAATGCGGCAAACTTTGAAGGCTCTTCAAAGGGATAAAGTGTCGAAAGTTTTTGTTGCCAGTGACGTAGATAGTGAAATCCTGGAGGAAGTTATATCTTTGGCGAGAGAAAAAGACATACCTTTGGAGTATGTTGATAGTGCAGAAGAGTTAGGCAAGGCTTGTGGTATTGAGGTTGGCGCTTCTTGTGCCGCCATTTTGAGATAAAAATGTAGAGCCAAAAGTATCTAAGATAAGGGAGGATGGAGATGCCTACCATTAATCAATTGGTGAGAGTAGGAAGAAAAAAACCTAAAAAGAAAAGCAGTGCTCCGGCTCTTAAGGGTTCTCCCCAGAAAAGGGGAGTATGCACTCGAGTTTGGACTATTACCCCTAAAAAACCTAATTCGGCATTGCGTAAGGTTGCCAGGGTTCGATTGACCAATGGTATTGAGGTAACTGCCTACATACCTGGTATAGGCCACAACCTACAGGAGCATTCCATTGTACTTATTCGCGGTGGAAGAGTTAAAGACCTTCCCGGAGTACGCTATCACATTATTCGAGGGGCTCTTGATGCTGCGGGAGTTGAAAATAGAAAACAGGCACGTTCCAAATACGGTGCCAAAAGACCTAAATCCTGAAGAAGGAGTGAGTGGGTTTGCCACGGAAAGGACCTGTTCCTAAAAGAGAAATACCGCCTGATCCAGTTTACAACAGTGTGGATGTGGCGCGTCTTATTAACAAGGTAATGAAGGATGGGAAGAAAAGCATAGCGGAAAAAATAGTTTATGGAGCTTTTGAAATTATTAGAGAAAAGACAAAACGCGACCCCTTGGAAGTATACTACCAGGCACTGGAGAATGTTATGCCACTTGTGGAGGTTCGTCCTCGTAGGGTTGGTGGCGCTAACTATCAAGTACCTATTGAGGTACGTCCTGAAAGAAGCAAAAGTCTTGGTATTCGCTGGCTGGTAAATGCAAGCAGAGAACGAGCAGGGAGAAATATGATTGAAAAGCTGGCGAATGAAATTATTGATGCAGCCAACGGTACTGGCGGTGCTTGTAAGAAGCGGGAAGATACTCACCGCATGGCTGAAGCCAACAAGGCTTTTGCTCATTATAGATGGTTTTAAAAACTGAATACCAACGTTGGAGTGGGGATGAGGCGATTTGAGTAAAGTGATTGCAAACAATAAAGCTGAAAAGTTCGAAGACTTTGATATTGCTAAAGTAAGAAACATTGGAATTATGGCACATATTGATGCTGGTAAGACTACAGTTACTGAACGTATACTGTATTACACTGGGAAAATACACCGCATTGGAGAGGTCCACGAAGGGACAGCTACCATGGATTTCTTGCCTCAGGAACAAGAACGAGGCATTACTATAAGTTCTGCGGTAACTACTTGCTTTTGGAGAGATTGTAGGATTAATATCATCGATACGCCTGGGCATGTGGACTTTACGGTAGAAGTCGAAAGAAGTTTGAGAGTTCTGGATGGAGCAATAGCTGTTTTTTGCGGGGTTGGAGGTGTGGAGCCTCAGTCGGAGACGGTTTGGCATCAGGCAGACCGCTACAAGGTGCCTCGCATTGCTTTTGTTAACAAGCTTGATCGGATTGGTGCTGATTTCTATGCCGTTGTCGATGCTATGCGTAAAAAGCTTAGCGCCAACGCTCATCCAGTCCAGATTCCCATAGGCAGAGAGGCTGATTTCGTGGGGGTTGTTGACCTTATTGAAATGCGAGCTTATTTGTATGACGTGGATGAGGAAGGCATACAATATAGAGTTTCTGATATCCCTTCAGAGTATATAGAAGAAGCAAGAAAATGGAGAGAGGCTTTACTGGAAGCTCTTTCGGAACTCGATGAACAGTTCATGGAGAGGTATTTTGAGGATACCATCACTCCTGAGGATATTCGTCAGGTAATCAGAGCTAAAGTCATTTCGGGTGAATTCGTTCCGGTCCTTGGAGGTTCTGCGCTCAAGAATAAATGTATTCAACCGTTGCTGGATGCAGTAACCTGGTATTTACCTTCACCTCTTGATTTGCCACCAGTCGTTGGTAAGAATCCCGTTACTGGGGAAAAAGTGGAACGTCGTCCTTTACCTGAAGAACCTTTTGCGGCTTTAGTATTTAAGATTCTCATGGATCCCCATGCTGGCAAGATCTCTTTCATTCGAATTTATTCGGGCACTATAAAGAGTGGTAGTTACGTGTTTAATGCTTCTAAAGGCGTGAAAGAAAGAGTTAGTCGTTTACTGGTTATTCATGCTAACCACCGGGAGGATGTTGCAGAAGCGAAAGCAGGAGATTTGTGTGGTGTAGTGGGAATGAGGAGTGCTACTACTGGTGACACTTTGTGTGATGAGGAACATCCTGTAGTTCTTGAGTCTCTTGCCTTTCCTGAGCCGGTTATCTCGGTGGCCATCGAGCCCAAGACGCGCCAAGACCAGGATAAGCTGAGCATTGCACTTGCAAAACTGGCAGAGGAGGATCCCACTTTTAAAGTTAGAACCGACGAAGAAACGGCGCAGACCATAATTTCTGGCATGGGAGAACTACATCTTGAGATAATTGTTGATAGATTGCTTAGAGAGTTTAAGGTTCAGGCTAACATAGGTCAGCCTCAGGTTGCCTATAAAGAAACCATACGCTCTTCTGCGCGCGCTGAGGGAAGGTTTGTTCGCCAGACTGGTGGTCGTGGCCAGTATGGTCATGTGGTGCTGGAGGTCGAGCCCTGTGAGGAGAACTTTGTTTTTGAGGACCGTATCGTTGGGGGAGCAATTCCCAGGGAATACATACCAGCTGTGGAGTCTGGTGTTCGCGAAGCCCTCGATAACGGTGTTCTTGCCGGCTTCCCGGTTATTAACATAAAGGTAAGACTGGTTGACGGTTCCTATCACCCGGTTGATTCTTCAGACATTGCTTTTAAGATAGCTGGTGCGATTGGCGTTAAGGAGGCCATTAAGAAAGCAGAGCCAGTTTTGTTGGAACCGATTATGAGGGTTCAGGTGGTTACGCCTAAGGAGTACCTGGGTGATGTAATCGGTGATTTAAGCGCCCGAAGGGGTCGGGTAGATGGTGTGGAACCCAAGGGTGAGTTACAGATTGTTAACGCCAAGGTACCCTTGGCCGAACTTTTTGGTTATGCAACGGCGCTTCGTTCTATCACCCAGGGTCGAGCAAACTACACCATGCAATTTTCTCATTATCAAGAAGTGCCTCCTAACATTGCTAAGGAAATAATTAGCAAGTTCAAATAAATTAGAAAAGACTTGAAACGAGGAGGATTCCTATGGCCAAGCAAAAGTTTGAACGGAAAAAGCCCCATGTCAATGTGGGAACCATTGGACATGTCGACCATGGAAAGACCACGCTCACTGCGGCAATAACTATGGTGCTTTCCAAGGCGGGACTGGCAAACTACACACCTTTCGAGCAGATTGACAAAGCTCCTGAAGAAAGGGAGCGAGGTATCACCATTGCCATTGCCCACGTGGAGTATGAGACTGAAAAAAGGCACTATGCCCACATCGACTGCCCTGGGCATGCTGACTACGTCAAGAACATGATTACTGGAGCTGCCCAGATGGATGGTGCCATCTTGGTGGTCTCTGCTGCTGATGGTCCTATGCCTCAGACCCGGGAGCACATTCTCCTCTCCCGTCAGGTAGAGGTGCCCTACATTGTAGTCTTCATGAATAAAGCTGACATGGTGGATGACCCAGAGCTCATAGAGCTGGTGGAAATGGAAGTGCGAGATCTCCTTAACCGTTATGAGTTCCCAGGAGACGATGTACCGGTAGTGGTAGGCAGTGCTCTCAAAGCCTTGGAATGTGGCTGTGGTAAGCGGGAGTGTGAGTGGTGTGGTAAAATCTGGGAACTCCTGGATGCCATGGATGAATACATTCCTCTTCCCCAGCGTGAACTGGACAAACCCTTCCTGATGCCTATCGAGGACGTTTTCTCCATCACCGGTCGTGGTACTGTGGTTACCGGAAGAGTGGAGCGTGGAGTCCTGCACCTTGGTGACCAGGTGGAAATCGTGGGACTTTCCCATGAGATCAAAAAGACTGTGGTCACTGGCATTGAGATGTTCCGCAAAATCCTCGATGAAGCCCAGGCCGGAGACAACATTGGTGTTCTGCTGCGAGGTATTGAGAAGAAAGAGGTAGAGCGAGGACAGGTTCTGGCTGCACCTGGTTCTATCACTCCACATACCCACTTCAAAGCTGAAGTCTATGTGCTCACCAAAGAAGAGGGTGGACGACATACCCCCTTCTTCAACGGTTATCGTCCCCAGTTCTATTTCCGCACCACTGACGTTACTGGAGAAATCAAGCTCCCTGAAGGTGTGGAAATGGTCATGCCTGGAGACAATGCCAACCTGGAAGTAAAGCTCATCTACCCCATTGCCATGGAGAAAGGATTGCGCTTTGCTATTCGTGAAGGTGGTAGAACGGTTGGAGCAGGTGTAGTAACTGAGATTATAGAGTAACTGTGGAGGTTGCTGTGTTCATATTTGAATTTTTGGGGAGGCATGGAAAGTGGCCCAGAGAATAAGGATAAAGTTAAAGGCTTACGATCATAAAATCCTGGATCAGTCGGCTTTGGAGATTGTTCATACAGCGGAAAGAACAGGTGCTCGGGTAGCAGGGCCTATACCTCTGCCTACAGAGATCGTGAGATATACTGTTTTGCGTTCTCCTCACGTCGACAAAAAGTCTCGGGAACAGTTTGAAATAAGGACTCACAAAAGAATGATAGATATCATTGACCCTAACCCTAAGACTGTCGATGCATTGATGCATCTGGATTTGCCTGCTGGTGTGGATATAGAGATAAAGCTGTAGCACTGGGGTGGAAGGAGAGAGAGAGATGAAAGTGGTTGAGTATGGCATGATTGGTGAAAAAATAGGCATGACGAGGGTGTTTGACCAGGCTGGCCGAGTTATTCCGGTTACAGTTATCAAATGTGGCCCCTGTTTCGTGGTTCAGAAAAAAACCAGGGAAGTAGATGGTTACGAAGCCCTGAAGCTTAGTTATGGAGAGACCAGAGAAAAGAAGCTTAATAAACCGTTGCTTGGAATTTTGAAAAAGGCCAACCTCCCACCTCTGCGAATTTTCAGAGAGTTTAGATTTAAGGATACAGAAAATTATCAAGTAGGACAGGAACTCAAAGTAAGTGGTTTTAAGGTTGGTGATCGGGTAAACGTTACTGGACAATCTAAAGGCAAGGGTTTTGCTGGAGTTGTCAAGCGCTTTGGCTATGGAGGTGGACCTGCTTCTCACGGTTCGATGTTCTATCGTCGCCCTGGTTCTATTGGCGCGACGGACCCAGAACGAGTGTTCAAAGGTAAAGGTTTGCCTGGTCGCATGGGTGGAGAGAGAGTTACTGTTCGCAACTTAGAAGTGGTGGCTGTGAACGAAGAAAGAAACTTGCTCTTGGTGAAGGGAGCAGTCCCTGGTCCCACAGGAGGCACTGTTCTCATCAAAAAATGTGCTTCTTAGCATGGGAGGAGAAATAGGATGGAAATAGCGGTGTTCGATAGAGAAGGTAAAACGGTGGACCAGCTGGTTATTGAAGAGATGGTTGATGAAGGAATGAATACCCATCTCTTATTTCTCGCTGTTAAATCCTATCTTGATAACCAAAGAAGAGGAACGGTAAAAACCAAGACTCGGGGAGAAGTCAGTGGTGGAGGGAGAAAACCCTGGCGTCAAAAAGGCACCGGAAGAGCAAGACATGGAAGTATACGTTCCCCTATATGGCGTGGCGGAGGAGTGGTTTTTGGGCCTCGTCCTCGCTCTTATTACTTTTCTCTTAACAAAAAAGAGAAGCGTCAGGCAATGCTACAATCGCTGCTTGCAAAAATAAAAGAGGGAAGCTTACGTGTAGTGGAGAATCTTTTGCTGGAACAACCGAAAACCAAAGAAGCAGTCAAGCTTTTAACTAATTTGGGTTTAAAAGGAAGCACACTGGTGGTAACTGTCTCCAAGAACGAAAATGTTTTACGGTCTTTTTCTAATCTCGAAAATGTTGACGTGCTACCTGTTAACTCTGTATCTACCTATCATCTTTTGAAATTTGAAAATGTGGTTTTTGAGAAGCCGGCTTTCCTCTCTTTGTGGGAGGTGTTAAATAAATGAGTGTGGATAGAGAGATCATCATACACCCAATAATTACCGAGAAGGCAGTAAAGCTCCAGGAAGAGAATAAATATGTTTTCAAGGTTAACCCTAAAGCTACCAAGAGTGAAATTAAAAAAGCCGTTCAGGAGATGTTTGGAGTTACTGTTTTGAAGGTTAATACCGTGAATGTTCCAGGCAAGAAGAAAAGGTTAGGTAGGTTTGAGGGTAGAACTGCTTCCTGGAAAAAAGCTATTGTCTATGTGAAACCTGGTGAAAGAATTAAAGCCTTTGATATAAGTTAAGCGGAGCAAAAGGAGCGAGTAGGATGGCGAGCATTAAAGAATATAAACCAGTAACACCTGGTAGAAGACAGATGACCGGGTATACCTTTGAAGAACTTACGCCGGGAGCTGAACCCCAGAAATCCCTCTTGGTGTCCTTGAAGCGGAAAGCTGGACGTGATAATCAGGGGAGAATTTCAGTAAGGCATCGCGGTGGCGGTCACAAAAGAAAGTATCGCTTAATTGATTTTAAAAGAGATAAATTTAACATTCCAGCTACTGTGGAGAGCATAGAGTATGATCCTAATCGCTCAGCACGGATTGCTCTTCTCAAATATGCTGATGGTGAGAAGCGTTATATTTTGGCTCCTTTGGGTGTGAAGGTTGGAGATGTATTGATGAGCGGTGAGAACGTTGATATTAGACCTGGAAATGCTTTACCGCTCAGGAACATCCCGGTGGGTACCATCATCCACAACATTGAGCTTCGCAGGGGAAAAGGAGGACAGTTAGCCAGGGCAGCTGGAGCTTATGCTCAACTGATGGCGAAAGAAGGCGATTATGCTCAAGTTCGTCTGGCTTCGGGAGAAATTAGACTGGTGCACTTGGATTGTTTTGCCACGGTAGGACAGGTGGGCAACGTCGATCATGAAAACATTACCATTGGTAAAGCGGGGAGGAAACGCTGGTTGGGGATACGGCCCACAGTTCGTGGTGTTGCTATGAACCCCATTGATCATCCTCACGGTGGTGGTGAAGGGCGGGCTCACGGAGGACGGCAACCGGTTAGCCCCTGGGGCCTTCTGACGAAAGGATTTAAAACCAGAAAGAATAAACAAACCGATAAGTGGATTGTTAAAAGAAGAAAGTAGGGGGCGAATAACAGGTGGGTAGGTCAACCAAGAAAGGACCTTTTGTCGATCCAAAACTCAGGAAGAGAATAGAAGAGCTTAATAAAAGAGGCGAGAAAAGAGTGATCAAGACTTGGTGCAGAGCATGTGTGATTATTCCTGAAATGGTAGGACATACCATTGCGGTTTACAATGGTCGCAAGCATGTTCCTGTATACATAACTGAGCAGATGGTTGGTCACAGATTGGGAGAATTTGCTCCAACACGAACTTTTAGAGGCCATGGTAATCCCACAGAGCGCTCTACCGCGCTTAAGTAGGGGAGGTATTGATAATGGAAGTTAGAGCAGTAGCTCGGCATGTTCGTATTTCACCCAGAAAAGCTAGACAAGCGGTAAACCTTATAAAGGGCAAAAGTGCTCAGGAAGCGTTGAGTATCTTGAGCTTTATTCCTAAAAAATCGGCTCGCCTGGTGAAAAAGGTGTTACAGTCTGCTATTGCTAATGCCGAAAATAACTGGAACCTTGACGTCGAAAAGCTTATCGTTTCCAGAGCTTACGTTGATACTGGTCCCACCATGAAACGAGTGAGACCAAGAGCTATGGGTCGTGCTGATATCATTCGCAAGAGAACATCGCATATTACTGTCTATGTTGCCGAAGCGGAGGAGGGACGTTAACTTGGGACAAAAAGTAAATCCTATTGGTCTTAGATTGGGCATAGTCAAGGATTGGCAGTCGCGCTGGTTTTCGGAAGATAAATATCGTGATTTCCTTCTTGAGGACTTAAAAATTCGTCGTTACATTAAAGAAAAACTATACCGCGCTGGTGTTTCGCAAATCAATATCGAGCGCTTGGCGAACCAGCTAAAGATAGTGATCAAAACAGCTCGCCCGGGAATAGTAATTGGGAGAAAAGGTTCTGAGGTGGAAAAGCTCAGGCAAGAAATACAGGATATGGTAGGCAACAAAAACATCCAGATTTCAGTTGAGGAAGTTCCCGTGCCTGAGATTGATGCCCAGTTGGTTGCAGAGAACATTGCTTTTCAGATTGAGCGACGTATCTCTTACCGTAGAGCTATGAAACAGGCTATTGCTCGTGCTTTGAGAATGGGGGCTAAAGGCATTAAGATTTCTTGTTCAGGGCGACTGGGAGGAGCAGAAATAGCTCGAGAAGAATGGTATCGAGAAGGTCGTTTGCCTTTGCATACACTCAGAGCTGATATTGATTACGGATTTGCTGAAGCTCTTACTACTTATGGAAAAATTGGCGTTAAGGTATGGATCTTTAAGGGTGAGGTAATCTCTCCTGGCGAAACCCTGGAAGGAGAAATTACTATGCCCCAGGAGGAAATTTACGAGGAGGAGCTTGAGGACTATGTTGATACCGAAGAGAGTTAAGTATAGAAAACAGCATCGTGGTAGAATGACCGGAGTTGCTTATAGAGGGTGTGAAGTTGACTTTGGAGATTTTGGTTTGCAGGCTTTACAGCCAGCTTGGATTACCAATCCCCAAATAGAGGCTGCACGAGTCGCGATATCAAGGCATATTAAGAAAGGAAAAATCTGGATTCGCATTTTCCCTGATAAGCCATACACCAAAAAGCCCACTGAATCAAGAATGGGTAAGGGTAAAGGCCCCGTAGAGGGTTGGGTTGCAGTGGTGAAGCCAGGAAGAATTCTTTTCGAAATTGCTGGAGTGGATCGTGAAACAGCATTTGAAGCTTTAAGGGTTGCCTCATTTAAGTTGCCTGTTAAAACCCGTATAGTTGAACGACAGACGGAATAGGTGGTGATTGTGATGAAGGCTTCCGAACTGCGTAACATGACCGATGAGGAACTCAATCAAAAATTAAAAGATTTACGTACAGAGCTTTTTAACTTACGTTTTCAAGCTATTACTGGGCAACTCAGGAATCCTCGTCGGATAAGATTGGTAAAACGGGATATTGCAAGGATTAAAACTATTCAGCGAGAACGAGAATTAGCGGCTAAACAGCGGGAGGTTCAATAACATGCCAGGTCCCAAGAGATTGGTTGGCACAGTGATAAGTGACGCTATGGATAAAACAGTGGTGGTGGAAGTGATTCGCTTAAGCGAGCATCCTCTCTATGGCAAGAAAGTCAAAAGAAAACGCAAATTTAAGGCTCATGATGAAGCTAATACCTGTAAACTTGGCGATAAGGTGCTTATTGAAGAAACTCGACCACTCAGCAAAACCAAGCGCTGGAGAGTAGTGACTGTTCTGGAAAGAAGTGTAGAAGAGGGAGGAGAGGAAATTGATTCAACCAACTACAATGCTTGAGGTTGCTGATAATACTGGAGCCAAAAAAATAATGTGCATAAGGGTTATGGGTGGTTCGAATCGTCGTTATGCAAGTATTGGTGATATAATTATTGCTTCGGTGAAAGAAGCTGAACCTAACTCCAATGTTAAAAAGGGAGAAGTGGTACGAGCAGTTGTGGTTCGTACCAGGAAAGAAGTTGCCAGAGAAGATGGTACGGTTATTCGCTTTGACGATAATGCTGCCGTGTTAATCAACAATCAAAATGTGCCTCGGGGTACACGTATTTTTGGGCCTGTTGGTCGCGAATTGCGAGATAGGCAGTTTATGCGGATAGTTTCTTTAGCCCCGGAAGTTGTTTGAGAGGTGTATAGCATGAACCAGGTAAAAGTGCCTTTGAAAAAGGGTGACCTTGTTGAAGTCATTAGAGGCAAGGATAAAGGCAAAAGAGGAAAAATTTTAAGTATTTTTCCTCAAGATGGTAAAGCAATTGTGGAAGGTGTGAATATGGTCAAAAAGCACACCCGTCCTACCCAGGATAATCCACAGGGAGGGATTATCGAAAAAGAAAATCCCTTGCGGATTTCCAATCTGCGTCTGGTTTGTAGCAGATGTAATCAACTCACACGCATCAGGAGAGAACGTGTTTCTGGTTCCGATTTCAGAGTCAGAATATGCAAAAAGTGCGGAGAAATTATTGACAAAGTATAGTTTGAGGAGGAGCTACCGTGTCGGTTGTTAAGGAAAAATATAAAAATGAAGTGGTTCCTGCACTATTGAAACGTTTTGGATATAAAAATCCGATGCAGGTTCCTAAACTTGAGAAAGTGGTTATCAATATGGGTGTTGGCGATGCAACGCAAAACTCCCGGTATCTTGATTTGGCAATAGAGGAATTGTCCCTTATTACCGGGCAAAAACCACTTGTTACTCGAGCAAGAAAATCTATATCGAATTTTAAGTTGCGGAAAGGGATGGCCATTGGTTGCAAAGTGACCTTAAGAGGAGATAGGATGTACGAGTTCCTGGATCGCTTTTTCAACATTGCGATTGCACGTATCAGAGATTTTCGGGGTTTTCCGGATAGTTGTTTTGACGGGAGAGGTAATTGCACCATAGGCATTGAAGAGCAGCTAATTTTTCCCGAAATAAGCTACGATAAAGTGGAGCGAGTAAGGGGTATGAATATATCGTTTGTTACCACTGCAAAAAACGATGAAGAAGCCAGGGCTTTACTCGAGTTGCTTGGCTTACCTTTTCGCAAATCGTAAGGGAGGATGAGCAATGGCTCGTAAGGCAAAGATAGAGAGAAATAAGAGAGGTTATAAATTCAAGGTTCGCTATCGTAACCGTTGTAGCTTGTGTGGTCGTCCTCGGGGTTATTTGAGAGATTTTGGAATATGCCGAATTTGTTTCAGAACCCTTGCTGGTAGAGGAGAAATACCTGGTGTTACGAAATCCAGTTGGTAGGAAGGGGAGTACTATGGCGCATACAGACCCTATTGCTGATATGTTGACGAGAATTAGGAATGCTCTAAAGGCTCGTAAGGGAAGCGTGTCTATTCCTGCTTCAAAGCTTAAAATAGAAATTGCGCGAATTATGAAGCAGGAGGGTTACATTGAGGATTACAAAGTAACTGATTCCGATGGTCCTAAGAGAGATTTGATTATTTTTTTGAAGTATGGCCCTAATCGGGAACGGGTAATCAATGGTTTACGAAGAATCAGTAAGCCTGGTTTAAGAGTTTACGTTGGAAAGGATGAGATTCCCATTTTGCTTGGTGGGATGGGTACTGTAGTGGTTTCCACTTCCAAGGGTGTATTAACTGGCAAAGAGGCAAGGAGACTTGGAGTTGGAGGAGAAGTTATCTGTTATATTTGGTGAGGGAGGATTGGAGCATGTCTCGTATTGGTAAGAAACCAATAAACATACCCCAGGGAGTTGAGGTTGAAATAGAAGGAAACCTCGTGAGAGTTAGGGGCCCAAAGGGGGTTCTTGAGAAGGAATTTCACCCCAGAATGCGTATAGAGAAAAGAGATAATGTGGTGGTCGTAGTTCCTCAGGGGGATAGCAAGCTCGATAAGTCGCTGTTTGGCTTGACACGTACTTTGATAGCCAACATGGTTGAGGGTGTATCTAAAGGTTTTGAAAAATCCCTGGAGCTCAGTGGTTTGGGTTATCGTGCCCAGAAGAAGGGTGACACCCTGGTTTTGAGCCTTGGGTTTTCCCATCCTGTAGAGATAGAACCACCAGAGGGGATTTCTTTCGAGGTTGAAGGCCAGCAAATTATAAAAGTTAAGGGAATTGATAAGGAAAAGGTAGGGCAGGTCGCTGCTGACATAAGGAAGCTCAGAAAACCTGAACCGTACAAAGGTACTGGTATAAAGTACGTGGGTGAAGTCATTCGGCGCAAGCAAGGTAAAGCTATGGCGAAATAGAGGAGGAAGAAGAGCATGCGTGTTGAAGAACGCAAAGAGAAAAGATTGCGCAGACATCGTAGGGTTAGAAAAAAAGTATATGGCACTGCGGAGCGACCCCGGCTTTGTGTTTTTAGAAGCTTGAGACACATATATGCTCAAATTATTAACGATGACGAAGGAAGAACGCTGGTTGCTGCTTCGAGCCTTTCTCCAGAAATCAGAGGTTTCAAGGGAACCAAAACTCAAATGGCGAGAGAAGTTGGCCTGCTTATTGGCAAAAAGGCTTTGGATGCTGGCATTAATAAGGTAGTATTTGACCGTGGTGGTTACAAGTATCATGGAAGAGTAAAGGCTCTGGCTGATGGAGCAAGAGAAGCTGGGCTTCAATTTTGAGTGGAAGATTACAGGAGGTAAGTGCTATGGACATAGCAGGCAGAAGAGTTAAGCCTGAAGGGCTGGAGTTAACTGAAAAGTTAATCGCGGTTAACCGAGTCAGCAAAGTGGTGAAAGGTGGTAAAAGATTTGGTTTTCGGGCTTTGGTTGCCGTTGGTAATGGAGAAGGCGTAGCGGGAATTGGGATTGGTAAGGCTAAGGAAGTACCCGATGCGGTGCGCAAAGCTATAGAAAAGGCCAAGAAATCCTTAATAAAGTTTCCAATGCGAGGATCTACCATAACTCACGAAGTGCTTGGAGAGTTTGGGGCTAGCATGGTGGTTTTGAAGCCAGCCGCACCTGGTACCGGAGTCATTGCGGGTGGTGCGGTACGAGCTATTCTTGAGGTTGCTGGCGTGAAAGACGTTTTAACTAAATCTCTAGGTAGCAACAACCCTATTAATGTAGCTCGAGCTACTATGAATGGTCTTTGCAACCTTAAGGACCCGCGGGAAGTTGCGAAACTAAGAGGGAAAAGCGTTAAAGAGTTTTTTGTACGCTGAGGAGGAGAGGATATGGGAAACAAGTTAAAGATCACCCTGTTGAAAAGTCCCATTGGCAGACCGGAGTCTCACAAAAGAACTCTTAAGGCCTTGGGTCTTAGGCGTCTTAACCAGACAGTAGTTAAGGAAGACAATCCTTCTTTAAGAGGCATGATTCAAAAGGTAGATTATCTTTTGAAAGTAGAAAATGTTGAGTGAAAGGAGAAGAGCTGCTATGAAATTGGTGGATTTGAAACCGTCAGAGGGTGCTTTTCATAGACCAAAGAGAGTTGGTAGGGGCATAGGTTCTGGTCATGGTAAAACCGCCTGCAGAGGCATGAAAGGTCAAAAAGCTCGTTCTGGTGGACAGATTCATCCTCGTTTCGAAGGTGGTCAAATGCCCTTGGTACGCCGTATCCCCAAGCGCGGTTTCCGTTCTCTGGGGTGCGAAGAATGGGAAATTGTTAATCTTGCCGCCCTTTCTCGGCTTAAAGATGTTAGGGAAATAACTCCTGAGGTTCTTTATGAAGCTGGTCTTATCGAGTCCAAAGAGAGCAAAATAAAGATACTCGCCAAAGGAAACTGCCCGCCAAATCTGGTAGTTAAAGCCCACGCTTTTTCAGAAAAAGCAAAGGCCCTTATAGAAGAGAATGGCGGAAAGGCCGAGGTGCTTTGAAAATGTGGGATTCTCTGGTCAAGCTATTCAAGATACCCGACCTGAAAAGGAAGGTCGTTTTTACATTGCTCATGCTGGTTGTTTTTAGAATAGGTGCTCATATCCCCGTGCCCGGCATTGATCCAAAAGCCTTAGCCAACGTTTTTTCGCAGGGAGGATTGCTTGGCTTTTTGGACATGTTCGCCGGTGGTGCCCTGAGTAATTTTTCCATTCTCGCTTTGGGAATCATGCCCTATATCAATTCTTCAATTATTATGCAGCTTTTGACAGCAGTTGTTCCCAAACTGGAAGAATTGGCCAAAAGCGGTGAAGAGGGAAGAGATAAGATAACCCAGTATACTCGCTGGGGAACCATTTTGCTGGCCATGATTCAAGGTTTTGGTATAACTGTTTGGATGGAAAACCTAGGGGTCTTACCTGCTGTTGGATGGGGTTATCGGGCAACCATAATATTGACCCTTACTGCAGGGAGTATTTTTTTGATGTGGCTTGGCGACATGATTTCTGATTTTGGTGTGGGAAATGGAGTTTCTCTCATCATCTTTGGTGGTATCGTGGCTCGTATAGCACCTCAAATAGTTCGTACTACTTCCATGATTAGAGTTGGGGAAATCAATCCCTTTTTATTTGCAATTAACCTTATTGTCTGGATTTTGATTATTGCAATGGTGGTCGAGTTTCAGGAAGCACAACGACGCATCCCGGTACAGTATGCCAAGAGAGTGGTAGGAAGAAGGGTTTATGGCGGCCAGAGCACTCATATACCCATTCGAGTAATCCAGGGAGGAGTCATTCCCATCATTTTTGCTTCATCTATCCTCCTTTTTCCAGCTACCATTGCCCAGTTTTTCCAGGGTTCAAGCTTTATGAAGTCCGTTGCCGATATGCTTTCTCCCAATTCTGCTCTCTATCTCTCTCTTTACGCTGCTTTGATAATTTTCTTCACTTATTTTTATACCGCGGTTACTTTCAACCCGGCTGAACTTGCGGACAACATGAAAAAGTATGGTGGGTTTATCCCGGGAATACGGCCAGGAAGGTCTACTGTAGAATATCTGGACCGTTGTCTTTCCCGAATTACCTTATGGGGAGCTATTTTCCTGGCTTTTATCGCCATAATCCCTAACATTCTGGTCAGGGTTACCAATATTACTACTTTTTATTTTGGGGGAACAGCAATTTTGATAATGGTTGGTGTGGCTATTGAAACTGTTCGTCAACTTGAAGCACAACTTCTTATGCGCCACTATGAAGGTTTTATCCGCAAATCCTGAAGAAGCAGAGGAGGAATTTGAATGAGAATTGTCTTTTTGGGCCCTCCTGGGGCAGGTAAAGGAACACAGGCAAAAATGGTGGAGAGAGATTTTGGTCTTGTTCATATTGCTACTGGAGATATTATAAGAGAGGCCATTAAAAACCAAACGGATTGGGGGAAAAAGGCAGAAGAGTATGTTAAGGCGGGCCTTTTGGTTCCCGATGAAGTAGTAATTGGCATTATGGAGGAAAAGTTACTTCAAGATGAAGTGAAACGAGGTTTTATACTTGACGGATTTCCACGCACTCTTGCTCAGGCAAAGGCACTTGATAAAATCCTGGAAAAAGCCAGCTCTCCATTGGACATTGTTATATACTTTAATGTGGATCCCCAGGAAGTTATTAGGAGACTTTCTGCACGTAGAATCTGTGAGAAGTGTCAGACGCCTTACAATTTGATTTCCAAGCCTCCCAAGCGTGACCAGGTATGTGACGTGTGTGGAGGAAGGCTGATTCAGCGTCCAGACGACAAAGAAGAAGTAATTGCTCAGCGTCTTAAAACTTACGAGGAACAAACGCAACCCTTGATTGATTTTTACCGCTCTAAGGGGATTTTAAAAGAAGTGGTTTCCAGAGGCGGAATAGAGGCCGTTTACCAGAGTGTTAAATCCTTATTAGAGGAAATCAGACAAAAACAATAGATGAGTAGGATAACTTCGCCTGAAGATGTTAAGAAGATAAAAAGAAGTGGGCAAATACTGGCTTCGGTAATAGAAAAGCTTCGTACTTTGATTGCTCCAGGCATAAAAACCCGTTTTCTCGATGAAGTGGCAGAGAACCTCATTAGGGAACGGGGAGCCCAGCCCGCTTTCAAGGGTTATAGAGGATACCCAGCCTCAATATGTGTTTCCATTAACGACCAGGTTGTGCATGGCATACCCGGAGAAAGAGTGATTGAAAAAGGAGATTTGGTGAGTATAGATATCGGAGTGGTATATGAAGGGTTTTATACGGATGCAGCGTTTAGTGTTGTGGTGGGAAACAGTAACCCACGAGCTTTAAGATTAGTTGAGATAGCCCGCAAGGCTCTTTTTGCGGGGATAAGCAATGCGCTGCCTGGCAAAAGGATTGGAGATATTTCCTGGAGTATTCAAAAAACGGTCGAAAAAGCAGGCTTTTCGGTGGTTCGTGATTTTGTAGGTCACGGTGTGGGTACTGCTTTACATGAGGAACCCCAAATACCTAATTTTGGCAAAAGAAAGGAAGGGCCGGTTATCGAAGAAGGTATGGTTTTGGCCATTGAACCCATGGTTAACGAGAAGGATTATAAAGTGAGGGTTCTTGAGGATGGATGGACAGTGGTTACTCTTGACGGAGGTTTATCGGCCCATTTCGAACATACAATTATGGTAACCAAAGACGGTCCGGAGGTTTTGACGGTGATAAAGAGAGGGGATGAAGCGAGATAATGGCTAAGTCCAAAGACGATGTCATTGAAGTAGTTGGTACGGTTGTTGAGCCTTTACCGAATGCAATGTTTCGGGTGGAACTTGAAAACGGTAGGAAGATTCTGGCCCATATTTCTGGGAAAATGCGCATGCATTATATTCGCATCCTTCCCGGGGATAAAGTTACTGTACAAATTTCCAAGTACGACCCCACAAGGGGAAGGATAGTATATCGTCATAAATAAGTAAATTAGCTTGATAAAACTTGCAATTGATGTTGGGAGGTATTAAAATGAAGGTTCGTTCATCTGTAAAGCCAAGGTGTGAGAAGTGTAAAGTAATCAGGCGAAAAAACAGAGTCCTGGTGGTGTGTTCTAATCCAAGGCATAAGCAGCGTCAAGGTTAGGAGGTACAGCGAAAATGGCCCGAATAGCAGGGGTTGATTTACCAGCTAATAAGAGAATTGATATAGCTTTGACTTACATATTTGGAATAGGTAAGAGTTTGTCAAAAAAGATCCTAAATGACGCGGGGGTAAGTCCTGAGATCAAGGTCAAAGACCTTACCGATGAGGAGGTTAGTAGGATCCAAAAGGAAGTTGAGAAGTATCCTGTTGAAGGTGAACTTAGAGCTCAGATTTCTCAGAACATTAAACGGCTTATGGCTATTGGGTGCTATAGGGGACTGCGGCATCGTCGTGGGATGCCTGTTAGGGGACAGAGAACAAGAACCAACGCCCGAACCAGAAAGGGTCCTCGTAGAACAGTGGGAGTAAAGCGCGGTAAGTAAACTATAAGGGAGGTTGTTTGAAATTGGCTCGTAGACCTCGGAGAAAAAAGAAAGAAAAAAGGTTAATCAGGGAAGGTATTGCCCATATAAAGTCAACCTTCAATAATACAATTATTTCGATAAGCGATAAAGAGGGCAATGTTATTGCTTGGGCCAGCGCCGGTACCGTAGGGTTTAAGGGGACTAAAAAGGGTAC
This sequence comes from Atrimonas thermophila, assembly GCF_045864955.1. Taxonomy (GTDB): domain Bacteria; phylum Atribacterota; class Atribacteria; order Atribacterales; family Thermatribacteraceae; genus Thermatribacter; species Thermatribacter velox. Next base: position 1,519,994 of record NZ_AP028803.1, on the reverse strand, counting down.
TCCTTTTGCAGCACAGTTAGCTGCTGAGCAGGCAGCTCGAAAAGCTATGGATCAAGGTCTGCGAGAGGTTGAGGTGCTCGTTAAGGGTCCGGGGTCTGGCCGTGAAACTGCTATACGTGCTTTGCAAGCGGCGGGGTTGGTAATCAATTCCATTAAGGACGTGACGCCTATTCCTCACAATGGATGCCGACCTCCCAAACAAAGAAGAGTGTAGTAGGAGGTTTTGATAAACATGTCTCGATATACAGGTTCCAAGTGCAGGCTGTGCAGAAGGCAGGGTATGAAGCTTTTTCTGAAGGGAGAACGTTGTTATACCGACAAATGTGCCTTTGAAAAAAGACCATTCCCTCCTGGTGTCCACAAAGGTGCTCGGAGAAGACTTTCTGGTTATGGAGTTCAGTTAAGGGAAAAGCAAAAAGTGCGTTTCATTTATGGGATTTCTGAAACCCAGTTCAAGGGCTATTTTGCCAGGGCTTCCAAGATGCCGGGAGTAACCGGTGAAAATCTTCTGAGTTTGCTGGAGAGAAGGCTTGATAATGTAGTGTTTAGAATGGGTTTAGCCAGTTCTCGTTCCGAAGCTCGGCAAATGGTTTTGCATGGCCACTTTTTGGTTAACGGCAGAAAAGTTAATATACCTTCTTACTTGGTGGAAAAAGGTGATGTGGTGGAAGTTTCTCCAAGAGGAAGAAACAACGAGAGAATAAAATCTGCACTCGATAGAGAAATGGGCATTACTCCTCCTCAATGGATGGACGTGGATATGGCCAACCTTAAGGCCACCATTTTACGAGAACCAAATAGGGAAGATATCGAATACCCCGTGCAAGAGCAGTTGATAGTAGAGTTTTATTCCAAATAGTTTTGAGGTGTTGGTAAATGTATGACTTGAAGGAGCTAATGAAGTGTGAAATTGTGGAAGTTAGAGAAGACATCCGGCCTCCCAATTTGTATGGTAAATTTTTAATTGAACCCCTTGAGGCTGGGTGGGGTATCACCATTGGTAATGCTTTACGCAGAGTTCTTCTCTCTTCCATAGAGGGAAGCGCAGTAACGGCTGTGCAGATAGAAGGAGTTATGCACGAATTCTCTGTTCTTCCTGGGGTACGGGAAGACGTTTCAGACATTGTTTTGAATCTCAAAGGTTTAGTGCTGAAGAGCCATTCTGACCAGGAGATTCTATACCTTGATGTTAAGGGTGAACCGGGCCGCGTAAAAGTGGTTACTGGTGCTGATATACAAAAAAATAGTAATGTGGAAATAATTAATCCTGATCATTACATCGCTGAAATTAACGAAGAGGGTCATCTGGCAGCCAGGATTTATGTTGCTCGTGGTAAGGGGTACCAGGAAGCAGACGAGACCAGATACCGAGAACTGGATATTATCCCGGTCGATTCTATTTTTACACCAGTAAGAAAAGTAAACTATCAGGTATTGGACACACGAGTTGGGCAGTTTACTAACTACGACAAATTGGTGGTGGAAGTTTGGACCAATGGAGCCATTACTCCCCAGGAAGCTATGGAAAAAGCTCTCGAGCTTTTGAGAGATAATTTTGCTTACCTTTTAGAACTTTTGAGAGAGAGAATTGGCGAGACGGGAGTCAAAGCAGATACTCCTGAGGAAACTTCAGAAGAGGTTGAAGAAGAAATTCCGATTGAAGACCTTGATTTGTCAGTTCGAGCCATTAATTGTCTCAAGAGGGCCAAGATAAATACTCTGAGAGAACTCTTGGATGTTGTTCGCAATCGACCTGAAGATTTGAAAAAGATTAAGAACTTGGGCCAGAAAACTTATGAGGAAATCCTTGAGAAAGTACAGCAGCGGTTTCTTTCTTCGGGCAACACTGAGAAAAGAGGTGTTGGAGAATGAGGCATAGGAAAAGAACTGAAAAACTTGGCAGAACCACCTCGCATAAAGAAAGTATGCTGGCGAATATGATTGTTTCTCTGATTAAGTCTGGGAAAATCGAAACTACCGAAAGGAAAGGCAAAGTTTTAAAGAGGTATTTTGAACGAGTAGTTTCTCTGGCTATCAAGGGTGACAATGCTTCCATGAGACAGGTAGTATCCTGGGTTCGAGACAAAGAAGCCTTTAAACTGCTTATGCGGAGTATTGTTCCCAGAATGAGAGATAGGAAAGGTGGTTATTGCCGGGTTATCAAGGCTGGCTTTCGAAGAGGAGACGGTGCTCCTCTGGCTGTCGTGGAGATCATCAGTGAATAGAGCCTTGCGTATCACATCTTTGAAGGCCAGCAGGAGCTGGCCTTTTTTTATGGACAGTAGCCATGATAGAGTTTCGCGAAGTAAGTTTCTGGTACGCTGAAGAAGACCAGGTTTTTGACAACGTTCGAGAAGTTTTGAAGGATGTGAACCTGACCATCAAGGATGGAGAATTTGTAGTGCTTCTGGGGAGGAATGGTTCTGGAAAATCGACTCTTGCCAGACACTGCAACGGTCTCTTGATTCCCAAGCGTGGAGATGTTTTGGTGGAAGGGATTAATACTAAAGATACAGAGCTTATTTGGGAAGTCAGACAAAAAGTAGGTCTGGTCTTTCAGAATCCTGACAACCAGCTTATTGCTACTACGGTTGAAGAAGACGTTGCTTTTGGGCCAGAAAACCTGGGTTTACCGCCTCATGAAATACGCAAAAGAGTGGATGAAGCCTTAGAGATGGTTGGCATGTCGGATTTTAAGAAAAGAGAGCCTCATCTTCTTTCTGGCGGACAGAAGCAAAAAGTGGCAATTGCAGGTGTTCTGGCGATGTCTCCCCGATATTTGGTGCTTGACGAGGCTACTTCTATGCTGGATCCCGAAGCCAGAGAGGATCTTTTAAATTTGCTTTTAAAACTCAAACATTCGTTCACAATTTTTCACATCACTCATTATGTGGAAGAAGCCGTAGAAGCGGACAGAGTTTTGGTTATGGATGAGGGTACCATTGTTGCTTCGGGGACCCCGCGTGAAGTTTTTGCCCAAATTGCAAATCTCAGGAAGTGGGGTTTGGAAGCCCCCCAGATTACTGAAACTGCGTTGCTTATAAAGCAGAAAGTGCCTCGACTCTTTAAAAAAATTCCACTTAAAAAAGAAGAACTGGTAGATGAACTATGTTCATTCGTTTAGAGCACGTCTATTTTACTTATTTTCCGGATACGCCTTTTGAAACCAGAGTACTTCGAGACATTAATCTGGTTATTAACCGGGGTGAAAGCATAGGTATAGTGGGTAGAACGGGATGTGGCAAGTCTACTCTGGTGCAGCATTTTAACGCTCTTTTGTTGCCCCAACAGGGCGAAGTTTGGGTTGATGGTACCAATACCAAAACCAGGGGAGTGAATCTTAAAGAAATCCGGAAAAAAGTGGGTCTGGTTTTTCAGTATCCTGAGCATCAAATGTTCGAAGAAACCGTTTTTAAAGAGGTGGCTTTTGGTCCCAGGAATATGGGTGTTACTGGAGAGGCTCTTGAAGAAACTGTCCGTTGGGCTATTGCTATGGTAGGGCTTGATTACGAAGAGGTAAAAGATCGCACTCCGTTTGAGCTAAGTGGAGGTCAAATGCGCAGAGTAGCAATTGCCAGTATATTGTCAATGCGTCCTGAAGTTTTGGTTCTGGATGAACCCACTGCTGGTCTGGACCCCCAGGGGAAGAAAAGTATTCTTTTGAAGCTGAAGGAGCTTCGCGAGAAAGAAGGGTTAACCTTGGTTTTGGTTTCCCATAGTATGGAAGATTTAGTCATTGTTTGTGAACGCATCCTGGTCATGCATGATGGACAGATAGTAATTGATGGTGCTCCTCGCGAGGTGTTTACTCAGTTTTCCCTCGAACAATACGGCATCAAACCACCAATAACTGTTCAAACAGCCTTTATGCTTCGGGAGAGAGGTTTCAATATTGAGCCTTCTCTGTTAACTCCTCAGGAGCTTGCTGAGGCTATTTTAAAAGAAGTTTTGGAGAAAAGAAATGTTTGGTAAAAGCTTGGTAGTGGGACAGTACATACCGGTTGATTCTCCTCTACATCGGCTTGACCCACGGACAAAAATCATCTTTGCAGGTGTGGCCATTGTTGAACTCTTTTTAATCAAAGGTTGGCTTGCTTTTTTGCTAATCGGTGTGATGGTTAGTTTTTTGGTTGTGCTGGCACGTGTTCCCTTCGGGTATTTACTTCGCAGTTTGAGGCCCATCTTATTTTTACTGGTGCTGACCCTGATATTACATGTTTTCTTCACTCCTGGTGAGTATGTTTATGAGCATGGTTTTATTCATATATCCATGACAGGATTACAGAGGGGTATTTTTATTGTGGTGAGATTATGTTTGCTTATCATGATTACTTCTCTTTTGACTTTGACTACTTCTCCAGTAGAGTTGACGGATGGGATAGAATATCTCCTTTCTCCTTTTAAGCGGTGGGGGTTCCCGGCTCATGAACTGGCCATGATGATGACTATTGCCATGCGCTTCATTCCAACTTTACTTGAAGAAGCAGATCGCATTATGAAGGCTCAGAAAGCACGAGGTATGGATTTTGAATCGGGTAATTTTATACAGCGCGCTAAAAACCTTATACCTCTTCTGGTGCCTTTGTTTATCAATTCTTTTAAAAGAGCTGATGAGCTGGCTATTGCTATGGAGTCTCGCTGTTATAGGGGGGGAGAGGGCAGAACGCGCTTGCGAGTTTTGAAAATGGTCTTCTACGATTATTTGTTTTTGGTTACTTCATTGAGTCTTTTTACTGTGGTTACGGCGGGTTCTTATTTTTGGTAAAGCTGTTTTGGCTATGCGTAGAGTAGTTTGTGTAGTTGAATATAAAGGTACGGGTTATAACGGCTGGCAACGCCAGAAGAACACGGGTTCCACGTTTCAGGAAATTCTGGAAAGAACGCTTTCCAGAATTACTGGCGATAGGGTTACAATTGAAGCCTCAAGCCGCACGGATGCAGGTGTGCATGCTGTAGGCCAGGTTGTGGCTTTTTCTGTGTCATCACAATTATCGCTTAGTGTTCTTAAAAGGGCTCTTAACGCTTGTTTGCCCCAAGAAATAAGAATTCGTAATTTGCTGGAAGCTCCTCAAGATTTCCACCCCCGCCGCGGAGTTAAGTATAAGCACTATGTGTATCTCCTTGCTTTGGTGCACAGCGTTCCTCCCTTTTGGAATGACTTTGTTTTTTGTGTGAGAAAGAGGGTTTTTGATTTAGCACTGTTACAGGAAGCAGCGAACTTACTGGTTGGCTATCATGATTTCACTTCTTTTTCGGCGGCTGGCGGTGATGACTATTTTTGTTGGCGAACCATTTTTTCCTTCAAGGTAGAAGAAAAAAGCAAAGGCCTGCTTCGTTTTGACGTGGTAGGAGATGGTTTTCTTTATAAAATGGTCAGGATTATGGTAGGTGAAATTTGGAGAGTAGGAACAGGCGAAAAAAGCTTAGCCGCTTTGCAGGAGATGCTTAATAAACCTTCGAGGGTTTATCACCGATTCTGCATGCCTCCGCAGGGACTTTATCTGGTAGAAGTTGGTTATGAAGCTTTTAATCCTTATCAGGGATTAGTTCTCAGGGAAGGACTTGCACCCTTTCCCCTCTGGGTTGAAGAGCATTAACTGCAATAATTTTTAACAAATTTAGGTTTTTCGTGTTGACAACCTCCAACTCCTGTGTTAAATTATCTCTTGCCCTTCAGGGGCAAAAAGTGAAGCGCACCTTGAAAAGTAAATATTCCGCCTACTTCCTTGAGTATGAGAAACCAATCAGCCAAGGTTAAACTCTCTCAGTGAGAATCTCTTCTCCTCCTTTGCGAGGAGAAGGTATAGATTTGTCATGGAGGGTTTGATCCTGGCTCAGGACGAACGCTGGCGGCGCGCCTAACACATGCAAGTCGTACGCAGCTTTCTTCCTTTCTTATGAAAGGAGGAAAGGCTGAGTGGCGAACGGGTGAGTAACACGTGAGTAACCTGCCTTCAGGAGGGGGATAACCACTCGAAAGGGTGGCTAATACCCCATACACTCAGTACCCGCAGGGGTATTGAGGAAAGCTGGCCTCTGCTCTGCAAGCTGGCGCCTGGAGAGGGGCTCGCGGCCCATCAGCTAGTTGGTGGGGTAATGGCCTACCAAGGCGACGACGGGTAGCCGGCCTGAGAGGGTGTCCGGCCACACTGGGACTGAGACACGGCCCAGACTCCTACGGGAGGCAGCAGTGAGGAATCTTGGGCAATGGGCGCAAGCCTGACCCAGCGACGCCGCGTGGGGGACGAAGGCCTTCGGGTCGTAAACCCCTGTTCTGGGGGAAGAAAACACAGGAGGTGAATAGCTTCCTGTGCTGACGGTACCCCAGGAGAAAGTTCCGGCTAATTACGTGCCAGCAGCCGCGGTAATACGTAAGGAGCGAGCGTTGTCCGGATTTACTGGGCGTAAAGAGCTCGTAGGCGGCTTCTCAAGTCTCACGTGAAAGCCCCCGGCTCAACTGGGGAGGGTCGTGGGAAACTGGGAAGCTTGAGGGCAGGAGAGGAGAGTGGAATTCCCGGTGTAGCGGTGAAATGCGTAGATATCGGGAGGAACACCAGTGGCGAAGGCGGCTCTCTGGCCTGTCCCTGACGCTGAGGAGCGAAAGCCAGGGGAGCAAACCGGATTAGATACCCGGGTAGTCCTGGCCGTAAACGATGGGTACTAGGTGTGGGAGGTTCGACCCCTTCCGTGCCGAAGCTAACGCATTAAGTACCCCGCCTGGGGAGTACGGCCGCAAGGTTGAAACTCAAAGGAATTGACGGGGGCCCGCACAAGCGGTGGAGCATGTGGTTTAATTCGATGCAACGCGAGGAACCTTACCAGGGCTTGACATGCTGGTGGTAGGAGCCCGAAAGGGTAACGACCTCCACTTCGGTGGAGGAGCCAGCACAGGTGCTGCATGGTTGTCGTCAGCTCGTGTCGTGAGATGTTGGGTTAAGTCCCGCAACGAGCGCAACCCTTGCCCTTAGTTGCTACCGGGTAAGCCGGGCACTCTAAGGGGACTGCCGGCGACAAGCCGGAGGAAGGTGGGGATGACGTCAAATCCTCATGGCCTTTATGCCCTGGGCTACACACGTGCTACAATGGCCGGTACAAAGGGTTGCGAACCTGCGAGGGGGAGCTAATCCCAAAAAACCGGCCCCAGTTGGGATTGCAGGCTGCAACTCGCCTGCATGAACGCGGAATCGCTAGTAATCGCGCATCAGCCACGGCGCGGTGAATACGTTCCCGGGCCTTGTACACACCGCCCGTCACACCACGAAAGTCAATTCCACCTGAAGTCGCTGGGCTAACCCCGCAAGGGGAGGCAGGCGCCTAAGGTGGGGTTGATGATTGGGGTGAAGTCGTAACAAGGTAGCCGTAGGGGAACCTGCGGCTGGATCACCTCCTTTCTAAGGAGCATAAAGGGGAAGTAGGCGGAATATTTTCTTCTCGGGCCTATAGCTCAGTTGGTTAGAGCGCACGCCTGATAAGCGTGAGGTCTCTGGTTCAAATCCAGATAGGCCCACCATGTTGAAAGATTTTAGGGGATGTAGCTCAGCCGGGAGAGCGCCTCGTTCGCAACGAGGAGGGCGCGGGTTCAAGTCCCGTCATCTCCACCAGGAGAGCGATCCATTCGCACCTTGAAAAGTAAATAAGGCTCTGTAATACTTCTTCTTGCGTAGAAGCGCAAAGGTTTGCGGTCAAGTTAAGAAAGGGCACGTGGTGGATGCCTTGGCGCCAGGAGGCGATGAAGGGCGTGGCTAACTGCGATAAGCCCCGGGTAGCTGTAAGCAAGCGTTGATCCGGGGATTCCCGAATGGGGCAACCCACTGGAGCAAACCTCCAGTATCCTCTCTTGAGGAGAGGAGGCGAACCGGGGGAACTGAAACATCTCAGTACCCCGAGGAAAAGAAAGCAAAATGCGATTCCCCAAGTAGCGGCGAGCGAACGGGGAACAGCCCAAACTCAGAGGGTGTCAAAGCCCCTGGGCGTTGCCCTCTGAGGGTAGCGGGACGTAAGGGGGCCAAGCCAGGGCGTGGCCGGAGAGTTACCAAAAAGGCTCTTAGCCGAAGAGGACTGGAATGCCTCGCCATAGAGGGTGATAGCCCCGTAGGCGAAAAGAGACCTTTCTCTCTGCCTTATGTTCCCAAGTACCACGGTCCACGAGGAATTCCGTGGGAATCTGGGAGGACCACCTCCTAAGGCTAAATACTCCCTGGCGACCGATAGTGAACCAGTACCGTGAGGGAAAGGTGAAAAGAACCCCGGGAGGGGAGTGAAATAGAACCTGAAACCATGTGCCTACAATACGTGGAAGGGCTATGGAAGAAACTTAGTTTCTTCCAGCCTGACTGCGTGCCTTTTGGAGAATGAGCCGGCGAGTTACGGTAACTGGCATAGGTTAAGCACCTCTGGTGCGGAGCCGCAGGGAAACCGAGTCCGAACAGGGCGCTGAGTCAGTTGCCGTAGACCCGAAGCCAGGTGATCTACCCATGGCCAGGGTGAAGCGAGGATAAAACCTCGTGGAGGCCCGAACCGGTGTAGGTTGAAAACTGCTCGGATGAGCTGTGGGTAGGGGTGAAAGGCCAATCAAACCTGGAGATAGCTGGTTCTCCCCGAAATAGCTTTAGGGCTAGCCTCCGGTGGTCAGGAGAGGGGGTAGAGCACTGGATGGGCTAGGGGGCTTACCCGCCTACCAAACCCAACCAAACTCCGAATACCTCTCCTCAAAGCCGGGGAGTCAGACCGCGGGGGATAAGCTTCGTGGTCGAGAGGGGAACAGCCCAGACCGCCAGCTAAGGCCCCTAAATGCAGGCTAAGTGGTAAAGGAAGTGGTGCTGCTGAGACAGCCAGGAGGTTGGCTTAGAAGCAGCCATCCTTTAAAAAGTGCGTAACAGCTTACTGGTCTAGCGGCGCTGCGCCGAAAAATTCTCGGGGCTCAAGCCTGCTGCCGAAGCTGCGGAATCAGAGGAGCTATGGCTTCTCTGGTTGGTAGGGGAGCGTTGGGTAGGCCGTTGAAGCGAGACCGTGAGGACTCGTGGAGGTACCCCAAGTGAGAATGCCGGCATGAGTAGCGATAAAGAGGGTGAGAATCCCTCTCGCCGTAAGCCTAAGGTTTCCTGAGCAAGGTTCGTCCTCTCAGGGTTAGCCGGATCCTAAGCCGAGGCCGCAAGGCGTAGGTGATGGGCAGCCGGTTGATATTCCGGCGCTACCTCTTTCCGCTATGAGCGATGGGGGGACGCAGAAGGGTAGGCCATCAGCCTGGAGGAATAGGCTGTCCAAGCCGGTAGGCGGAGGGCGGAGGCAAATCCCTGCCCTCGTAAACGCCGAGAGGTGATGGGGAGCTCCTACGGGAGCGAACTGGTTGATCCCATGCTGCCAAGAAAAGCCCCTAGCCAGGAAAGAGGTATCCGTACCGCAAACCGACACAGGTAGGCAGGATGAGTATTCTAAGGCGCGCGAGTGATCCCCCGTTAAGGAACTCGGCAATTTAGCCCCGTAACTTCGGGAGAAGGGGTGCCCTGTTAGGGTGAGGAGACTTGCTCTCCGAGCTCGAGAGGGTCGCAGGAAAGTGGCTCTGGCGACTGTTTACTAAAAACACAGGACTCTGCTAAGCCGTAAGGCGATGTATAGGGTCTGACGCCTGCCCAGTGCTGGAAGGTTAAGGGGAGGGGTTAGCCTGGAATTTCTTCCAGGCGAAGCTCCAAACTGAAGCCCCAGCAAACGGCGGCCGTAACTATAACGGTCCTAAGGTAGCGAAATTCCTTGTCGGGTAAGTTCCGACCCGCATGAATGGCGTAACGACTGGAGCGCTGTCTCAACGGGGGGCTCGGCGAAGTTTCAATGCAAGTGCAGATGCTTGCTACCCGCGACAAGACGGAAAGACCCCGTGAACCTTTACTGCAACCTGACATTGAATCCGGGTATGTCCTGTGCAGGATAGGTGGGAGGCTGAGAAGTGGGGGCGCCAGCCCTCATGGAGCCGCCCTTGAGATACCACCCTTGATATATCCAGATTCTAACCTGCGCAAGTGCATCCTTGCGAGGGACAGTGTCAGGCGGGCAGTTTGACTGGGGCGGTCGCCTCCTAAAAGGTAACGGAGGCGCCCTAAGGTTCCCTCGGCACGTTTGGAAATCGTGCTATGAGTGTAAGGGCATAAGGGAGCCTGACTGCGAGAGGGACACCTCGAGCAGAGACGAAAGTCGGGCCTAGTGATCCGGTGGTTCCGTGTGGAAGGGCCATCGCTCATCGGATAAAAGGTACTCCGGGGATAACAGGCTGGTCTCCCCCAAGAGTCCATATCGACGGGGAGGATCGGCACCTCGATGTCGGCTCGTCGCATCCTGGGGCTGGAGCAGGTCCCAAGGGTTGGGCTGTTCGCCCATTAAAGCGGTACGCGAGCTGGGTTTAGAACGTCGTGAGACAGTTCGGTCCCTATCTGTCGCGGGCGCAGGATACTTGAGGGGAGCTGTCCCTAGTACGAGAGGACCGGGATGGACGGACCTCCGGTGTTCCAGTTGTCCTGCCAGGGGCAGTGCTGGGTAGCCGTGTCCGGATGGGATAAGCGCTGAAAGCATCTAAGCGCGAAGCCCACCCCAAGATAAGGTATCCCACTGGGTTAACCAGGTAAGACCCCGGGAAGATGACCCGGTTGATAGGCCCCAGGTGTAAGGGTGGTAACACCTTGAGCCGAGGGGTACTAATCGGTCGAGGGCTTGACCGCAAAGGCTTCATTGAGAAAACGGGAAGTATTACAGAGCCTTATTGATAGATGCAAAAACACCAGATTTCCCGGTGGCCATGGCGGAGGGGAAACGCCCGGTCCCATTCCGAACCCGGAAGCTAAGCCCTCCAGCGCCGATGATACTGCCCTGGCAACGGGGTGGGAAAGTAGGACGCTGCCGGGATTAAAAAGCCAGGAAAGACCTGAGAGGAAATCTCAGGTCTTTTTTTGTATCTTGAATAGAAGTGGAGATGGGTAGAAAGCTTGGGAATTCCGTTACATTGAGTAAGTATTTGTCCCCATGAATTGGCTTTCAGTGTTTACAAAAAATGTGCTACAATAAACCAGCGAATTCTGATTAAGGGGTGTCGGAAGCATGTCTGGACATTCAAAGTGGGCACAAATTAAACATAAAAAAGCTAAAACCGATCTTGCTAAGGGCAAGGCTTTCAGCAAGCTTATTCGACTCATTACCGTTGCGGCTCGTCAGGGAGGAGGAAATCCCGAGAATAACCCGCGCTTGAGGCTGGTTATTCAGAAGGCACGGGAAATGAACATGCCTCAGGAAAATATCGAGCGAGCAATCAAAAAGGGCACGGGTGAACTGGAAGGGGTTTCTTACGAAGAAGTGACCTATGAAGGCTATGGTCCTGGTGGCGTTGCGGTTATGGTTGAAGCTACGACTGATAACCGCAATCGCACCACGGCGGAAATACGTCACATATTTAGCAAACACGGTGGTAGTCTTGGCGAAACGGGTTGTGTATCCTGGATCTTTGAAAGGAAAGGCTTGTTAAGTTTTGAAAAAGGTAAGGTTGATGAAGATGAAGTAATGACGGTTGCCATCGAGGCTGGAGCAGAAGATGTCAGGACTACGGAAACCACCCTGGATGTGCTGACTGCTCCAGATGATTTTGAAAAGGTTAAGGAAGCTTTTGACCAGACTGGTCTGGAATACGTCGTTGCCCAAATTACCATGATTCCAAAAACTACCGTTTCGCTGGAAGGCAAGCAAGCGCAGCAGTTGTTAAATCTTATTGAAGCTCTTGAAGATCATGACGATGTGCAGGAAGTTTACGCCAACTTTGATATCGCTGATGAAGTTCTCGAATCTTTAAAGGACTAAGTCAAGTGAATTAATGTTTCCCGATGAGTTGATTTTTTTAGGCGTTGATCCTGGTACTGCGACCACAGGAGTTGGGGTGGTCGCTTTTGAAATCAAAACCAAAAGTTTTAAGCTCCTTTTTTATGATGTAATTACTACCAGCAAGAGCCTTTCTGCTGCTTTGCGTTTGCGGGAGATATTTGAAGCAGTAAACCACTTTATCCAGGTTTTTTCTCCGCACCAAATGGTTGTGGAAGAACTTTTTTTTAATCGCAACGTGAAGACTGCTCTCTCAGTTGGTGAAGCGCGAGGTGTTGTGCTTCTCTGTGCAGCTTTGATTGGTGTTCCTGTCTTTGAATACACACCTCTTGAGGTTAAACAAGCAGTGGTTGGTTATGGCAGAGCTTCCAAGCAGCAGGTCATCTATATGGTTCGTCAAATTTTGGGCATTAGCGAAGAGATAACTCCTGATGATGCTGCTGATGCCCTGGCTTTGTGTGTATGTCATGGTTTTAGGTTACTGTTAGGGAGTAGCAATGTTTGAATACATAAGAGGAAAACTGGTGGAGCGCAATCCCTTGAGTTGGATTGTCGAAGTAGGGTGTTTTGCTCTGGAGATTAACATTACTCCTTTTTCGGCTTCTTTGCAAACAGGTGCAGAGGTCCTTCTTTACATTCGTTCCTTTATGAAGGAAAACGGCGTTTTTATTTTTTATGGGTTTTTAGATAGAAAAGAACGACTTTGTTTCGATTTACTCTGTACTCTTCGAGGTATCAACCATCGCAAGGCCTTTAAACTGCTTTCCAGGGTATGTTGGAAAGACTTAGTAAGGTTGGTTCTTGAAGAAAATCGCTCTGAACTTGAAGCAAGAACTAATTTGGCTTCCACGACGGTAAGTAGGCTTATTCTGGAATTAAAACCTCGTTTTGTTGAGGCAGGGCTTTGCCTTGGAGAAGGGAGCAGTAGTATGCTTCCTTCTTATCTGGAAGCTCGAGAAGCCCTGGCAGCTCTTGGTTATTCTTCCGGCGAAGTTAAAGAGGTTTTGGACCAGCTACTTGTAAAAACTGGTGGCGGTCTTACTACTGAAGAACTGGTGAAAGAAGCTCTCCGGTTTTTGGGTGGTCAGGGATAATGTCAGAAATTGCAGGTGGACGCTTTCTTAAAGAGATTTTAAAAAGAGAAAGAGATGATTTTGCCCTCAGGCCTCGCTCGCTTGATGAGTTTGTGGGGCAGGAAAGACTGAAGCGAAATCTAAAGGTGTTCATAAGTGCTTCCCTGTTGCGCAAGGAGCCTTTAGATCACGTTTTGTTTTATGGGCCCCCTGGTTTGGGGAAAACCACTCTGGCTTTCATTATTGCTGAAGAGCTTGGTCGGGAAATACGTTGTTTTTCTGGACCCACCTTTTCTCGTGCCGGAGATATTGCCTCGGTTCTTACTTCTATAGGCGAGGGAGATGTCGTCTTTATAGATGAAATACACCGGCTTCCTCGGCCTTGCGAAGAAGTTCTTTATACTGCCATGGAAGATTTTGCAATCGATGTTCTGGTGGGCAAAGGGCCTGGAACGAGAAGCATAAGGCTTAGTTTGCCACCTTTTACTCTGGTTGGAGCAACCACCAGGCTTAGCCTGGTAAGTGCTCCCTTGCGCAATCGTTTTGGCATTACTGAAAAGCTGGATTTTTACAGTCAATCTGAACTGCAAGAAATTATCAAAAACACTGCTACCCAGTTTGGAATGAATCTTCGAGAAGAAGCAGTTGCTGAAATAGCCAGTCGTTCTCGTGGCACACCGAGAATCGCTAAGCGCCTGTTGCGTAGGGTACGAGATTTTGCCGATTACTACCGGAAAAAAGAAATAGATGGATCCTTCGTGAGAAAAGTTTTTCGGGCTCTGGATGTGGATGAATTGGGTTTGAGTTGGGCGGATAGAAATTTGCTCCGAGTGCTTAAAGAGAAGTTTGGAGGTGGTCCAACGGGCTTAAATAGCCTGGCTACTGCAATGAACGAGGATGTTTTGACGTTAGAAAATTTTTATGAACCCTACCTGATTAAACTTGGTTTTCTGGCGCGCACAGCTCGGGGTAGGGTGCTTACTTCACAAGGAGAACAATATCTGCAGAGGTTTGACCAAAATGGATAATACGGTTCTTCTGCACACCTGTTGCGGTCCTTGTGCCACCCATGTAGCGAATGCTCTTATGAAAGAGGGCTTTGAGGTTGTTCTCTTTTTTTATAATCCGAACATTCACCCTTTTGACGAATATGTAAAAAGGTATGAGTCTTTTGTGGAGTATGCGCGGTATAAGGGATTGAAAGTAGAAACACCTTTTGCATACAACCCGTTGGAGTTTTTTGAGTGGATCAAAGAACCAGAAGAGCGCTGTGTTCGTTGCTACGAGATGCGTCTTGGTCGTACAGCGCGGTGGGCGAGAGAACAGGGATATCCTTTTTTTACAACAACCCTCACCATAAGTCCCTATCAGGATCTCGAAAACATTTTTAAGGTTGGAGAAAAGGTAGAGAAAAGAGAGCGGGTGGTTTTTCTAAAAAAGAATTTCCGCTCGGGATTTACAGAAAGTGTTAAAATATCCAGAGAACTGGGTCTTTATCGACAGAATTATTGCGGATGCATTTTTAGCAAATGGGAAGGAGTGAAACGAAGGATATGGAAATCTCTTACTGGGCCAAGTTCTTCCTGACCTTAGGGATTATTTTTATCGTTATTGGCTTGTTGTTCTTTCTTCTTCCCAAAATCCCGGGTATAAACCGCCTCGGCCGTTTGCCTGGTGATATTGTGGTGCACCGGGGCAATTTTGTTTTTTATTTCCCTCTGACTACCTGTATCATTATCAGTGTGCTTCTTACCCTTATTTTCACGCTTTTCTTGAGAAGATAGAGGGCCGATGATCTACAAGAAATTGCTGAGAACTTTCGCATTGCTTGTTGTTCTGGGAACTTTGTTTGCGCTGAATTGCGCTTTTGCGGATGAACCCTGGGTTAGAGTAGGCATTGGGCTCTTCCAGGAAGTACACTTGGAGGCTTCTCAGGGGTTGAAGATTAGCTTATCCGATGGAAAAAATCTGGCCAAAAACTCGGTTCATTTCTCGATTGCTAAAGATGGGACCATCAACATTAATGGCACTTCCAGCCATGCTTTTTCAATACTGGTCACACCTCGGGGAGGCATTGCCAGGGTTAATGGTCGGCCTTATCGAGGGCGCTTCATGCTTTACGCTGTTGGTTCTGATATAAAAGTAGTTAATCTGGTTAGCCTGGAAGATTACATTAAGGGTACTGTTAAACTTGAAATTAGTCCTCGGTGGCCTCAGGAAGCAGTTCTCGCCTATATCATAGTGGTCAGAACCTATGCTCTGGCTAATTTAGGCAGGCATCGTGATGAAGGTTTTGATTTCTGTGCTTCTTCTCATTGTTTGCGTTATGGTGGTGTTAATGCAGAAAGCGAGATAGCCAATTCACTGGTAGAGAAAAGTAGAGGCCTTATCGTTACCTATCAAGGAAAGCCTGCTCAGGTTTTCTTTCATTCAGAGAGTGGTGGAGTGACCGAATCAGCTTCTGCGGTATGGGGTAAGCAGGTGCCTTATTTAGTCAGCGTTGTTTCTCCTTGGGAAGAAGAGGCCCCTCATGCTAAATGGAAAGTGTCTTTTTCTCTGTCCCAGATTGAGAAAAAACTGCTCGAGAAAGGTTTGATCAAGGGTAAATTGCAGAATTTATCTTTCGAGTTTGGTGAAAACGGACGTGCCAGAGAAGTCAAAGCTCTGACCACTCAGGGTGTTTTTACCTTTACAGCTCACCGCTTTAGAGAAGCAATGGGTTTCGATAAATTGCCCAGTACCCTTTTCAGGGTTAACATCGAACGTCAAAGCAAAACTATCCCCTCTGTTGGGCCTCGTGAAAATCCGAAAAGCTCCAGGGGAAGCCAGAGAAAAAAGGACATTGAAGAGCTACTCCAAAAAGATTGGACTCTCGACGAGATTATTGCTTACCTTCAAGAAAGAGAACAATTGAGAAAAAGCAATCTTTCTGTGCAAGATGCTGAGGTGGCTGGAATTTCCTTGACTCAAGATGTAAGCGAAGAAGTATGGTGCGTTTTTGAAGGTAGTGGTTACGGTCATGGAGTAGGTTTGTCTCAGTGGGGTGCCAGGGGAATGGCTCTTCAGGGTTACGATTGCTTTCAGATACTCCAGCATTATTTCCCGGGTTGCGAAATCAGGAGGGCAGTGTTCCGTTGATGAGGCTTGAAGAGTTTGATTTTGTACTTCCCCAGGAATTGATTGCTCAGCAGCCAGTTCAGCCTCGCGATACTTGTCGGTTAATGGTTGTTAAGAGAAAAGAGGGTGTTTTTGAGCATTGCCTCTTTAAAAATCTTGTTGAGTATGTGAGTGTGGGGGACGTACTGGTTATAAATGATACCAAAGTTGTTCCAGCTCGTTTTTATGCCAAGAAGGAAACCGGGGGTAAAGTGGAGATTCTCTTTTTAGGGAAGGAGAACTTGTTTTGGAAAGTACTTTTGAACCCTTCACGGAGAGTAAGGGAAGGACAGCTTCTATTCCTTGATGAAAGAAGAGAAAACGGTTTTAGGGTTATAAAAAGAGATGCCGAGGGAACCTGGTGGTTGGAACCTCTTTTTTCTCTTGCCGAAGAGGAAGTTTTCGAGAAATTTGGCAAAACTCCTTTACCTCCCTACATCAAGGCTGGCGATGTTCCTCTTTCCAGTTATCAAACAGTCTATGCTCGTGTTCCAGGTTCGGTGGCTGCACCTACAGCTGGCTTGCATTTTACCCCTGAACTGTTTGATGCGCTTCGTTCAAAAGGTGTAGAAATAGCGTATATTACCCTGCATGTGGGTTTAGGGACTTTCAAGCCCATAAAAAGCAAAAATATCCTTGAGCACAGAATGCATAGTGAAACCTATTCCATTGCTCCAGAAGAAGCCCTAAAAATAGAAACGGCCAGGAAGAAAGGCCAGAGAATAATAGCCTGTGGTACCACTGTGGTCAGGGCTCTTGAGGCAACTCATTTGAAATTTGGTGAAATTCGTGGTTGTCAGGAGGAAACGGATTTGTTCATTTACCCGGGTTTCCAGTTCAAGGTAGTTAACGCTATGATTACCAACTTTCACTTACCCTGTTCTACGCTTTTTGTTCTGGTTTGTGCTTTTGGGGGCAAGGAATTAATGCAAAAGGCCTATCAGGAAGCCATTGCCCAGAGATATCGATTTTACAGCTTTGGTGACGCAATGCTGATTTTATGAATTCTGGTGAGGATTGAGCTTTGGCCAGGCAGAATTTTGTGTTGCACAAATTGGATTCAACCAGTAAAGCTCGTTTGGGGACTCTATATACGGCGCATGGTGCAATTAAGACGCCCGTTTTTATGCCGGTTGGGACCCAGGGCACGGTTAAGGCTGTTGCTCAGGACCGCTTGGAATCACTTGGGGTGGAAATTTTCCTTTGTAACTCGTATCATTTGCACCTGCGCCCTGGTGAGGACCTGATTGCAGAAGCAGGGGGTTTGCACGAATTTATTTCTTGGAAAAAGTCGTTGTTGACTGATAGTGGTGGGTATCAGGTGTTTAGTTTAACCAGCTTGGTTGGGGTGAGCGATGAAGGGGTTACTTTTAAGTCGCACCTGGACGGCTCCCTGCACCATATTACGCCTGAGCTGTCGATGGAAATCCAGCAAAAACTGGGTGCAGATATTATCATGGCCTTTGATCAGTGTGTCGGATTTCCTGCTTCGGTTCAAGAAGAGAAGGTGGCTGCCCAACGGACTTTGTTGTGGGCAAAAAAGTGCAAAGAAACATTTTCTTCTTCCTGGCAGCAGCTTTTTGGCATCGTACAAGGGGGAACCCAGAAAGAGTTACGGGAGTTTTGTGCTCGTGAAATAGTGGCGATGGGGTTTGATGGTTATGCGCTGGGTGGTTTGAGTGTTGGAGAGCCTAAACCTCTGATGTATGAGATGATCGAGGTGGTTGAACCATATTTACCAGAAGAAAAGCCCCGTTACTTGATGGGGGTAGGTGCTCCTGATGATATTCTGGAGGCCGTTGCTCGGGGTATAGATATGTTTGATTGTGTTTTGCCGACCAGGAATGCTCGTAATGGTTGCTTACTTACCAGAAGGGGAAAGCTAAACATTACCAGAAGCGAATTCGCCCGGGATTTTCAGCCACCGGATCCGGACTGTTCTTGTTATACCTGTTCAAAATTTTCGAGGGCCTATCTGCGCCATCTCTTTAAAGCTGGAGAAATCTTGGCAGCAGAGTTAGCTACTATACATAACCTTTTTTTTATGTTAGAGTTAATGAGAAAAATTCGAGAGGCCCTTGAAGGTGGTTATTTTCAAGATTTTAAACAGGATTTTCTTGCCACTTACAACGGTGGTTTCTAAACAATTTGTTAATTTAAGATAAAGGAGTGATTTTGAAATGAGTTTTTGGATACCCATTGCTTTCGCCCAGGAAGCCCAACCCGCTGCCCAACCTGCCGCTCCTGGGATTTTTGCTCAACTGTTACCTTTGTTTTTTATCATTATCATTTTTTATTTTTTACTCATTCGCCCTCAACAGCAGCGACAGAAGAGCCAGCAGGAGTTGTGGAACAGCTTGAAAAAGGGTGATCAGGTAGTAACCGCAGGAGGTATACACGGGACAGTAGTTCAAGTTAAAGACAACGAAGTGGTTTTGGAAGTGGCCAAGGACGTTAGGATGACCTTTTCGAAAACGGCTATAGCGTCTAAGAAATAATATACAATTCTTTGGTTGAAGTTTAGGGGGCGAGTACTTTGAAGCGAAAAAATCTTCCCTGGAAGCTGATTGTTACGCTTGCCTTAGTTGTGATAGCTCTTTTGGTGGTTTTTCCTCTCGATAATAAAATCCGTCTGGGTCTTGATCTGAAAGGGGGCTCTCACATAGTTTTACAGTGTGTAGACACGCCTGAGGCTCCCGTTGATGAAGATTCGGTGCGCAGAGTGCTGGAAATCATAAGAAACCGTGTTGACCAGCTCGGCGTTTCCGAACCAGTTATTGTGCGCCAGGGTCAGGACAGAATTCTGGTTCAGCTGCCAGGAATTACTGACCCTGCCCGTGCAGTGGAAATTATTGGTAAAACTGCACTCCTTGAGTTTAAAGACGAAGAAGGCAATGTGATATTGACGGGAGCCAATTTGAAGAATGCACAGGTCCAGTATGACCGAATAGGTAGGCCTGTAGTGGCAATTACCTTTGATTCTGAGGGAGCTAAAGCCTTTGCCAAGGCCACTACTGCTAATGTAGGGCGTCATATTGGCATCTATCTTGATGGGAAGCTTATTTCTAACCCAGTTGTACAGGAACCAATTCTCCGGGGAGAGGCGCAAATTTCTGGTCGTTTTGCCCTCGAAGAAGCACAGAATCTTGCTATTTTGCTTCGAGCAGGTGCTCTCCCGGTAAAAGTGGAGGTTATTGAAAATCGTTCCGTTGGTCCTACCCTGGGCAGAGATTCTATAAACTACGGTGTGAGAGCTGCCATCATCGGCGCAATTTTGGTTCTTATTTTTATGCCCATTTATTATGGTCGTTTGGGTGTGATAGCCGATTTGGCCTTGCTTTGCTATGGAATTTTTCTTCTGGCCCTCTTTATTGCCCTTAAGGCTACGCTAACCCTTCCCGGCATCGCGGGGTTAATTTTAACCCTGGGTATGGCGGTTGATGCCAATGTATTAATATTTGAGCGTATTAAGGAAGAGTTTCGGCTTGGTA
The DNA here is from genome assembly GCF_045864955.1 of Atrimonas thermophila. Classification (GTDB taxonomy): domain Bacteria; phylum Atribacterota; class Atribacteria; order Atribacterales; family Thermatribacteraceae; genus Thermatribacter; species Thermatribacter velox. The sequence continues at coordinate 1,500,424 of NZ_AP028803.1, read as the reverse complement.
AAACCTGGCGTGCCTCCGTAGAAGCTGGGTTTCGAAAAGCTTTTCGTACCATTCTTGACTCTAACCTGACAACTTTGATTGCAGCTGTTCTGCTTTTCTCTCTGGGTTCTGGTCCAGTTAAGGGGTTTGGAGTTACTTTGAGCCTCGGTATTCTCTGCAGTATGTTCACTGGCATCTGGGTTACCAGGACATTGGTTGAGGCGCTTGCTGGTTGGGTTGGTTCGAATGTAAAAACAGAAAAAGCTGATGTTTGAGTGAATCGGGGGCGATTAGGTATGAAGTTCTTAAAACTCCAAAGCATAGACTTTATGGGACACCGTAAAGTGGCTTACGGTATATCTATTTTTCTTATTGTTATCTCTGTTCTGAGCTTGGGAATTCAAAAACTGAATTACGGCGTCGACTTTGCCGGTGGTACTCTTTTGCAATACAGATTTTCACGTGAGGTCTCTATTGAGGAAATACGTGATGTGCTTGCAGAGCAGGGACTTGCCAAAAGTGTCATTCAGCGGTTTTCTCCCCAAGAGTTTGTGATTCGTACCGTGAAGCTTGGAGAAGAGGAAAAGAAAGCACTCGAAACTTCTCTTGGGGAGAAGTTGGGCGAAGTACAGCTGGTCAGAATAGAAGAAGTGGGTCCGGCTATAAGTTTAGACTTGCGCAGGGCAGGTTTTATAGCTTTTTTGGGCGCTATAGCCGGTATTCTGGTTTATGTTAGCTTGCGTTTCGAATTCCGCCCTGCTGTCACATCGGTTATTGCCTTGATTCACGACGGGATAGTGGTTTTAGGTTTGCTCTCTCTTTTCCAGCGTGAGTTTACGGCTCCAGTGTTGGCAGCAATTTTAACCGTTCTGGGTTATTCTATTAATGACTCCATAGTGTTAATGGACAGAGTAAGAGAAAATCTAAAGTTACGTAAGAAGGAAGAAAGTTTCACCGGGCTTGTTAACAGGAGTATTAACGAGATGCTCTCTCGTACTATTAATACCTCGCTCACGACTCTTTTGCCGGTTATTGCCCTGCTCTTTTTTGGGGGGAAAATGCTACAGGACTTTGCTTTTACGCTTTTTGCCGGCATTGTAGTTGGTACTTATTCCTCCATTTTTATTGCCAGTTCCTTGCTGGTTGACTGGGAAGCTCGCAGCCCCCGCAGGAGGTAATTAGCCTGATGGGCGACCGGAAGTGGCAGATCAGAAAGATTAACAAGAATTACCTTTATTCTCTTGCCAAGAGTCTTTCTATGCCCCTTCCTATAGCCCGAGTTCTTGTGAACCGTGGTTTATTTACCGTAAAGCAGATTCAAGAGTTCTTCGAACCAAGTGTTTCAGCACTTGATAATTTGCTGGAAATCCCTGGCCTTCGTAAAGCTTCGGTGTTACTGGACCAATCATTGCGCAGAAAAGAGAGAATCTTAGTTTTTGGTGATTACGACGCCGATGGTGTAACTGGCTGTGCAATTCTTACTCGTTTTCTGCGTAAATTTTCAGACCAGGTGTTTCCTTATCTCCCTAATCGTTTTAGTGAGGGATATGGTCTTTCTGAAAACGCAATCCGATCTATAATTGCCAGAGGTATCAAGCCAAACCTGGTAATTACTGTGGATTGTGGCATTAAGGATTTTCATGGAGTACGTCGTCTCAAAGAATTGGGAGCAAAAGTAGTTGTTACTGATCATCACGTTCCTGAAGTGGGTCGTGTTCCCGAAGCGGATGTAGTGGTAAGTACCTGGGATTGGGAATCGGGTGACCTCCTTTTCCCTCTTTCTGGGGCAGGAATTGCACTTGCTTTGATTCGCTCTTATGCTGACCTGGTCAATCTCGAGATGGATCCACTGGATGACCACGTTGGACTTGCTTGTATAGGCACAGTGGGTGATGTGGTGCCGCTTCTTGAAGAAAATAGGGTTATCGTTAGGTATGGTCTCGAAAGGATTAATAAAGAGCCTTGCTGTGGTTTACAGGCTTTGCTCGAGGTTTCCGGCGTTTTAGGAAGGCCTATTGGGTCTGAGGAGATAAGCTTTGTAATTGCTCCACGAATCAATGCAGCAGGAAGAATTGAGGACCCCTATCTGGCTCTTTCGTTATTCTTGAGTCGAGAGTATAAGGATGCGCTGAAGCGAGCCAATTATCTCAATTCTCTTAATTCCAAAAGACAGAGAGAAGAGGAAAAGGTTATTCGTGCTATCTTTGATAATCCTGAAAATCAGGAACGTTTCGAGGAAGAAATAGTGGTTCTGTCTGGCGAGGGATGGAATCCTGGTGTTTTAGGCATTGTGGCTTCCCGGGTGAGTGAGAAACTGAATAAGCCAGTTATCGTTCTTTCTTGTAATGGTGAAGACGCTATAGGTTCAGGGCGCAGCATAGCGGGTTTTAACCTGGTTGACGCATTGTCTGCTTGTTCTTCGCTTTTGGTTCGCTTTGGGGGGCATGAGATGGCTGCCGGATTAAGATTACCGGTGCAAAACATTGTTCGTTTCCGCGAATCCCTGAACGACCTTTTTAGCGGGGAAGTGGCAAAAATACGTAAGAATAGGGGGCTCATCGTTGACGCTATAGTTAACCTTAGGGACGTTGACGTTGAAATGTTGCAGTGGTTGCAAAAGATGAGGCCTTTTGGCGAGAAAAATCCCAACCCGCTTTTTGCTTCTTTGAATGTTTCGATTGTAAAGAGCTGGGTTTGGGGAAGAAGCAACCGGCATTTACGCCTTTTGGTTAAACAGGGCAGAGAAGCTCAGGAAGCAGTGGTCATTAACGGAGTAGAAAATTCTTCAGAGCTTGCTTCCAGTATCCTGGCTGATTTCGTTTTTGAAGTACAAAAAGACAATTTTGGACACTATCCTTACCTGAAAGTTCACGATTGGCGAATCAAAAAATGAGGAGGATGGGATCAAAGTGGATCTGGCAAGTTACATCAGAAATATTCCCGATTTTCCACGCAAGGGAGTGCAGTTTAAAGACATTACTACTTTGTTGAAAAACAAAGAAGCTTTCCGCTACGCAATGGATTCTCTCGCTACTTTACTTGAACCAAAGCAAGCAGATGTTGTGGTTGGAATTGAGGCAAGAGGTTTTATAATAGGAGCTCCTTTGGCTTATCTTTTAGGATGTGGTTTTGTGCCGGTCAGGAAGAAGGGTAAATTACCTGCGGAGACGGTTTCTAAAAGTTATCAGCTTGAATACGGTGTATCAGTGCTTGAGGTGCATAAAGATGCTATCGAACCCGGTCAAAAGGTTCTGATAGTAGATGATTTGCTAGCTACCGGTGGTACCACCAAGGCAGTTTGCGAACTGGTTGAAGAGCTGGGTGGGAATATAGTGGGTATAGGTTTTGTTATAGAGCTTGAATTTTTGAAAGGCAGGGAGAAACTTCAGCCGTATCAGATTTATTCTCTGGTGAAGCTTTGATGATGGGGTAGAAAGCATCGATATTCTTATTGAAAAGGTTAAAAGTTATAACCCTTCTGCTGATTGGGAATTAATCAATAAGGCTTATCAATTCGCTTTAAAGGCTCACGAGGGACAGAGTCGCTTGTCTGGTGAGCCTTTTATTGTCCATCCTCTTGCTGTAGCTCATATATGTGCTGACCTGAAAATGGATGATGCTACAATCTGTGCTGCTTTGCTTCACGACGTGCTTGAGGATTCTTCTGTTGCCAGAGAGGAACTCGTTTCTCTCTTTGGCGAGGAAGTGGTTCAACTTGTGGAAGGCATTACCAAGCTCAAACTCGATTTTAACCCGGCTTCTCGTGAGGAAGTGCAAATTGAAAATTATCGGCGCTTTTTCATTGCAGTTGCCAGAGATATTAGAGTAGTCATTCTTAAGCTTGCAGACCGTCTCCATAACATGAGGACGTTGAAGTATCAGTATCGTGATAAGAAAGAGGAAATTGCCCGTGAAACCCTGGAAATATACGCCCCCCTTGCGCATCGTCTGGGAATGGCTGCGATTCAGGTTGAACTGGAAAACCTGAGCCTCTTTTTTCTGGAACCCGAGACCTATTTAAACCTTCAGCGCAAAGTTGAGAGGATTAAGAAGGAAAGGGAGCAACAAATTAAGGTAGCCGAAGAAATTCTTAGAGAGCGCTTGCGGGCTGCTGGCATTTCTGCTGAAATCCAGAGTCGCTTTAAGCACATATATAGCATTTATCGCAAAATAAGTCGCCAGAATGTGAGAGTTGAAGAATTGCACGATTTGGTAGCCATGAGGGTTATCACCAATGCCGTCTCTGAGTGTTACGCTGTTTTGGGGATAGTTCACGAACTCTGGAGCCCTGTGGAAGGGAGATTTAAAGATTACATTGCTGTACCCAAGTCTAATATGTATCAGTCGCTACATACCACAGTTATAGGGCCAGCAGGGAAGCCCATGGAGATTCAAATACGCACCTGGGATATGCATCGCACAGCTGAGTATGGTATAGCGGCACACTGGAAGTATAAAGAGGGCAAAAAGCTTGGCGAGAAAGATGTGTTTGATGAACGAATTAACTGGTTGCGTCAGATTTTGGAATGGCAGCAGGACCTGAAAAGCACTCGAGAGTTTATGGATGACTTGAAAATAAGTCTTTTTGATGATGAAGTTTATGTGTTCACGCCGAAAGGAGACCTGAAAAAACTCCCCCGCGGTTCTACTCCCATTGATTTTGCTTATCTCATCCACACTGAAGTCGGTAATAGCTGTATTGGAGCTAAAGTTAACAACAAAATTGTGCCCCTTGATTATCAACTGAGGAGCGGAGACATTGTAGAGATTTTAACTTCCCGTTCTTCCTCGGGTCCCAGTCCAGACTGGCTTTCGATGTGTAAAACTCCAGGTGCTCGTAACCGGATTCGCGCTTTTCTCCGCAAGAAGAATCGAGAAATTAATCTGAAGAAAGGCAAAAAGGCCTTTGACAAAGAGATGTCCAAATACACATTGAGCCCGGCTCAGGAAAGCCTGGTTAGCGCAAACCTGAAAAAGTTTTTGGAAGACAATAGCCTTAAAACCCTGGAAGACCTTTACATAGCCATTGGAGAAGGCAGATACAGTGCAAGGCGAGTAATTAACAGAATAATCCCCTATTCAATACGCAAGCATTTTCTGGACCGCAGAAAGAGTTCACCCGGTATATTTCGCAGAGGAGAGGAAGCGGTTATCATTCAGGGGGCTTCAGGTCTTGAGGTAAAGCTTGCTCGTTGTTGTGCGCCTCTTCCTGGAGATCCTATATGTGGTTTTGTAACCAGGGGCAAAGGCATAACCGTGCACCGTGGCAATTGCCCCAATTTGAGAAGAAATTCTTTCAGTAAGGATAGAGTGCTGGAGGCCGAATGGGACAGGTCCGTGGAGGCTTTGTTCCCGGTAGGTGTAGTTGTAGAAGCAGTAGATCGGCCCAAGCTTCTTGCTGATGTTTCTGGGGTGGTTTCGAACTGCCAGCTGGAAATTAAGGCAGTCAAAGCACATAGTTCGGGAGTAGAGGCCCGAATTCATTTTGTAGTGGAAGTTCACGACCGTGAGGAGTTGTTGCGTTTATTGGGAGCCTTGAAAGAAGTGAAAAGTGTCAAAGTAGTGCGCAGAGGAGGTGTGATAAGCGCTAAGTGAGAGCGGTTATTCAGCGTGTTAGCTGGTCACAGGTTGTTGTTGATGGAAAAGTGGTAGCTCAAATTGGCAGGGGCTTACTGGTTTTACTTGGTGTGGGCAAAGAGGATAATGAAAAAGATGTGGAGTTCATGTTGCGCAAGATACCCAACTTGCGTATCTTCGAAGACGAAGAAGGTAAGATGAACCGGAGCTTAATGGAGATTGGTGGAGAACTTCTTTTGATATCTCAGTTTACTCTTTATGGAAACTGCCGGAAAGGCTTGCGTCCCAGTTTTGAGAAAGCTGCCTCGCCTGAACAGGCTAACCAGCTTTACGAGTTATTGTTGAAAATGCTCCGTGAGCAAGGCGTGAAGGTTCAAAACGGTGTTTTTGGAGCTCATATGCAGGTTTCTCTTTGTAATGATGGGCCAGTTACCATTATTCTGGATAGTAAGGAAAGGAGAAAAGGCGAACAGTGAAGGTTTGGATGGAGCATTTTGTCCTTGGAGAGCTGATGACCAACAGTTTTTTGGTGGGAGTGGACGAAGAGGTTATATTGATTGATCCTGCTGTTCCAGCTCAGGAAATAGCTGATTTTATCAATAAAAGAGGATTGCATTTGCGGTTTATAGCCAACACCCATGGTCATATCGATCATATTGGGGGAAATGACTTTTTTAAACGGCTTTTTCCTGAGGCGAAGCTGGTGGTATCTGAACAAGACTTGGTTTATCTGGACAAGCCTGAGTTGAACCTTTCTTCCGAGTTGGGCAGGCCTTATCGCTCACCTTTCCCTGACCTGCTCTTCAACGAAGAGGTGTCGACTCTAAAATTGAAAGAGGAAGAAATCAAGGTTTACTTCACCCCTGGTCACACCCCAGGAAGTGTCTGTTTTTATTTTGCTGCCCGTAAATGGCTTTTTAGCGGTGATGCTTTGTTTGCCGGTTCTATAGGTCGTACTGATCTTCCTGGAGGGTCGATGCGAGACCTTTTGGAATCTCTGGAGAGGCTTTTCAGGGACTTTGACCCTGATACTGAGATTTTCCCCGGACATGGCCCTTTTTCAACGCTTACCAAGGAAAGGGCAACCAATCCTTTCGTGCTTGAGTATTTAAACCTCTGAAAAAGAACAGGCACAGACCTGTGCCTGTTCTTTTTCAGAATTAGACATTCTGGATAATTTCCAGATATTGTTTGACCAGCTTTTCGGCTTTCTCTTTGTCTCTGGATTCGGCAAAAACCCTGATAAGTGGTTCAGTTCCCGAAGGTCTAATCAAAACCCAGCTTCCATCATCGAAAATTACCTTGAACCCATCGATGGTGATTCGGTTTTGTTCCCGCGAAGTTATTTCATCAATTTTGTTAAGGATTTTTTCTTTTTTCTCCGGGTCTACCTTGATTTTGGTTTTTACCTGGTAGTAAGGGGGAAGTTCCGCAAGCAACTCGCTGATTGTTTTTTGCTTGGTAGCCATGATGTGCAGTATCCAAGCACAGGCCATAGCACCGTCTCGTCCCCAAACAAAATCAGGGAATATCATTCCTCCGTTTTCTTCACAACCAAATATGCCATCTTTTTCTTGCAAAACTTTGGCCACTACCAGGTCTCCTACTGCCGTAATGATGCATTCGCGGTTGTTTTCTTTTGCAATTTCCTGAAGGAGGTGAGTGGTGGCTACTGTGGTCACAATGGGTCCTTTTTTCTCGCTTCTTGCCAGTTCTCGAGCTACCACGCTCACACTGAGGTCTCCTGGAATGAATTCTCCGTTCTCCTTGATGACTATAAGCCGATCACCGTCACCATCTTGGGCGAATCCAATGTCAAAACTGCCGTTTTTCATGAGGATGGTGAGGTCTCCTAAGTTTTCAGGTGTTGGTTCGGGGTTTCTACCCGGGAAATTGCCGTCTGGATGGGCATTGAGGCTCACCACCCTACATCCCAGTTCACTTAAAAGGTACGGGGTAATTAAGCTTGGTGCTCCATTGGCGCAATCAATGAGGACCCGGAAGCGGCTTTCCTTAATTGCTAAAGCGTTTACCCTGTCTATGATAGCTTTTATGTAATCCTGAGTAATATCCCTTTTTGTGGTGTTTTGAGGTATCGCTTGCCAGCCTACCCTTTTAAAACTTTTGGCAAAGAAAATGTCTTCTACTTTCTCTTCTTTTTCTCTGTCCAACCCCTTGCCACTTTTTTCCATGAATTTTATGCCATTCCATTCCGGTGGATTGTGACTTGCAGTAACCATCGCTCCCCAAAAGTTCCACTGCCTGCAAGCCCACTGCAGGGCCGGAGTTGCTGTGGTGTTCAGTTCGATAACCGGACAACCCACCGAGAGGAAACCAGCCTTCAGGGCGCTGTATAACATCTCACCATGCTTTCTCGGGTCTTTGCCTATTACTACTGGTTCTCCACCAATGAATGTCCCGAAACTCATAGCAAGTTCTGTGGCCATCTCAGGAGTAAGCACTTCATTGGCGACTCTTCTTATTCCAAAAGTTCCAAAAAGCTTGCCCATTTCTGACCCCCCTTTTGCTGGTCTTGTTTAGAATGGAATTGTGCGATATACTTTCTGCTTGAATATCCATAATCTATTTTAACACGTTGGCTAAAACATAAACGGAGGGCAGTAAAAAAGTGAGAGAAAAGCTGGAAGCCATAACTCGTATTAGTGAATTGATCACTTCCAACATGTATTTTGAGGATGTTTTGAAATTGATTGTTACCATTACTGCCCAGGTCATGCAGTCTAACATCTGTTCTTTGATGTTGCTTGATGAAGAGAAAAAGGTTCTCGAGGTCAAAGCTACTCAATCGATATCTGAGGCTTATAATAGCAAGCCTCCACTGAGGCTCGGCGAAGGCATTGCGGGGAGAGTAGCTCTTGAGGGGAAGCCCATCATTGTGAAGGACGTAAAGAAAGACCCTCGTTATGTTAATAAGGATATAGCAGTTAAGGAAGGTCTTTCCTCGCTAATCAGTTTACCACTCCAGGTGAAAGGGAAGATTGTTGGCGTTTTAAATCTCTATACTTCAACTCCTCGGGACTTCAGCGAAGAAGAGGTTCGGGTTCTTACTGCTATTGCCAATCAGGCAGCGGTTGTGGTCGAGAACTACCGCTTACTTGTGGAAAGTGAGCTCATTAGAGAGGAGCTTGAAAAAAGAAAGAAAATTGAAAGAGCCAAGGGTATATTGATGAAGGAATTTGGCATAGATGAAGACGAAGCATACCGTAGAATTCAGCGCTATAGCATGGACAAACAAAAACCCATGAAAGAGGTTGCTGAAGCCATAATAACAACTTGGGAACTGAGGCAAAAACATTAAGCCTCCGTGTACGCTTTCTGTTCATGCTATTGGTTGAACCTCATTAAACGTATCAGGAGGAACAGGCATCCTGCGAACAAAACTATTGTTGAGCCTGGAGGGCTGTTGAGGTAGTAAGAAATAGAAAGACCAGCCAGAGATGTACCAGCTCCTATTATTGTTGAAAGGGTTAGGGCTCTTTTGAGAGTTTTGCTTACCTGGAGTGCCGTTGCTCCCGGTATAACCAGCAATGCTGATACCAGTATGATTCCCGCGATCCTTATGGATATAGCTATGCATAGGGAGATTAACGCTACAAGAAAATATTTATAACCCACGGCTGGTATACCTATCACTGTAGCCATTTCAAAGTCAAGGATGGAAGCGGTTATTTCTTTAAGGTAGAAAAGGACTGTAAAAATAGAAAAAATTGCGACTATTGTTGAAAATATTAAGTCTTGCCTGGTTACGGCAAGGATGTTGCCAAAAAGATAACCGAAAAGGTCTGTGTTACTGACCTTAAAAAAAGAAACTACAAATATACCAAGCGCCATACTGGAAGAAAACATAATTCCTACTGCCGTATCTTCTCTTATTTTTTGAGATTGAGCAAGGATGGCTATACCCAGGCCTGCAATTACACAGAAGAAATAAGTGAAGGCTATTGGGTTTACGCCCAGCAGGTAACCAATTGCTATTCCAGCAAATGCTGCGTGGGCAATACCTGTGCCCAGGAAGGCCAGATTCTGCAGAACTACAAAAACGCCAAGAAAAGCGCTTAGACTTCCCACGATAATTCCAGCCAGCAGCGCTTTTTGCATAAAGGAAAACTGTAGAAATTCCATAATATTTTAATCTTCCTTTTTTCTTGGAAAGCAGGGTTCTGATTCTGCCTGTACCACTATGTGCGGTATGGGACCGTGGTGGAAGAAAGCCGCTTCTTTTCCGTACATAGCGGTTAAAACTTCTTCTCGCAACACTTCTTCGGGACGGCCGTGTTTTACTACTTTTCTATTAACGCATGCAATGTTGTCAGAGTACTGGGCTACTACCCCTACATCGTGGGATACGGTAATGATGGTAAGATTTTGCTGATGGAGTCTCTTTAGGAGTTCGTAAATCCCTTCCATGCTTTCTGGGTCAATGGCAGTCATTGGTTCGTCGAGGACCAGAACTTCCGGTTCACCCGCCAAAGCTCTGGCGATAAGCATTTTTTGTCTCTGGCCCCCGGATAGTTCGCCAATCTGGCGATGCTTTATTTCAGCAATTCCCACTTCCTCGAGCACTTTTGCGACTATTTGCCAATCTTTTTTTTGGGGACGCATAGTTCCTCTCAGTATGCCGTATCTTCCCGTCATCACGAATTCTTCGACATTGATGGGGAAAGAAGCATCTATGGTGGCAGTTTGGGGAACGTAGCCTATCCGGTTTTTGATTTTGTCCCACATAGCGACAGGTTTACCAAAGAGATATATGTTACCTTTTTGGGGCTTGAGTAGTCCCAACATCAGCTTGAGGAGGGTGGTTTTCCCCGCTCCATTTGGCCCAATAATGGCCAGAAATTCCCCCTTTTGTACTTTAAGAGACACGTCTTCCAGTATGAGATGCTTCTGGTAGGCAAAAAAAACGTGTTCAAGTTCAATTACTGTTATCTGGTTGTTCATGTTCACTCAAAGCCTGATAGATGGGTTCCAAGTTTCTCTCAAGTAGTTCCCAGCAAGAAGTATCCGGTGAGCCCAGCACATCAAGATATAGCACCTTTCCTCCTATTTCTCGGGCTATCATTTCAGCGAGCTGGGGATTATGGAGCCTATCCGCAAGCACCAGCTTAGTGCCTTTTTCTCGAGCTTTTTGGATCAAGTCCTTTATTGCGCGAGGAGAGGGTATCTGATGAGGACCTTCTTCAAGTACGCCTATTTCCTGGAGGTCGTAATCTCTGGCTAAGTAGGACCAGGAAGGGTGCGAAGCAATGAAAGAACGGTTTTTGAGACTCCGAAATTTTTGGGAAAATCGGTGGTGTAATTCCTGAATTTTGGTTATCAGAGACTGCGCATTTTTGAAATAATATTCCCGGTTGGAAGGATCGATTTGCGAGAGGTATTCTGCTATGGTATGGGTTATAGTGATTATGTTATTCGCTGAAAGCCAGATATGGGGATTGGGTTCTTTACTGGCATAATAGATGGGTTCTATTCCTTTGTTGACTTCCACAATGTCTACTTTTTCACTAAGATGGATTAAAAGCTGTTTGATAAAGTTCTCAAAATTCCATCCGACTGCAAACAAAAGCTTTGCTTTTTCCAGACGGACCATATCTTTGGGTTTAAGTTCAAAGGTGTGTGGTTCACTTCCTGGAGGGATTATGCAAATTACCTCTGCTTCGTTGTCAGCTATTTCCTTGATTAAGCTAGCCAGGGGTGCTATAGATGTTGCTACAGATAGCGTGTTTTCCTTGGGTAAGGCAGGATGAGGGAAGCAGAGAATCATTGCCCAGATTAAGCTTGTAAACAACATCCATGAAAAGTGTTTTTTCATTTGTCTTTCTTGCCGATAAGCTCCTTTTTTTTTATTATACCAGGGGTGTCGAACGAAGTGTCGCGAATCGAGAGAGGGTGGTGAAAAGTCAATGGAACAAGTGGTAATTTTGGCTCGCTCTTTTGCCAAGGCTTCCAAAGAACCGTGGGAGATTCTTGAGAAGGCTGGCTTGGCAGTTGAGAAGAAACATAATCCAGAACCAGAAAACGAAGAGCTGGTGGCTGAACTGATAGGAAATGCTTCGGCTGTACTGGTGGGTGTAGACAGAGTAGGAGAGGTGGTTTTTTCCCGTTGCCCTAACCTTAAAGTAGTTTCAAAGCACGGGGTTGGCGTGGATAATATCGATCTTGAAGCCGCCAGAAAGCATGGCGTGGTGGTCACCAATACGCCGGGAGCTAATTCTGAATCGGTTGCTGATATGACTTTTGCTCTAATTCTGGCATTTTTCAGGCATTTGCCGTTGCTTATAGAGCGGGTGAAGAACAAAGAATGGGGTAGCCCGGTACTTGGAGAGGAACTTGCTGAGAAAACCATCGGCATAGTTGGTATGGGTAGGATTGGAAGAGGGGTAGCGAAGAGGGCTCTTGGTTTTGGAATGAAAGTGATTTTTTACGATCCTCTGGTAGAGGATGGGGGAGAAGGCTGTTCTAAAGTAACGTTGGAAGAGCTTTTTGAAAAGGCCGATGTCATTAGTTTGCACGCTCCTCTCACGGATGAGACCAGGGGGATGATTAATTCAGGGTTGCTTTCCCGCATGAAAGAAAGCGCCGTTTTTGTTAATACAGCTCGGGGAGAATTGGTTGATGAAGAAGCCCTTTACAACCTTCTTAAGGAGGGAAAGATAAAAGGGGCGGCGCTGGATGTTTTATCAACAGAACCTCCTTTTGCAAGTCCACTTTTTGGTCTGCCCAACGTCATTGTAACCCCTCATGTAGCTGCTCATACCAGAGAAGCAAATATAAAGATGGGTACTATTGCTGCTTTGAATATTGTGAAAGTGCTTGCTGGGGAGGAGCCCCTTTTCAGGGTGGTTTAGGTGCGTGAAAAAGATATTCGCAATTTCGGCTATTTACTCATTTTCTTAATGATAATTGTTTTTTATGGCTTGTCGCAGCGCAGTGGGGAGTATGTAGTAGAGGAAGTCATTGATGGAGATACTATAAAGCTCAAAAGTGGAGAGCGAGTCCGCTATATAGGCATTGATACCCCAGAACTAAGCGGCGAAAATGGGAGGCCCGAGTTTTACGCCTGGGAGGCGAAGGAAGCGAATCGCAAGCTTGTTGAAGGTAAGAGGGTAAGGCTTGAATTCGATGTTGAGAGGCGAGATCGATATGGAAGGCTCCTGGCTTACGTTTATGTGGACGGCTTGATGGTGAACGAATGGCTTGTTGCCAACGGTTATGCCAGGGTATATACGTTTCCGCCTAATGTAAGGTATGAGGACAACTTTAAAAAGCTCGAACTTGAAGCTCAAAGGCTTGGTTTGGGCATCTGGCGTGATTTAACCAGAAAGCGCTCTGCAGTGCAGAGCGCTTTCTGGTTAAATGCTGGTTACTGCCTGGTAAAAGCTTTGGGCTAAATTTTTCAATTCTTCCCAGTTTTTTTCCGCAATCAGCTGTTTTTTTACCAGTGCTCCACCGACTCCGACACAACTTGCACCGGCTTTTATAAAGGCTTGTATGTTTTCCAAATTCACGCCCCCGGTAGGACAGAGCTTTATTTGGGGAAAGGGACCTTTTAGTTCGCGAATATAACCCGGGCCGACTCCTGAGGCAGGAAACACCTTTACCACCTCAGCTCCATTCTCCCAAGCAGTGAGGATTTCGGTTGGTGTAAAAGCTCCGGGGATAATTGGGACATCGTAACGATGGGCTACTTCGATGACTCGTAAGTTTAATGAGGGCGTAACAATAAACTGTGCTCCAGATAAAATACAGGCTCGAGCTGTTTCCGGGTCTAACACTGTACCTGCGCCAAACAGGACATTTTCCACCTTATTTCGCACTTCCTCAAGAAGTTTTAGCGCTCCGGGGGTGGTCATGGTTACCTCTATGCAGTGAATTCCTCCTTCTCTCAAGGCTTTTACTGCCTCAATTAAAGATTGAGCCTGGTCAGTGCGTATGATGGCTATGATTTTTTTTTCTTCAAGGAATTGAGCGACTTGCAAGCGGTCTTTAAAAGACATTCGAACAACCTCCTTTGGTTTTAATTTCGTTCTTTGTCCCAGAGCAAACGAAGGTCGTTTGCAAAAAGTTTTCTGTTCATTGCCAGGTGCACAAAAGCAATTATCAGCAGAAGAATGCCTACCACGGGATGGCTCTGGTTTAACCAGTTGTAAAGAGTGGCGCTCGATAGGATGCCCTGAACAATAAGCCAAAGAAGTATCCCGGTGAGGCCTTGAAAGACTATCCCGCAGAGCATTATCAAAGCCACAACTCCTCGCCATTTCAGAAGCGCTTTGCCCATCTTTTTTCCTCCTTTAGTCTCTGTTAAAAGATTAGCATACGAAAGCTTCTCTGGGAAGAAAATCCTGGACCAGAAGTGTTGAGAAACTTTTTGGACAGAGAATTTAAGGAAGTAAAGAGTTTAGAAGCGGATCAGATGAGTTGGAAAGTACTTAAAGCACCTGGTGCCGGAGGCCGGAATCGAACCGGCACGGAGCTCGCGCTCCAACGGATTTTAAGTCCGTTGCGTCTGCCTATTCCGCCACTCCGGCATTTTTCGAAAATTATACCACGATTTACCAAGCAGTGGTACTTTTAGCTGCAACAATTCGTGCTACAACAAGAAGCTTGTATTTGCCGGGGGTTTGCATCGAGTTCTTCAAGGACTATTTTCCGAATATCATCTACACAACAGCGACCCTTAGGATTTTTGATTTCACACTGACATTCTCCAGTGATGCCTAATATGTTTAATAGTTCGCTAAAACTACGTGTTTTTTCCCAATTGGCCAGGATGTCCTTTTTCGTTACCCCGTGGCAATAGCAGACTGGTATAGGGTCTTCTTTGACCTTGAAGCCCACTCTCACCTGAGCGTCTTCAACCAGGTATGTTTGTCCACTGGAGGAATAATAGAGCACTGAGCAGTCAGGATTTTCGCAAACCCAAAAATCGTTTTCTTCAAGCTGTTTGCGTTTTTCTGGTTTTAATATACTTTGCACGGTTATCTTCTTAACGGGTTGGCCCTTTTGACCACAGGATGGACAGGGTTTGTATTGGCTTCTTTCGGTTTGATTTGAGCAACAACCCTGATTCATACCAAAACCTCCTTTCCGCTTTAAAGCGCTTTTTGGATGGCTTCTTCAAAAGCATCTTTTTCAAGCTTGCTTTCGTGCTCAAAAATTATTTTACCATTACTGTCGAAAATAACGATTCTCGGTAACCAATGTACCTTAAAACGCTTACTTACCAGCAGGGAAGTATCAATTACCACCGGAAAAGGAATTTCATGTTCTTTAACAAAGTGACGTATTTCGTTTTCGTATTTTATCCCCACCGCTATGAAGTTCACCTTATCGTGGTATTGCTGGTAGAGCTCCTTCAAAATAGGGACTTCTTCCACGCATTCTCCACAACGAGGAGAAAAGAAAATAACCACTATGGGTTTCCCAGCGAAGTTTTCTAAGAATACAAGTTTTCCTGAAGTATCAGGCAAAGCAAAACTTTTTTCGAGATTGGTACTTGAAAAAAGAAGGGAAAAGCCTATGACCAGGCCTACAATGACCAGGATTACTGCGAACCAGTTACGTTCAAACCCACTTGCAGAAACCGATTGTTTTTCCATTGTTGTTCACCTCTTTTTTATTTTAACTGTATCACGTTTCTTAGTTTCTACTTTTATTTTGGAGCAACTGGAACTTCCTGATTTTCAAGAAGTATACTATTTTAGGTATTCTTCGTAAACTGGTTAGGTTCCTTTTAGCTGATTCTATTTTTGTCCTTGAAAGGGGAAGGGTAAAAGTGGACCAGAAAGATTTACTTGTTTTGAAAATGCTTTGGGAAGAAGCAGGTCGTGCTACTGATGTTTCCGTATATCCTGAAGACGTAGGAGAAAAACTCGGGCTTAGTCAAGAACAGGCGAGAAAAATAGTTCACTCTTTGGTCGAGAAGGGCTTTTTGAAATATTCGACTTTTGGCAGGGTATTAGTTACTGACCAGGGGCTGAAGGAGATAACCAGATAAAAATTCTGGAGCCGGCGATCCGACTCGAACGGACAACCTGCGGATTACGATTCCGCTGCTCTACCATTGAGCTACACCGGCTCCCTGAGAAATTGTAGCAAAGCAAATTGGGAGGCGTCAAGGAACCTACCCTGCTTTTCCTTTAATCCCTCTTTTCTCCCCTTACCGACAGCGGATTCCATTTTTGGTGTTACCGACAGCGGACTCTTGACCTTCTTTGACTCTGGAATCAGCCCCAATTCTTCGGCAATTTCTTCCCAGTCTTTACCAGCATCAAGCCTTCTTTTAACCCATCTTTGGGCTGCTCTACGTCCAACGTTTCGTTGCTTCATGACTATTTTAACAACAGCACTTCGAGTCTCTTCGAAGTGCTTTTTGTTGTTCTTTTCTCTAAGTAATTCCCTGGCTTTTTCAAAGCCCTCTTCAGTCAGTTGAAACATTCTCTTGTCCCTGGTGTAACCATCTTCAGACACGCTAAAACCCGCAATGCATCCTGGAATAGCCCCTCTTTCCATTTTGCGGTATAACCATTTCTTTATACTCTCAGGTTCTTCGGGGAATTCCATAGACAAAAACAGAGCCGCTTCAAATACTGAACAGGGGAAAACAGGCTCCAAAGGGGTATTAACAAACCTTTTTCTTCTGGGCCTGAGAAAGTCAGTTTCCAAAGAGACTTCTCTTCCAAGGAGGTTTTTTCTCCAATAACGCAACAGTAAGCGGCAGTAAGAGCGAAAGGAAAATTCGCTTCTGGGTGTTTTCCAGTGCTGTAAAAGGTATTCTATTACCTCCTGTAACAAATCTTCATTCCGACACCATTTCTGTAAATAGCGGTAAAGGTGAGAAAGCTCCGTTTTTCCCTGTCTGTAAGCCCATATTGCCATTTGAGCCAGGACTTCATCATCTTCAGTGCGTTCGCTGAAGAAAATGATTGGCAAGCCTTTTATATTTTCCCAGAGAGAATAACAAAGGGGGGTAACACTGTAAAAACGTGAAGGAGGGTTGAGTCCACGTCTTCTCAACAATCTCGACTGGGCTTCCACGTCTTCAATTGTAGGAAGTTTGTATTTCCTACGAATTTCAGCAAACGTTTCGAAATCTCCATTGCTTAGGGCAGCATAAAACAACTTTTCGTCCTGAATAATCTCCTCAAAATCCTTACTATTGGGCTTTTCCTTCTTCATTTTCTCAATCTTTTCCTGGAGAGCTATACCACAACTCAGAAGCCACCCTTCTAAAAAGAACCGGACAAAGAGCTCTCCAAAGCCTTCAAACAGGGGGGCTTTTCCTTTAAAAAACGTATGAAAAAATAGCGCATTAAAAAGAGTAGTCTGAGAGTAAGGAATAAACAAAAAACGGAGACCAAATCCTGAAAGAATGAAGCCAATACAGAGACCCTTAAAACAATAATATTTCAAAATCCATTCTCCATCTCTAAAGAATTGAGATGCTAACCATTCGTTCAAAAACCAATCTCTCTCTTCTTGGGAAAGTTCTTCCAACCACCTTAATTTTTCAAAGGTTGAGAGAAGGTAAGAGAACTTACGAGCAGAGTAGGGCAAGACATGAAACCTGTCCACTGAAGCTTTTTTAACCAGATTAAACCCTTTCTGAAAATCCATAGACCCCCCAATGTTCGTCATGTCTCTATTATATGTTGAAGAATAGAGATTGTAAAGAGGTGAGGAAAATGTTAACCAAAGGGCGCTTGAAAGCCCTGCAATGCGGATTAGGGTGCAAGGTATTGGCACGTATGCTTGGTATTTCGGAAACTTACGTTTCCTCAGTGCTTTCTGGGCGTGTTCGACCATCTCAAAATGTTTTGAAAAGGCTTGCCGAAGTCCTGGAGCTACCCGAAGAAGAGCTTCAAGGGCCAGTTGAGGGCCCGGCTGCTTCTGGGCAGAGAAGCTGACCGGGGAAGAAAAAGGAACGAGGTGTACCATCGTGAAAAAATACCAAAAAAGTGAGAAAAAAGCAAGTGTTCCGCACCACAAGCTTCTTTGGCGTAATGGTGAGCTCGTCGCATTACGTTATGCAAAACCTGAGCACATGCTCCGCAAACCACCAGCTTGGTCCTACCACGTCAAAGTGGTCGAAGCGATGAAAAAAGCTGGCGTTGACTTGCTGGAAGTCGTTTTTGGCGACAAAGTTTTTACCTGCTCCCTACAGCGGTTTCTCCGGTATGCTGCAAAGCTGGACCGAGGCTGTGGTGAGCAATTATTCCTCCCTCTCTCATATTGGGACACACGGAAAAAGCAAAATGCGGAGGAGAAACGGCATGCGCAGCTGCCGCTTTTCGCTTGAAACTGCTCAAGAATACCACACCCAGGGATGGGCTGTCATTCCCATCCCTCATGGTTCTAAAGCCCCGGTGCTTCCTGGGTGGCAAAACCTGAAGCTCAGCCCCCACGACTTGCCCAAGCACTTTAGCAATGGCCAAAATGTTGGAGTTCTCCTTGGCGAACCCTCAGGCTGGGTGGTAGACGTCGACATTGATTGCCCCGAAGCATTAGAGGTCGCTGATTACTTTCTTCCCCCAACCGGGGCTGTTTTTGGGCGGGAAAGTAAACCCAAAAGCCACTGGCTCTACATTAGCCCCGGTGCTAAAACAATGCGTTTTGAATATGGGGAAACCATCGTTGAACTACGTTCTACTGGTTGCCAAACAGTTTTTCCTGACTCAATTCACCCATCCGGTGAAGAGGTTCGCTGGGACGTCGAAGAGGAACCCGCAAGGGTTGAATTTGCTACGTTAAGGCGTTGCGTTGCAAAGCTCGCTTCCTGCGTGTTACTTGCCCGTTACTACCCTTCCCCTGGGGTTAGGCAATTTGCCTCAATGGCTTTGGCGGGATGGCTACTTAGGAATGGATGGTCCAGAGAAGAGACAGCGGAATTTCTCGAGGCACTTTGTAGGTTGGTAAACGACGAGGAAGAACGGCAGCGTATAGCGCAAATCAGAAATACGGCGCAAAAAGTAGAGGCGGATTTGCCAACAACAGGCTTCCCGACCCTTAAAGAATATTACCCGGAAGAAGTTCTTCTGAAGGTTGCTGAATGGCTGGAACTACGAACGGAACACAAAGAAACACCCAAATTTCTGGTCCTCGACAAGTTTTACCCCCGGCCGTTCACTGAAGCTTTGATGACCAAATACAGTTTCTGGTGGCCGGGTGGGAAAGAACCGCTTTACTGGTTTGACCCAGGAAGTGGTCTGTGGCGTGATGACGGGGAAGAATTAATCACGCATGAATTGAGAACCACAGTAGAGCAGTTGCCGGACGTCCAAAAAAGGCGTTATGTCATTGATGAAATCATTGCCGATGTTAAGGGATGCGCCTGGAAAGGGAAGCCACTGCCTGAGCCCCCGGTGCACTTAATCCCCCTTGCCAACGGTGTTTTTGACCTGGAAACCAATGAACTACGACCCTACCAACCCGGTGACTACTTCACTTGGAAACTTCCCTGGCGTTACAACCCAAAGGCTGAAAGCAAACTCGTTATTCCCCTCATTGAGAGTTTCCTGCCCGAAGACCAAACCATCACCCTTTACGAGCTTATGGCTTATTGCCTCTGGCGTGGCTACCCTTACCAGAAACTGTTCATCCTTTACGGCCGGGGTTCAAACGGAAAGAGCCTTTTTGCCAGGATTTTAGAGAGGCTTTTGGGCAAAGAGAATGTAGCCCACGTTTCCTTGAATGAATTACAACATGGGCGCTTTGCAGGCGCTTCACTTTATGGGAAGCTGGCTAATGCCGTAGGCGAACTTGAATATTCAGAGATTCAGAAAACAGGCCTTCTGAAGCAGTTGACCGGTGAAGACACCATCGAAGCTGACCGCAAATTTCGAGAGCCAATAAAGTTCAGGAATTACGCAAAGCTAATCTTCTTGACCAATGAGGTCCCTCGTAGTGCAGACACCACAGAGGCATTTTATAGACGCCTTTTCCTCATTGAGTTCCCGAAGCAGTTCAAAGAGAACCCCGCCCTTGAAGTTCAGGTAGTGAATGCCGACCCAGAGGAATACGAAGCCCTACTTTACGGGGTTCTTCAAACCCTGCAGGATTTGCGAAAGCGGAACTTCATCTTCACCCACCATAGACCAACTGAGGAAGTGCAGGAACTCTACCTGAAGCTTTCTTCGCCTCTACACAGTTTCGTTGAGGAATGTTGTGAGATTACCTACAACGGGGATGACTACATCTTCAAGTGGAAGTTCAAAGAACACTTTACTCAATGGTTACAGCAGAAGGGGAGGACTGCATATAGCGACTCTCGCATTAAACAAGAAATGTTAGCCATGGGGCTTGATGAGGCCAAAAGGGGGCCAGCTGAGAAACGTTGGTGGGCCTGGGTAGGAATCAAATGGAAAGAGGAACAACCAACAGATGGTGATGAAGATGCTTTTACATCTGAAAGTGTCCAGGGTGTCCAAAGTGTCCACGGTTTTACAACCGATTATAAGCAGGCAGAAAACGGTTTAAAAAGTGTGGACACCTTGGACACTTTGGACACATCCCCTACCCAACCCAATTTGGAACAACCCGAACTCCTACCACCCCCCAATTTGAGCACCACAGAGGAACCTATTCGAACAAACATCGAACAAAACCCCAATAGAAATCCATTGAACACCGGGGAAGAACCCATTGACCCTTCCTGCCCGGTTTGTAACCACCCTCAAAGGAAGACGATTGAGTATTTGCTTGACTGCGGACTCTCCCCTAAGTATTTGAGCAGAAAATACAATGTTCCCATTGCTGCAATATACGAACACGAAAGGAAGCACATAGCAGTAGAGAGTGAGGTGATTTAACGATTTCTAACGCAGCCCAACAAAACAGCATTTCAGACTCCCTATGCACCCCCAGAGACCCCGGACCATCTTTCCCTTAAAAAACCCCTTCTGTCTCTTAACAGTTTTCAATTTTCTGGAGGTGATTTTTGCCTTGAAGAGCTTAGCAAAAGCTAACCCTAAGCAACTTACCGTTAAGCAACTCAATGCCATTGACTTACTGCTTCTTGGAAAAACTACTCAGGAAGTGGCTGAAGCAGTGGGAGTTACGAGAAGCACCATCTCCATGTGGTTAAACCGTAACCCTTACTTCCAACAGGAATTGGAAAGAAAAAGGCAGGAAGTCTGGGGTAGTGCTTTAGACAGAATGCGCTCTCTCACTTTTAAAGCCTTAGATGTTATAGAGAATTCCTTAAACCGGGGAGAAGTAAAAACTGCTTTAAAGTTCCTGGAACTTGTAAAGAACCTTGAGCCACCAGCTCAACAGAGAGAGGAAGTAACCCCTATTCCTGCCTTTGAGGAATGCTTTGAAGAAATGGAGAAAATGGGTATTTACTGAGAAATACCCGTTTTCTCTCTCCCGGGTGTCCTGTTTCTGAAAAATTTCAAGGGTTGCTTACCTTACCCAAGTATTTAGCTTTGTGCTTTCCATCTTCCCACCATCTAAGGTAAGCGTAAGGACCCCATTTACCAATCATTTTGATTTCTACATGCCCTTTCTGTTTGCCTTCTTCTTTCTGTTCCTTCTCTTCAAGAAGGCAAGCCACATATTCAAAGACTTCGGTAAGCTCTTCTTTGCTCATTCCGTCAAGGAGCTTTCGAACTTCCTCCCTCATAGTGTTCCCCCTCTCTTAGGGTATATTCTGGCTATATTGTCCCCTAAGAGAAAGGGGAATGTCAAGACTGTTTTTTTCTGACGAACCTTTTCATCTGACTCCTTAATTTGCATTTCTCAGGCTCTGTAAGCCCCTTAAAAACACTGGGAAGCATAAAACATTAACTAACCAAATTAAATGCCTTTCAGGGCTTCTATGAAGCAGTTTCACCCTCTTTTAACGTAGCTTTCTCATTCTTTTAGTGGTGAAAAAGTTTACCGGGCTGGTTTTCTCATGCTCTTTCTGTAAGTCCTCTTGAGTCAAAGCCAAATACCTTTTGGTCATGGTTAAGTCAGTGTGTCCCAAGATTCTCTGTAGAGCAAAAGGGCTTATACCATTGCGTAGAGAATGAAGGGCAAAGCTGTGGCGTAAATCGTAAGGGGTAATCTTATGTCCCAGACGCTTTGAGTAAGAAGCTAAACGATGGGACCAGGAAGTTTCAAGGATTGCTTTTCCATCCTGAGAACAGAATACCGGGGCATCTCCCCATTCCGGGGGTCTTACCTTGAGAAGCTTCTTCAGCCACTGCACAGTTAAAGGTGAAAGAGGAAGGGTTCTTGTAGCTTTGGTTTTAGCAATCCCACCCGGAACAGTAACTTCCCGGGCTTCTAAGTTAAAGTGCTCAGGTAGAAGGGAAAGGGCTTCCTTTGGTCTTATTCCGGTGTCTAAGGTAAAGAGAATGAGCACGTAGTCCCTTAATCCAGTGTAGGTTGCCTTGTTGGGTAATTCCAGAAGTTTCTTCAAAACTTCCTGAGGTATAGCCCTGGCTTTACCTTCATCCTTACGCTTTTTGAAAGTTATAGGGTTTTGAGGTATAGCCCCCTGTTTTACCAGGTAGGAAAAGAAGGCTTTGAGGTAGGCTCTTCTGATGTTGAAGGTGGCTGGGGCTAAGTCAGGAGGGAAGTATTCCTTTAACCTTTCTTGAATGCCTTCCCAATCTTCGAGTTCTAAACCATCAAAGAAGCGGGTAATGTGGTAGCGGTAATCCCTAAGGGTTCTTTTTCTGCAGCCGGCAATTTGCTTTTCCAGGAGGAAGTCAGAGAAATACTCCTTCCAGGTTTTAGGCTGAACAATTTTTAAGACCTTTCCCATGCTCATTCCCCCTTTTATGAGCATCGGATTCGGGGTTTAGAGGGGGGAAGGGAAAAGCCTGGGAGGTCCTTAAATACTGCATTGGAGAGAACCGGTTACTCGAACGGACAACCTGCGGATTACGATTCCGCTGCTCTACCATTGAGCTACACCGGCTCCCTGAGAAATTGTAGCAAAGCAAATTGGGAGGCGTCAAGGAACCTACCCTGCTTTTCCTTTAATCCCTCTTTTCTCCCAAAAACAAAAAATTCATCGTCACTGAGCTAAAAATTGAATGTCTGCTTTTTATTGAAATTGTTTATAGCTTTTGGTTATTAGGTTCATTCCAGTAAAAGGCTATTTGGGCAATTTTCTTTTGCAGCTTTTCCCACTGGATTTGGTGCTTTTTTCTCCAGTTAGGATATTGTTTTATGGTAGTTCCAGGAAGGTTGGGTTGAAACACTTTTTCCAGGAGGTCTTCAAGGCTCAGCGCTTTCACCACAGAAGGGGTATGCATTGCAAACACAACAAGCGCCTGGAAAATTTCTTTAAAATCTTTTTCTGAAGTGCTTTCAAGCAGAAACCCTTCGTTCTTGAGCATTTTTAACATTTTAGCGATGAAGTTTTTACGTTCCAAGAAGCTCCTTGCAAAAGCTTCCTCTCCAAGTATTTTTAACTTACGGCGCAGTTTTAAATCGCAGCCCTTAATGAATCCTCGCAGAGGAGGCATGTCGTGGGTGTTAAGCAGGAAAATGCTTTTTACAGGATATTGCCTGGGTGCAAGAGGAAATCCTTGGTCATCGGTTTCAAAATAGAAGACCCGTGTCGATAAGATATCATGTTGCTGTAGAAGCTCTCTGAATCCTGGAGGAATAGTTCCCAGATCTTCCCCAATAATCACGGTGCTGGCACGTTTGCTTTCCAGAGTCAAAATACTCAGTAACTCTTGCGTGGGATATTTTACATAAAGACCTTCACTGGCTTCTGCACCTTTGGGTATCCAGAAAAGTCTTTTCAGGGAAAGTATGTGGTCAAAACGTAGAAATTTTGCATATTGCATATTGAATTTCAAAAGAGATATAAAATGCTGATAATGGTTTTCGCGCATTTTGTGGGGATTGAAAGGATGAAATCCCCAGTTCTGACCCTGAGGAGAAAAAGGATCGGGTGGCGCTCCTACTGAGAATTCTGAAACCATGGATTCCTGTTCAACCCATTCTTCCGCCCCCTGAGGAGCAAATCCGAGGGGTAGGTCAAAGGCGAGCACTTTGTTCTGCAAAGTTAACTTTTCAAGATGCTGGTTCCATAGCCACTGCAGGAATACGTGAAACATATACTCTTCTTCGTTTGTTGCCCGAAAGTGCTCGAGGAGCTTCAGAGTTGGTTTTTGCATTTCTCTTGGCCAGTTGCGCCAGTTATTTCCTTTTTTTGCAGCAATGGATTGGTATAGAATGCTTAAGGCAAATCTTTCCCCTCGCAGTTTTATAAATTTTTCCATATCTTCTTTAAAAAGGGGTGAGGAAAACAATTTTTTGAAGTTTGCTCTGAAAACTTTTTCTTTCGCTTTCCAGATCTTTTGATAATCGACCAAAGGAGCGTTTCGAAATACCTCGAAATCTTGATTTGGATAGGTTTCTTGGGGCTGACTTAAAGGGAGATAAACAGGGTCAAAAGCAAAGCGATCCAAGGGAAAGTAAGGGCTGGTTTGAAGAGGGTTTTCTTTGTCCATCAAGTGTAGAGGCAAAAGCCCCAAATATGAAGCGCCGAACTTAATAACAGCTTCTTGAAGCCTTGCAAGGTCGGCAAGGTCTCCAATACCCTGATTATTAGGGCTCTGCACACTATAAAGACCAAGGTGTAGTCCCCAGTGCTTTTGTCGCGGGAGAAATGCTTTCATAGGGCTGTGAATGACCAGGATCTTTTTACTTCGAGGACTGTTTTTACAAAACAGATTAAG
The DNA here is from genome assembly GCF_045864955.1 of Atrimonas thermophila. Lineage (GTDB taxonomy): Bacteria > Atribacterota > Atribacteria > Atribacterales > Thermatribacteraceae > Thermatribacter > Thermatribacter velox. The sequence goes on along the minus strand of NZ_AP028803.1, from coordinate 1,476,158 downwards.
AAAATAGTATCCGAAAGGAAGGTCAGGTGGGAACTCGAGGAACTTATTCCTGCAGGTGAGCGGAATTACTTTTTCATCATCGCTGGTGAGTATTATTTCTTCAGAATCCTGGCAAGGCAGCTCCACTTTGCCTTCTTTGACCAGCAACACCGATGCTTCTCTTGTAGAGGTTTGATTCAGAACGTTTTCTACTTCTTCGATGTCTTTCTCAGAGCCGATTTCAAAGCCCATGGCTTTTGTAAAGAGCAAAAAGGTTTCCAAGGGTGGTTCTACGCGTTTTCCAAAAGAATCCAGATAGTCAGTTTCTACGCCAAGACGTTTTGCTAAAGCAATTACTTTTTCTCTAAAATTCATTTTTTGCCTCCAGCGCTTTGTATTACGTTTATATCCATTTTAGTTGAATGGTACAATTCTGAAATATATGGCAGAGTTGCTGAAGGAGATTTCTGAGTCGAGGGTTGTATTATGATGATTTTTATCGATGCTATTCAGGGGATTTTGGTCATTGTAGTTTTAGTTTTGTTGGGTTATTGGCTTGCCTACTTGAAGTGGTTTGGAGAAAGAGAGTTTAATCTTTTTAGTAAATTAGTCATAAACATTGCCCTTCCTTGCTATATGGTTTACAATTTCGCATCTGACTTTGAATTGAAAGGGCTTTTGACTGCAAAACAGGGTGTTTTAGTACCCTTTATAAGTATTCTATTTGCTTATTTTTTGGCCTTTGGGTTAGGTAAAATTGCGCGTGTTCCTGAGAAACGAGCTGGCTTGTTTCGAGTGACCTTTGCGATGTCCAACACCATTTTTGTGGGGCTTCCCCTGACTCAGGTTCTCCTTGGGGAGGAAGCCTTGCCGTATGTTCTTCTTTATTATTTTGGGAATACTACTTTGTTCTGGACGCTGGGTGTATGGGGTATTATTTCGGATGCTACTACAGAAAGACTTCCTTTCTGGAACATAGATCTCCTAAAGCGGGTTTTAAATCCTCCTCTCATTGCCTTTTTTATCGGTGTTGGAGCAATGTTTTTTGAACTAAAGCTTCCCGAATTCGCTCTAAAAAGCCTCAAAATGGTTGGCGGCTTGACCACCCCCCTTGCCCTTTTCTGTGTAGGGATGAATATCCGTTTTATGGGTTTTAGAAGGATTATTTTTGATTCAAACTCTGCACTGGCACTTCTGGGGCGTTTTCTGTTTACTCCACTCATTACCTGGTTGGTTTCGATTGTTCTTGGGATTCCCGAGCTAATGAAAGATGTTTTTGTGGTTGTTGCTGCGATGCCAGTCATGATGCAGTCTTCAGTTGTAGCCAGGTTTTACGAAGCCGACTTTGAATATGCAACCAGCATGGTGGCATATTCCACTTTGCTGAGTATAATTATCGCTCCCTTGATGCGTATCATCATTGCCTATTGGTGAATGGTCACCGGGTGCGGATATTATATTAATTGAAAGCGATTTTCCTCTTGATTTTAGAGAGAGGAGAGCAGTATAATTATTGTTGAACTATTGTTCAATTGTTGGAGTGATTATTAATGAAAAGCAATGATTGTTCAACGGAAAAAGTTTCCACTGAGGGGGAAATCGAAGAAATTAGATCTCGACTGCCGGACGAAAGAAAGCTCCAGGATCTGGCTGCGTTTTACGCGGCTTTTTCAGACCCAACTCGTTTAAAGATAGTTCTCGCCCTTATGGAAAGAGAGCTGTGTAATTTTGATATTGCAAAAATAATAGGTGCCACTCCGTCGGCGGTATCACATCAGTTGAGGCTTTTGCGTAGTATGCGTTTGGTAAGATTTCGTAGAAAGGGGCGCAAGGTTTTTTATGCCCTTGATGACCAGCATGTGTATTCTATTCTCGAGCTTGCCATTCTTCATTTTAAAGAGGAGAAGACTGGAAATGGGTGAAAAATGTTGCACTCCAAAAAGCGAGGGAAGGAGTTTTTGGGTGTTTTTCTTTTCTGACAAACGAGATTTTTTACGCTTGTTTATCTCGGGAATTTTTTTGTTGTCTGGTTTGCTCTGGAGGGGAAATCCATTTCTTTTAGGAAAGTTGTTTCTTTTGGGTGCTTATTTTATTGCGGGATATCCAGTGCTTTACAAGGCAGTTAGGGGGTTATGGAGGAGGCAATGGTTTGACGAAAACTTTCTGATGAGTATAGCTACTCTGGGGGCTCTTTATATAGGGGCTTTGACGGAAGCCGTGGGCGTTATGCTGTTTTACTCGATTGGTGAATACCTTCAGGATCTTTCAGTAGACCGTGCTCGCAGCACGGTGAGGTCTCTTCTGGAAGCTCAACCCAGATTTGCCAACGTTTTGAAAGATGGAATTTTGCGAGTGGTTCCCCCTCAGGAGGTGGAGGTTGGTGACCTCCTCTTGGTTAGAGCGGGTGAAGCAATTCCTGTGGATGGAATTGTTCTTGAGGGGGAATCTTTAGTTGATGCTTCTCCGCTCACCGGAGAGCCAAAACCGGTTATGGTGCGTCCGGGTGTAAAAGTGCTGGCTGGTTTCCTGAACAGAGAAGGAGTGCTGAAAATACAGGCTACAGAAAAGTATAAAGATACCTCAATCTCGCGCATTATGGAACTTGTTGAAAGGGCTTCAGAGCGCAAAGCAAGAGTTGAACGTTTCATTACTGCTTTTGCCAGAATCTATACTCCTTCTGTGGTGTTGCTGGCAGTTTTTCTGGCTGTATTTCCGCCGCTTGCTGGGTGGGGGAGTTTTTCCCTCTGGTTTTATAAGGCACTGATACTTTTAGTTATTTCCTGTCCCTGTGCGTTAGTTTTAAGTATTCCGCTCAGTTATTTTATTGGTATTGGTTTTGCCGCCAAAAGAGGGTTGCTTTTTAAGGGTTCTCAGAGCTTGGATGCTCTGGCTGGAATAAAAAACGTAGTTTTTGATAAAACGGGAACGCTCACCGAGGGATCTTTTAGGGTAAGAGAGATTAAAGAGGAGCCCCCTTTTGATAGAGAGGAATTGCTTGAGTATGTGACCCATCTAGAGTCTTTTTCAAATCATCCCATTGCACGTTCAATTGTAGAAGCGTATAAGCCTGAAGCTAAATATTCGGTCGTCCAGGTTCAGGAAATACCAGGAATGGGTATTCGGGGGGTAGTTGGGAAGCGAGCAGTACATGTAGGGAATGATGATTTACTGCATAAAATGGGTATAAGGCACCGCAATGAGGTTTGTAAACTTCCTGGAGTAGTACATGTAGCGGTTGATGAGAAATACGCAGGCTACATCGAGTTAGGCGATGCGTTGAAGCACCAGGCTATAGACACTGTTAAGGAGCTTAATAAAATGGGTATTCAAATCTATCTTTTGACTGGAGACTCTGCGGAAGAAGCTGCAAAAATTGCCGGCGAGTTGGGCATTAAGCACTTTTATGCTGGTTTGTTGCCTGAAGATAAGTTTAGGATTTTGCGTGAGGAAGTGATGGCAAAGGGTTTGACGGCTTTTATTGGAGATGGCATAAACGATGCTCCGGCAATAGCACAGGCTGATGTGGGTATAGCGATTGGTACTTCAAGCAGTCATGCAGCCATAGAAACAGCGGACGTAGTGATTGTTGATGGTAACCCCTGGCGAGTGTATGAGGCCATAAAGATTGCGAAATTGGTAAGGCGGGTAACGCTTGAGAATATTGTGCTTGTTTTGGGAATCAAAGCTATTTTTATGGTATTAGGTATCGCTGGTGGTACAAGCATCTGGGAAGCCGTTTTTGCTGATGTGGGAGTGGCTCTTCTTTCGGTTCTGAATACGCTGAAAATCTGGAGTTTGAGAAAGAAGCTTTCCACTTGATGCTTTACCCCTAAGGGTGCTTTTTGTCTTAAGTAGAAAATATTTGCGAACTGCTTTAAAATTCTGATAAAAGGTTTGTTATTTTATTGCGGTGTGATGAGTGGGAAGATTATAATTCATTCGTTTATTTGCATATTTTTACTTTTGTTTATTGTGGGTTCTGTCCCTTCGCTCTTTGCTGATGTTCGTATAATGAACTACAATCTTAAGAATTTCTGGTTGTCCTTTGATGGTGAACCGGAAATATATTTTGAAGAAGGCGCTTCCCTTTCTTTTAAAGATTTAGCAAGAATTGCCGATGCGTCCTTTGTGATAAACAGATTTAATCCAGATGTGGTGGGTATTTTAGAAAGTGCAGGACTTGCTGAACTTATTTTTTTAAACGAAAGATTCCTGGGAAATCGTTACCGGTGTTTCAGTTTTCGAGCTACGGATTCAAGAACTGCAGGTATACCCCTGGGTTTTCTGGTCAGGAAAGATTGGAAAGTGGAGTCCATGGAGCTTTTGGAGCCTCGTACTTTCAGCAGTAGGGGTGTTCTAAAAGCCAGAATATCGCGGGGAGATGACGAAATTACCTTTTTCCTGGTTCATTTTAAGTCTCAAGTTGAGGATAATGCCGGCGATTCTGCTCGGAAAAGGGACGCGCAGGGAAGAAGACTTCTTGAGCTTGTTCGAGAGGAACTTTCCCAAAATCCCGATGCTGAATTGGTGATTTTTGGTGATTTTAACGATGTTCCTGGTTTAAGCAAACAGGAAAAAGCAGCTGGTGTCCCAGACCTTATAGAGTTGCTTCAGCGTGATTTTGAAGTGAACGGAACTAAGACCAGGCTGTACAATGTTACTCTTTTGCATCCGGATAGGGACACCAGTGGTAAGCTCTGGAGTGAAAAGAGCACAGATTATCCTCCAGCTCTTCTGGATTATTTTTTGCTTAGCCAGAAAACGTATTCCAGGTTTAAAAGAGTTGACCATATTTATCCTGAGGAATTCTCCTATGTGCTTGAGGCTTCCGATCATTTGCCTTGTATACTTGATCTTAAATAGAGATAGCAAAGCTGCTCTTTGAAGGAGGCTTTGGATATGCATAAGTCTCTGGACTTCATTTTGAGAGAATTTCTCGGTGATAAGGTCAAAAAATATCGACTAATAGACCCCAAAGAAGTGGTTGTGGGAGAGTGGGTTAGATTGAAATGTCAGTATGGTTGTGATGGGTATGCCCAGTGTCTTACCTGTCCTCCTTATGCTCCCGAGCCTGAGAAGACGCGGCGAATTCTTGAGTGCTTCTCTTCAGCTGTGCTATTGTGGAAGCCGGAAGATTACCAAGAGTTGAGAAAAATTTGTGCAGATTTGGAGAGAACTCTATTCCTCGAAGGATACTACAAAGCTTTTGCCATGCCTTCAGGGCCTTGCGAGTTATGTGGTGAGTGCTCTTGTGAGTATCCCTGTCGTTACCCCGAAAAAGCTCGTCCTTCTATGGAAGCCTGTGGTATTGACGTTTATGCTACGGTTAGCAAATTTGGTTTCCCCATTGAAGTAGTACGTTCCAGAGACTGTAAAGCCAATTACTATGCACTTTGCCTTATCGAGTAAATCGACTTCAGGGTAAACGGTTGATATTGTCATTGTTCCATGATAAAGGTATTATCTTTAAGATATTCAAAGCTTTATCGGGAGTTGTCGATTTGTGGAAATAAAAGAAGCAAAAACCAGAAAGGAGAAGCAGGCATTTATTAAATTTCCCTTCCTGCTTTATGAGAACAATCCACTGTGGGTTCCCCCTCTTTTAAGTGAAATGAGAAGGATAATTCAAAACGCAGAGAGTCCTCTTTTTCAAAGTGGCCCACATGCTTTCTACCTCGCTTTGGAAGGCAGGGAGGTTGTGGGAAGAATTGCAGTGGGCATTGACGAGAAATTCAATCATTTCAGGAAGAAAAAAGAAGGTTATATCACCCTTTTTGAGTGCATCAATAGTAAAGAGGTAGCCAATGCGCTTTTTGTCGTTGCTGAGGATTGGCTCAAAAAACGCAAAGTGGATGCTTTTATAGGTCCGCTCTCACCTACCAACGGTGATGATTTCAGGGGTTTGCTCATCGAGAATTTTGAGGATCCTCCCCTCATTTTCACTCCCTTTAATCCTCCCTGGTATGTGAGTTTTTTCGAGGAATACGGTTTTGAAAAGTATCATACCTTTGTAGCTTATCGTTATGACCTTGAGCGAATGCCCTTTGATAGTTGCCAGCGTGCTATAGAGTATGCTAAAAGCAAATTTAATTTCAAGGTCAGGCCCATTAATTATGCCGAGTTTGATAGAGAAGTTAGAGCCATTCAAAGCATTTTGGCACAATCCCTTATTTCCCTTGAATATGATTATCTTGTTCCGCCTGCCGTAGAGGAGCTCAGCCGTATGGCAAAAGAATTCAAGAAGTTTATTCCTCCCAATTTTGCTCAAATTGCCTGGGCTGGGGAAGAGCCAGTGGGCTTTGCAGTGGCTATCCCTGATTACAACCAGGTTCTCAAGAAGATGAAAGGGAAACTTCTTCCTCTGGGTTGGTTAACTTTTCTCCTGGGTAGACACCAAATTAATCGGGGTAGGGCTTTTCTCCTCTTTGTAATCCCGCAATACCAGGGGAAAGGTGTTCCTGCGGCACTTTTATGGGAGATTTTTAAAGAAGTACGCAAAAGAGGTTATGTATTTGCTGAAGGTTCTTCCATAAATGCTAAAAATGTGAAAATGTGCAGAGAAGCAGAATCTCTGGGGGGCGTTCCTTATAAAAAATTTGCTCTTTACAGAAAGAGGTTAAAGGAATGACTTTTAAGGTTTTTGTTTCTCACCTTCTGGGGATTGATCTATTTCGAGGAGTTGCCATCCTGCGTAACCTTCTTTTTGACCACTGACTTTTCTACCAACGAGCGTTATTTTTGTAGAAAAGGGATGGGTTTTCAGGGTTAGAAAGGCTCTAACCAGGTTAGCTATGGTTGCTTCTTGAAAGACCAGTTCTATTCCATTGCTCAGGACTATTGTGGTGCGGATGTGTTTGTGGTTTTCAGGTATTTCCACAATAATTTTTTGGACGTCTTCGTTGCGGAATATTTGTGTTGGCATTGTTCTTTTACCTTTTTAATCATTTTAGGATTGACTAAAGATATTTTACCGGAAAAACAAGCTCTTCATAGCGAGCTCGTCGAAGTTTTAGGAGATGGAGAGAAATGCTTTGTACCATTTTGACAGAATTATTGACCCAATTCAGTGTATACTGGGAGAGCGAACCTTGATCAGATGCCTTTTGCTTGAATCCAGTTTTCCATCTTTGCTGATGCCCGGGTCCTTGGGGGAATGGTTACCAGGAGATATATTTCAAAGAACCAGGCCTATGAAATAGGAAAAAGGATTCTCTGGGATAACCCCCTGGAATTCTTTGGGGCAAGAGTGAGAGCATAAGAAATTTAAGGAAATATTACAGCTTAGTCTTCTGGTGCGCCCAGAGGGAGTCGAACCCTCAACCTGCGGTTTAGGAGACCGCCGCTCTATCCTTTGAGCTACGGGCGCACCTCGATTTAATTTTATATAGCTTAATTTGTGCTGTCAAATTTGTTTGTGAAGGTGAGTTATAATTTGAATGGACTCAATTTGCGTGCCGAAATACGGGGTGGTGTTTTTTGGATCTGGATGGCAAAGTCAGGTTGCTTGCAGATAGCGCACGCTTTGATCTTTGTGGCTCTTGCTTTGGACAGCCTTCACGAAAGAGCAATCCACAGGGAGGGTGGATTTATCCGGTATCTCTCCCTGATGGAAGGGTAGTTAAAGTTCTCAAAATTTTACTTTCCAATGATTGTGTGCATGATTGTTTTTATTGCGCAAATCGTGCTGGTTCGCCATTTCGCAGGACTTCGTTGAAAGCAGAAGAGCTGGTTGCGTTGTTTCTCCGTTTGTGGCAGAAAGGTCTGGTTAAGGGCCTTTTCCTCAGTTCTGCGGTTTCCCGGGACCCCACCTGGACGATGAACGAAATGTTGAAAACTGTCGAGATGCTCCGTAAAAAGTTTCATTTTAAGGGGTATATTCACTTAAAAATTTTGCCTGAAGCCACGCGAGATTACATAGAGGAAGCGGTGTGCCTTGCTACTCGAGTGTCAGTGAACCTTGAGGCTCCCAATCCTAATTACTTGTCTGCAATAGCTCCTCAGAAGAGTTTTTCCAGGATTATGGGCCTTTTTTCACTGCTTTCTGATTTGCGAAGAAAGGGCTTGTGTGCTCCAGCTGGGATTACCACACAGTTTGTAGTCGGGGGAAGCACAGAAAAAGATAGAGAGATTTTGGGCACGGCTTTTTTGCTCTATAGAAAATTCTGCCTGGCCAGAGTTTATTACAGTGCGTTTCAACCTGTTTGGGGGACTCCTTTCTCCGGCAGACCAGCAGTTAGCTCCTGGCGAGAAGTGCGCCTGTATCAAGTAGATTATCTTTTGCGAAGATATCAGTTTTCTCTGGATGAAATTTACTTTTCTGAAGACGGCAATCTTCCCCTGGATCAGGACCCCAAAACTCTCTGGGCTTTAAGGCATCCAGAGTTTTTCCCGGTTGAGGTTAATAAAGCTTCTTTTGGTGATTTACTTAAAGTACCTGGCATAGGTCCGCTTTCTGCAAGGCGAATTGTCGAAGCCAGAAAAAAAGGGAAAATTGCGGATATTTCCTCTTTAAAAAAAATGGGAATCCGTGTTAAAAAAGCTTTGCCGTTTTTATTGATTGATGGTAAAAAGCCTTGTGATTCTGGGAGGAAGCAGCTATTTCTTTTTTGTTAAGCTAAATTATTCTTATATTTCTTGACAAGTTTTTGAAAAGATTTATAATTAGCTTTGCTTGTTTTGTTTATTCAGGAGGTGAAATGGGGATTCGACTTTAGCACCAAAGAGGTGTGATAGTCGCCCTCTCCCTATTGTTAAGGGAGAAGTGCCTCTCTAAAAACTAAATTTCGGGTTAAACCCCCGAAAGGAGGCACGGCATTTTGAAAAGGTTACGCCAGGCGATAAAACTTGTTTTACGGATATAGACAAAATGGTCACAACCTATTTTTCGAAAAATAGGTTGTGACCATTTTTATTGTAAAATTAATTATCTGTTCTTACTAAACAAGAACAGATAATTTTTTGTTTTTTTTGAAATTTTTCTCAAAAATTGACGGGAAGGGAGGGATAGCCATGAAGAAAATCCTGGAAGTGGGTACTCATCTGGTGATTGACGGGTACAGCGAAGACCCCGAGCTCCTTGGTAATGTGGAGCTGGTGCGTAGGTTTTTGGATGAGTGCCCAGACAGGATGAACATGACCAAAGTTCTTCCACCTTATGTTTTCAGGTATGGAGAAGAAGGAGAAAAAGCAGGCATATCTGGAATAGTGATTATAGCAGAAAGCCATATTAGCATTCACACTTTCCCGAAGCAGCGCTACCTAAACGTGGATGTATTTTCTTGCAAGCCTTTTGATATTGAAGAAGCAAAACGTTACATCGTTGATTATTTCAAAATTTCCGATTACCAGCATCAGGTTCTGGACCGAGGAGTGGAGTATCCCAAGAACCTTGGTTTTGGAATGCCCTTGGTGCTTGAGGAAAGGTTGGGTGTTCTCGAGAAAATGGTACACACTTGACTCACTTCTTTTGCTTAGGTAGGGCAATGCCTTGAAAAGGAAAGGCATTGCCCTTTTTTATTTTCGCTCGCACTTCAGCTATCTCTCTTTTAACTGCTTTTTTGGCACTCCATGCACAGAGTAGCGTAGGGCAAAGCTTCGAGGCGTGCTTTGTTAATGGGGCGTCGACATTGCTCACAAATACCGTAAGTGCCTTTCTCAATCTTTCTAAGAGCTCTTTCTACCAATTGCAAAATGTTTTGTAAACTCTCCAGAGAACTAACTTCGATTTCCATGTCCAAGGTGCCCTGTCCAAAATCTCCTTCATCTCGAGATTCTTTGAGGGGGTTGTTGGTTTTGGCAAAGTTTTGTTCCCTTTCAACCGCGCTCAGCAGGTGCTCTCGCAGTTTTATCAGCTTGATTTTAAGCTGTTCGACATCTTTTTTATTCAATTTAACCATTCCCTTCTCTTTTTACTCGCTTTCTTTTAAATTCTATATCAATTTCATGCATTATGGTAGGAAGCGCAGTTTTTTTACTTTTGTAAAGGGTCACCGCTTATTTTTTCGAAAAAATCAGAAAGAAAATTAGAACCCCGTAGGGAATTTCTATCTGGTAATGCCTTGCTGAATAAAGCTCGTATTTTAAAATGGCGACGCTTGTTGTAAAATATCTAAAAAAGTCGTGTCCTTCCTATGATTCGAAAGGAAACTTTGTTGCTTGCGGTAAGTGCACTGGGTGTAGTCGTGGTTTTCTTAGCCACTCTTTTACATGTACCTCTCGCTTCACACCGTTTTGGTTTTCATCTTGGTGAAGCAGTGATTTTTCTTGTGTCTGCTATTCTGGGGCCTTTCGTGGGTGCGATTACTGCTTCGCTGGGTTCGGTACTTGCTGATCTGCAAATGGGGTATTTGATATGGGTTCCTTTTACTCTTTTGGTAAAAGCTGGTGAAGGGTACATTATTGGAGAACTGGTAGCTCGTAGGGAAAGACTTGATTGGTATGCTTTCTTTTGGGGAGCGTTGGTAATGGTAGGGGGTTATGGATTGAGTGCTCTCATTCTCTTTGGCTGGCCAGCTTTACTGGTGGAGGTTCCGGTTGATATATTGCAGTGTCTTTCTGGGTTTTTGATTGCTTGTTTTATTTATAAAGTTTTATGTTTGCGATTTCCCGGACTCATTCTTTTACGGAGGCGAGAATGGAAGCCAAAAGAACCGCCATCATGAATTTTACACTCAAAGACCTCGCTGCTCTTCTTGAAGATTGGGGGGAACCTACCTACAGAGCCCAACAGATATTTGAGTGGGTTTATCAGAAGAGAGCTGATTCTTTCGAAACAATGACCAATCTTCCCCAAGATTTGCGTAAGAAGTTGGCCCAGGAATTTGTTGTGAATTCTCTGCACGTTGTAGAAACCGTTAGTTCGAGCGATGGAAGCCGTAAATTTTTGATAGCTTTAACTGACGGTATGAGCGTTGAAACTGTTGCCATTCCTCACCGGGATAGATTAACGGTTTGCGTATCTTCTCAAGTAGGATGTCCAGTAGGCTGTCCCTTTTGTGCGACGGGACAGGTAGGCTTTAAAAGAAATCTGGAGCCTTCGGAGATTGTAGGGCAGGTTTGGTTAGTTGCGAAACAACTTGATAGAAGAGTTGATAACTTGGTTTTCATGGGCATGGGTGAACCACTGCTGAACTATGACAACCTTTGTCAGGCTTTGCTCACTTTGAACGCTCCCTGGGGGATGGGCATAGGAGCGAGACGTATCACTATTTCTACAGTAGGAGTTCCTCCTGCTATTTTGAAGCTTGCCGAAGATTGGCCCGAATTGCGTTTGGCAGTTTCTTTGCAGTCCCCTTTTCCAGAGGTTCGAGACTATCTGGTACCATTGAATCGAGTTTACTCCTTGAGATCTCTACTGGATGCTCTTAAGATTTACATCACACGCGTACGTCATCGGGTGACTATCGAATATACTCTTTGGGAGGGCGTAAACGACCGTATTAAAGATGCTTATGAACTGGTCAAACTTTTGAGAGGGCTCAACGTTTTTGTGAACCTCATTCCTGGCAATCGGGTAGATGGATTGCCTTTTTTACCGCCATCACCCGCCAGAGTTAAAAAGTTTTATAATATTTTAAAAGAGAATGGCATGGAAGTTTCGATAAGGCTTTCTCGTGGGCAGGACATAGAAGCTGCCTGTGGCAATCTATACAGGATTCATGGGTTAGAAAGGGGTTTAGGGAGACCATGATTATTGTTTTGCGTAGTGGCGCAAGCGAACAGGAGATTGAAGAAGTAGCACGCCGACTCAGGATAATGGGTTTTGGGGTGCACATATCTCGGGGAGTTGAACGTACCATTATTGGCGCTATAGGTGATGAGCGCAAGGCAAACATTGAGGAAAAAATTGGAGTTTTGCCTTTTGTAGAAAAAGTTGTTCCTATTCTTACGCCCTATAAGCTTTCCAGTAGAGAATTCAGAGGTCAAGACACGGTTATAGAGGTTGGGGGCGTAAGAATCGGTGGCGGTAAAATAGCCATTATGGCTGGTCCCTGTGCTGTAGAATCCGAGGAACAGATTATGTATACTGCCCAAAAAGTCAAAGAGGCAGGTGGACATATCCTGCGAGGAGGAGCTTTCAAGCCGCGTACTTCTCCTTATAGCTTTCAGGGATTAGGGAAAGAAGGCTTGAAACTTTTGGCCAAGGCGCGCGAAGAAACGGGTCTTCCTGTTGTTACCGAGGCTCTGGGTATAGAAGAACTCGAATTGGTGGCGGAGTACGCAGATATTATTCAAATCGGTGCTCGCAACATGCAAAATTTCAGGCTGCTCGAGGCTGTAGGTAAGCTTAGGAAACCAGTGCTTCTTAAAAGAGGAATGATGAGCACCATTGAGGAACTTCTCATGTCTGCGGAATATATTTTGGCTCAGGGTAATTATCAGGTGATTCTGTGTGAACGAGGCATAAGGACTTTTGAGCCGTCTACCCGCAATACTCTTGATTTAAGCAGTGTACCTATCATTAAGAAGCAGAGTCATCTTCCGGTGGTTGTTGATCCCAGTCATGGAACAGGCAGGAGCGACCTGGTGATACCAATGAGTCTTGCTGCTATCGTTGCTGGGGCTGATGGCTTGCTGGTGGAAGTTCACCCCAATCCCATAGAGGCACTCTCTGACGGCCCACAATCCATCACTCCTGAAATGTTTGCTGAGCTTGTGGACCACCTGCGCAGAATCCTACCCGTCCTGGGGAAGGAGCTTTGAAATGGCTGTTTCAGTGGGGATTGTTGGCTTGGGTTTAATGGGGGCTTCTCTGGCCTGGGATTTCCTGAAATGGCCCCGCTGCAGTTTTGTGAAGGGTTTTGATATTAACTATTCCGTCCTTGAGAAAGCGAAACGAAAAGGGCTTATTCACTACCAGGCTTCGTCGGCTGCTGAAGCGGCTGAAGATGTGGACCTGGTTTTTATAGCAACTCCTGTGCGGAGCGTGCCAGGCATTTTTTTTGAAATACGAGAGGTCCTCTCCAGAGAAACGCTGGTTTTAGACATGGGAAGTACTCGAGGCTGGATCTATAAGCAGATAAAACCTTTTCTGGAAAATTACCTTTATGCCGGCTTCCATCCTATGGCGGGTAGCGAAAAGGGAGGATTTGATGAGGCCAGAGCCGGTCTTTTTAAGGGAGCACCGGTTCTAATAACCCCCTTTTCCCCACTGGGGGAGAAAGTTGTTCTGATTGACGAAATAGTGAACTTTCTGGGTGGCAAGGTTTTTTTTTAACTCCTGAGGAACATGATACAGTGTGTTGCTTGGTGAGCCATCTGCCACATTTTATCGCAAACGCATACCTCTGGAGTATCCTTAGAGAGAAAAAGAAAGTGTATCCTTTTGCAGGACCTTATTTTAGAGATTTTATTCGGGTTGCGGGTTCCAATCCAGAAGTGTGGGCAGATATCTTTTGGACGAATCGTGAGGAAATACTTGAAAGAATCTGGAAATTTGAAGAGTGTCTTATGGAGTTACGTGAAATCCTTGAAAGTGAAGATACTCAGAGACTTCTAAAATTTTTGAAAACCTTGGAAGATGGACGGAAGGAGCTTTGAAATGCTTCAGTATGTCACTGCAGGAGAGTCCCATGGCAAAGGTATAGTGGTAGTAATTCGTGGCTTTCCCTCCAATATGGAGGTAGATCTGAATTTTATAAATGAAGAGCTGGCGCGCAGGCAAAGAGGTTTTGGTTCTGGCCCTCGCATGGATATGGAGAAAGATCGTGTGGAGATTTTGAGCGGGATTCGTTTTTGCAAGACTATAGGCAGTCCAATTGCGATTCTGGTTGAAAACAAAGATTACCAGAATTGGCTTGACGTCATGACTCCCGAAGGATCGCCCCCTCCAGATTATAATCCAGTAACCATACCCAGGCCGGGTCATGCCGACCTGGCTGGTTTGATTAAGTATCGATTTAAGGATATTCGTAACGTCATTGAACGAGCCAGTGCTCGAGAGACTGTAGGTAGAGTTGTTGCCGGCGCTTTTGCTAAAATTTTTCTCAGATATTTTGGAGTTTCAGTAGGGGGGTTTGTGGAATCAATAGGTGGTGTGCGTGCAGAAGGCGATTTGACATTTTTGGAAAAAGTTGCGCGGGCTTCTCATTCTTTGCTTCGTACTTTTGATAAGAAGCAAGAAGAGAAAATGATTAGTTTAATTGAAAAAGCAAAAGAAGAGGGAGATACGCTGGGGGGCACTTTTGTGGTTGGTGCCAGCGGGCTTGTTCCAGGCTTGGGTAGTTATACAGAGGCTGAACTCAGGTTAGATTCCCAGATTGCTGGTGCCTTAATGAGTATTCCTGGCATCAAGGGAGTAGAAATCGGAGAAGGCTTTCTTTCTGCACAAAAAAGAGGTAGTGAAGTTCATGACGCTATATTTTATGATTCCCTTCGAGAGGGATTTCCTTTTGTGCGCAGGAGTTGTTATTCGGGCGGGCTGGAAGGTGGAGTAACTTGGGGAGATTTCTTATGGGCACGCTGTGCCATGAAGCCGATACCAACTCTGAGAAAGGGATTGCCAAGTGTCGATTTGTCAACGCTCGAAGAAGTTCCAGCTCGTTTTGAACGTTCAGATGTTTGTGCTGTTCCAAGGGCGCTGGTCGTTGCAGAGTCCGTATTAGCCTTTGTTTTGGCTCAAAACTACTACCGAAAATTCGGTGGTGATGCCATTGAAGAAACCCTCGAGGCCTATCGAAATTACCAACAGTACATTTCAAATTTTGCTGGTAGACAAAAAGGGCGGGGTTGACTATTGTATTAGGGAACTAAAATTTAAAGAACGGGTTAAATAATTTTGGTGTTGAGGAAGGTTTGATGATGAGAATACCAATTTGTAAACCAGATATAGGAAAAGAAGAGCAGGAAGCTGTCCAAAAAGTTCTTGCTTCCGGGCATCTGGCTCAAGGAGAAGAAGTTGCGGCTTTCGAAAGCGAGTTTGCAGAATATCTGGGAGTATCTCATGCTGTGGCTACTGTGAATGGTACGGCTGCTTTGTTTGTTGCCTTGAAGGCTCTGGGGGTTTCAAAGGGCACAAAAGTGGTGACCACTCCCTTTACATTTGTGGCTACAGCCAGTGCCATTCTTCAGTGTGGTGGCGTACCTGTTTTTTGTGATGTTGATGAAAAAACGTTTAATATTGACCCTACTCGACTGGAAGATATACTTAAGCAAGATTCGGATGTACGGGGGATTGTTGTAGTGCATCTTTTTGGTTTGCCGTGTGCTGTTGAAGAAGTCGGATTTCTGGCCAGAAAATACGGTGTTTTCCTGGTTGAGGATTGCGCCCAGGCTCATGGGGCTCTTTATTGTGGGAAGAAAGTGGGTGGTTTTGGAGAGGCCGGTGTTTTCAGTTTTTATCCTACTAAAAACATGACTGCCGGCGAAGGTGGTATGATTGTTACCAATTCCGAAGAACTTGCCAGGACGTGCAGAATGCTCATCAATCACGGAAGCAAGAAGCGGTATATTCATGAGATGCTTGGCTATAATTTCAGGTTGACTGACATAGGAGCAGCCATTGGTAGGGTGCAGCTACGGAAGCTGGATAAAAACAATCAGAGACGACGCGAGAATGCCCGTTTTTATGACCGGCATCTTTCCGATACACCTGGGATAGAAACCCCTTTTGTTCCCGAAGGGTATTTTCATGTATATCACCAGTATACTTTAAGGGTCAAAGAAAAACGGAATGGTTTGCGCGATTTTCTAATTGCTCAAGGCATTGGCTGTGAAGTTTATTATCCTCTTCCTCTCCATCAGCAACCTTTTTTGCAAAAGATTGGAAAAGCCTACCATCTTCCAGTGGCAGAGAAGCTATGTGAAGAAGTGCTTTCAATCCCAGTACATCCGCTCCTCAGTGAGGAAGAGCGATGGGAGGTTGTTGAGTCAATTCGTAATTTCCTGGTAGGTAACGAGAATAATTTTGCTGAGCTGGTAAAGGAGGAAAATTTTTGAAAGTGGTCAGGGTAGGCGTGGTTGGTGTTGGCTATCTTGGCCAGCACCATGCGCGGGTTTATTCAGAGCTTCCTGGAGTAGAGTTAGTGGGCGTTGTTGATATTGATCGTGCAAGAGCTCAGGAAGTCGCTCGACGTTATTTTACTCGTGCTTTTTATGATTATCGCGATCTTTTTGGTCTCGTAGATGCTGTAAGCATAGTAGTACCTACAGTTTTGCATAGGAGCATTGCTGGTCATTTTATCGAGGCAGGCATCAATATTCTTATTGAGAAGCCGGTTACTACCACCCTCGAAGAGGCCAAAGAGCTTATGGAAATGGCCAACGCCAAGAAGGTGGTTTTGCAGGTTGGCCATATTGAACGTTTTAACTCTGCTGTTATGGAACTTGTTAAACTCATCACCCAACCTATTTTTATTGAATGTGCTCGCATGGGTCCCTATCCGAATCGCAACACCGATGTTGGCGTCGTGCTGGATCTCATGATCCATGATATTGATATAGTTATGAGCATTGTTAGTGGTAAAGTGGTGGAGATAAGGGCTTTTGGTTATCCAGTTTTCTCTTCACAGGAGGATATTGCCAGTGCCCAGATTCTTTTTGATAATGGCTGTATTGTTAACCTTACCGCTAGTCGGGTGACCCGTAAAAAAATCAGACGTATGGAAATAACCCAGATTGATTCTTTCATATCCATCGATTACCTCGAGCAGGAACTGGCTGTTTATAAAAAAGCTTCTTCGGGTTTTCCTCAACTGATTGAAAAACCCATTATGCAGAAGGGCGAGCCGCTCCGATTAGAACTGGAACATTTTATTCGTTGTGTGCGCAATGGGGAGCGTCCCCTGGTTGGTCTTGAGGAGGGCAAGAACGCCCTTGAAGTTGCTTTGAGTATTTTAGAAGAAATCAAAAAATCGGGTGGGCAAAAATGGAAAAAGGCTATGATGTAGTTATTGTAGGTGCTGGACCTGCAGGCATATTTACCGCGCTTGAGCTTTCCGAGCGTGGCAAACTAAAGGTGTTGCTTGTCGACCGGGGAAAGGAAATTGAAAAGAGGGTTTGCCCTGCTCGTTTAAACAGCGGGATATGCCAGAAATGTTCACCCTGTTCATTACTGTGTGGGTGGGGTGGAGCTGGAGCCTTTAGCGATGGCAAGTTGACTTTTTCGGATCAGGTTGGTGGGCAACTAAATTCTTATCTTGATGCGGCTTTTTTCAGAGAAGTTGTCAATTATGTTGACTCAATCTACCAACGTTTTGGCGGAACTTCGAAGGTTTACGGTGATGACCAAGATAAGGTTGAAGAACTCCGTCGCAGGGCTGAGATGGCTGAGTTGATTCTGGTACCTTCTCGGGTAAGGCATCTGGGTACTGACCGTTGTAGAGAGATTTTGAAGAATATGCAGGAATATCTGCGTGGGAAGGTAGATATTCTCAGTGGTATGCCAGCTGAAGAGATACTTGCCAGCAATGGCAGAGTGAGAGGTATTAAACTTCAAAATGGTGAAGAAATAAAAAGTCAGTTTGTGGTAGTGGCTCCAGGAAGAGTGGGTGCTGATTGGTTGCGCAGGGAATGCATCAAGCTGGGTATTAAGCTTGAAAACAACCCTGTGGATTTGGGAGTACGCTTTGAGGTGCCTGCTTCGGTCATGGAAAGTTACACCCGCATTATGTATGAGTTGAAGCTGGTTTATTATTCACGAACCTTTGATGACAAGGTACGCACTTTTTGTATGTGTCCTTATGGAGAAGTAGTTACTGAATATAACGACGGTATCATCACGGTGAACGGACACAGCTATGAAAACAGAAAAACTCAAAACACGAATTTTGCTATTCTGGTAAGTACGAATTTTACTGCTCCTTTTCACGAGCCCATCGCCTATGGAAGGTATGTTGCTCAACTCGCTAACATAGTAAGTGGCGGAGTCATTATTCAGCGTTTGCGTGACCTTCAGATGGGCAGACGCTCTACAGAAGATCGCATACGCAAGTCAATGGTGAACCCTACACTTCGTGGTGCGAGCCCCGGCGACCTTAGCTTTGTATTGCCGTATCGCTTTCTTCAAGATATCCTCGAAATGATTTACGCAATGGATAAATTCATCCCAGGCATTAATTCCCCCCATAACTTGCTTTATGGGGTAGAAGTTAAGTTTTACTCTTCTCGAGTGAAGCTTAACCGGCATTTAGAAAGTGATATTGAAAACCTCTTTCTGGTTGGTGATGGTGCTGGTATAACCAGAGGACTGGTTCAGGCTTCTGCTTCTGGAGTGGTGGTGGCCAGGGAAATAGCAAGTAGATTAGGGGGATAGCTGATGTCCAGGCGACGGATTTTAATCACTAATGACGATGGATACCAGAGCGAAGGTATAGAAGCGTTGATTCGGGCTTTTTCCAGAATTGCAGAGGTCATAGTAGTGGCACCACTTAGCGAACGTTCCTGTTCCAGTCATAGCATAACCGCTCATAAACCTCTCCGCGCCAAAGAAGTTGAAATTGCTGGTGTTAGAGGGTTTGCCATCGATGGCACGCCTGTTGATGCAGTTATACTTGGTTTAAACGTTTTTTGTAACGATGGTGTTGATTTCTTGGTTTCGGGTATTAATCGGGGACCCAATCTTGGTTTTGATGTTTTTTACTCGGGTACGGTTGCAGCAGCTCTGGAAGGTGCTATTTCAGGTATCCCTTCTCTGGCTGTTTCACTTGCAATTTCTTCCTGGAACAATTATGAGCTGGCTGCACATTTTGCGGTAAAGATTTGGGAAGATTTTTCAGAGATACTGGAGCGCGAGAGAGATTTGGTACTCAACGTTAATGTTCCTGACCTTCCTGATTTATCTTCGGTCAGAGGTGTTGCTGTTACAGAGTTGGGAGATCGTTTCTACTTTACAGTGGTCAAGGAAAGAAGCGCTTCTGAGCCAGGATGGAAAGAGTTTGTTTTCGAGGAAGATAAAAAGGAGCGCACTTTGCAACGAAATACGGACTTTTTCGCTGTTTATCATTCTTGGGTTTCGGTTACTCCCTTACGTCCTTATTTGACAGACTATAGGCTCTGCGAGGAACTTGCCAGCAGGGTTGGTGTGGTTGGAGATGAATAAAGCAAAGACGGTTCAAGGGCGGCTGGTACTGAAAGGACGAGTTCAGGGCGTTGGTTATCGGTATTTTGTTTTGAGAAAAGCTGGTGATTTTGACGTGGTGGGTTTTGTGCGTAATCTCCCCGATGGAAGCGTCGAGGTCGTTGCTGAAGGAGCAGAGCCGGAAGTAAAAAGATTTTTTGAAGAGGTGAAAAAAGGACCAGCCAGTGCTTACGTGAGGGAAGCCCGGGAAGAGTGGCTACCCCCCACCGGGGCTTACTGGGATTTCAGGGTTCGTTATTAATGAACGTGTGGGATACTCCTTTGACTCTTGAGCAACGTGAACGAATGGTGGTCGAGCAGCTTGTAGCGCGAGGTATAAAGAATGAGCGCGTGCTGGAAGCATTTAAGAAAGTTCCTCGTCATCTTTTTGTTCCTGAAGAATATATATCTGTAGCGTATCAGGATTCTCCCTTGCCTATTGGAGAGGGGCAAACCATTTCTCAACCCTATATCGTGGCGTTGATGGTAGAATTGCTGGAGATTTCTCCGTCCGATAAAGTGCTGGAAATTGGCACGGGTTCTGGATATCAAACCGCGATTCTTGCTGAACTTGCCGCTTTGGTAGTTAGTGTGGAGAGGATACCTGCTCTTACTCAACGAGCTCTACGAGTTCTTCGTAGACTTGGGTATGAGAATGTTCATTTTGTGATTGGGGATGGGAGCAAAGGTGTTCCAGAACTTGCTCCTTATGATAAGATAATCATCAGTGCCTGTTCGGACAAAATATATCCCGCTTGGGTTGAAGAACTGCGTGAAGGAGGATATATAGTTTTACCCCTGGGAAAGAGCTACGCTTCTCAGGAGCTGGTCAGGGCTTCTAAAGGAAAAGATGGAACTCTGCAGCTCGAGTATTTTGGGGGTTGCGTTTTTGTTCCCTTGATTGAAGACAAGGATGCTCCTCATGCATAACCTTCTTTGGTATTCAAAGCCCAAAAAACGATTGCTGAGACTATCAACGTCCATACCCCAGGCCACATTCCAAGAGGTCTCAGGCCGGTTATTTGCAGAATAGAAGAAGTACTGGCTCCAGAAAGTATACTGAAGAAAGCAGCCTGCCATCTTTTCCTCTTTCCGTAAAAGGCTCCTATGGTTGCAGGTACCGAGGCAATCAACCCTGCCGAAGAGGCTACTGAAAGCAGTGCTATAAGGTTAATTCTTTGTATCGCAAATAGAAAAGTAAAAAGGCATAAAATGGGTATAAAACTTCTGGTTATTATGAGCTGGCCTTTTTCGGGCAGGTTATGCCTTTTCAAAATATCCCTGACGAACATTGAGGAGAGAGTCAGGAAAATTGAATCAATAGTTGAGATTGCTGCAGAAAATATACCCACGGTTACCAGAAGGCTTATCCAGGGTGAGATGTTAAGACGGGACAATATAGCTGGTGTGGCCAGATCTGGATTTTCAAGCTGTGGGAAAAGGCAGCGGGCTGAAAAGCCTATCAAAATAGTGATTAGCGTATAGATGAAACCGTATATTGAAAAGCCAAGAATCATTTGACGAAGTTGTTTCAGTCCTTGAGGGACAAAGAGTCTTTGTGATACCTGGGGATTGGATATGGAAAAGAAAAACCAGGGTAGAGAAAGCCCCAGAAAGGTTTGAAAGGAAAAAAAGCCGTTTCCTGGCACTGATAGCCATTGGGGATAATCAATAACCAGTTTGTTCATCATTGCCCCAAAGCCCCCAAGATATTTGTACACAACGATTAAAACCAGTATTACCGAGCTTGAAAGCATTATCATAGCTTGAAGGGAATCTGTGGTGGCTACTGAACGAAGGCCAGCAATTTCTGTCCAGAGAAAGGCAAGTAAGGTTGCAATGACGAGTCCAGCTGCAAAGCTTATTTCGCCTCCGGAGAGCATTTCCAGTAAATACCCAATACCCATTAATTGCGAGGCCGCGTAGGGTATGAGAAATATCATTGAAGTGAAGGCAAAAATGATTCCCGCCAGCGGATGATTATATTTTAAAGAAAGCAACTCCGCAGGAGTTATGCATCCACTTTCTTTGCTGAACTTTAAAAACTTTGGTCCGAATATTACAGCAAGTATCAATCCTGAGAGGTAGATTAACTCAAAACCCAGAGCTCCTACCCCGGCGCGATAAGTTAACCCGGCGAGACCCAGCATCATAAAGGCACTGTAGGTAGTGGCACTGTAAGAAAGGGTATTAACCAGTGGAGAAATCTTGCGACTACCGAGAAAGTAGTCAAAGAGGCTTCTGCTTTTTCCTCGAGAGGAGAGGATAGCAATCAGTGTGCCCCAAAATATGTAAA
This sequence comes from Atrimonas thermophila, assembly GCF_045864955.1. GTDB lineage: Bacteria > Atribacterota > Atribacteria > Atribacterales > Thermatribacteraceae > Thermatribacter > Thermatribacter velox. The sequence continues at coordinate 1,454,829 of NZ_AP028803.1, read as the reverse complement.
TACCCAGAACCAGAATCAGGAGTTCAGTTTTCATCCGTCCATCGGTCGGTTATGCTTTTAAGCAGTATTATGCAGAAAATAGCGAAAATTATCCAGAAGACGAAGGCACCATATATGTGGTGAACGCGGGAAAGAAAAAGATAAGGAACCAAATACGCTAAAAATATCAGTGTAAAATATAGAAAATACAAGACTCGGTACATGGTATTTCGATTGTATTAAGTTGAAAGACAAAAGTCAACGAGCAGCTAAGGGGGTGTTTCCTTAATGAGAGCTTTGCTGGTGATTGATATGCTTAATGATTTTGTGCATCCCCAGGGTGTGCTTTACGTAGGAGAGCAGGTTAGGGGAGTTATCGACTTTTGCAAAAAGCTGGTTGAGCGGAGGAGGAGCGAAGGTAACCCATTGTTCTTCATATGCGATACGCATCGCAAAGACGATCCCGAGTTTGCAATGTTCCCACCTCATTGTATCGAGGGCGAATGGGGCAACCGAGTTTTGGAGGAGCTTCAACCCCAAAAAGATGATTACGTAATACCCAAAAGGCGTTTCAACGCCTTTTTTGGTACTCCCTTGGACATGTTTTTGAGAGAAATTAAAGCTGAAGAATTGGAAGTGGTGGGAGTGTGTACCAACATCTGTGTTCTGTATACTGTGGCTTCGGCCAGGATGCTGGGATATCGAGTTACCGTTTACGAGCAAGGAGTAACCTCCTTCGATCTGGATGCTCATCGTTTCGCACTCAAAGAAATGCATAACACTCTTGGAGCGGAGGTGGTTTGAACTTGCGCCAGGTAATTCAGAGCGCAGTGAATGTAAGTACATCGTCTGAAGACGTGATACGGGAGATGGTTTCGAATATTACTTGTGCGGAAGGGATAAAGCTTGCTGATTATTCGTTTGATGTTGACCATAACCGGTCTGTGCTCACGCTCCTTGGAGAAGGAAAAGCACTTCAAGAAGCCATTTTAAAGATTTACGAAGTGGCCTTTTACCATATCAACATTAAAGAGCATCACGGCGAGCATCCTCGTATTGGTGCGGTTGATGTTGTTCCTTTTACTCCGTGGAAGGATTCTACGATGCAAGAGTGTTGTTTCTTAGCCTGGGAGCTTGGCAAAAAGGTTTTTGAAAGGTTTGAGGTACCAGTATATTTTTATGGAGAAGCAGCCCGTGTACCCTGGCATAAAGATCTTTCTTTCTTGAGAAGAGGGGGATGGGAACGCTTGGAAAAGGCTATAAAAGAAGACCCCAGGTTATTGCCTGACATCGGGTCTCCAAGGTTGCACCCTACTATGGGGGCAACGGTAATAGGGGCGAGGGGGCCACTGGTTGCTTTCAATGTTAACCTGGACTGTAAAGAGATCAACGTGGCTAGGGCTATTGCCAGCCGTATCAGAAAGGAAATGGGTGGGCTGGGTTTTGTGAAGGCGATTGGAGTAAATCTTCGCTCAAGAGGTATGGTACAGGTTTCCTGTAATATTCTTGATTATCGCAAGAACCCGATATATCAGGTTTTTGAAATGATACAGCTTGAAGCACAGAAATACGGTGTTTCTGTCAAAGAAACGGAGATTATAGGCCTGGTACCCCTTGAGGCTATAGTTGGTACTTTTTCGTATTATCTGAAGCAACCCACTTTTTCAATGCAACAGGTTCTGGAGAATCATTTGACCTAAAATTTTTTTGACCTTTTTTGACTAAGCTATTGACATTTTGACCTTTACTGATTATAATAAAGGCGAACTTAAGGAAAAGAAAATGTGAAAGGAGGGATGGGTGATGGCCAGAAGAAGTGTTCCTGCTCGGAGAGAAGACCGGGTTTGGAGCCCAATAAGGAGGCTTTGGGATCTTTTCGATCTGCGCAGTGACCTGGACGAGATTTTCGATGAATTAATGGAAGCGCCGTTTATAACCAGACCTCTGTGGAGTGCTGGTTTCCCAGCTGTGGATATAGCAGAAACTGAGAACGAGGTTGTGGTTAAAGCCGAAATACCAGGCATTGATCCCAAAAACGTTGAGGTAAATGTTACCGAAGATTCAGTAGAAATAAAAGGCGAAGTTAAGGACGAGTGGGAAGAAAAGGACGTTGGCTATTGTCGCAAAGAACGCTATTATGGCACCTTTGAAAGAAGCATTGCTCTTCCTGCTAAGGTGAAACAGGATGAAGTAAAGGCCAGTTACAAAGATGGAATACTGACCATTTCCTTACCCAAAGTTGAACCCAGCAAGCCCAAAGCAAGAAAAGTGGAAATTGAAGTGGAGAAATAAAAAATAGCTTTACTCGTCGCCTCCAGGTGGGTGTTGTGCCTGCTTGGAGGCTATTTTTTTTATAGTTATAAAAATAATATGTTATTCTGGGTATGTTTATTGCAGAGTGTTTTTGGGTGTGTTATATTTAATTCCGTCGGGGCGTAGCGCAGCCTGGTTAGCGCGCTTGACTCGGGTTCAAGAGGTCGGCCGTTCAAATCGGCTCGCCCCGACCAGTTTTTTCAAGGCTTCCAGCTATTTCCCCCTGACAGCAAACAGCCTTTTGACAGCAATTTGACAGCAATTGAGGTTAGTCCTGCGGATAAACTTTCTTCAGGGCTTGTTCAAGCTTTTTGACTGCTTGTTCTTTTAGCCCCGGCATAACTTTGGAATAGGTGTCCAGAGTGATGGTTACCGAGGAATGCCCCAATAATTCCTGGACTATCTTTGGATGTTCTCCAGAGGATAAGAGCATGGTAGCACAGGTGTGCCTTAGAGAGTGAATGGTAACATCCTGAGGCAACCCTGCTTCACGCAAGATGTTTTTGAGCGTACGCAGGAAGTTGCGCGGGTTTATCGGGGTATGGATTTCAGAGGGAAAAACCAGGTCGGTTTCTGGCCAACCGGAGCCCAGCTTCATTCTTTCTTCTAACCACTTCTTTCTCCACTTCTTAAGCTCTATAAGCGCTATATCTGGCAGGGGTACGCTTCTCTGGCTATGTTTGGTCTTCGGTTCTTGGAAAAAGGTCTTGCTGTTCACATAAACCAAGTTTCGCTTAATAGTGATTGCTCCTTTTTCAAAATCAACGTCTTCCCACTTAAGCCCCAAAAGCTCTCCCCTTCGCAATCCGGTCACAAGGAGCAACAAGAAAGCAGGATAAAGGCGATGCTTCTTCGCTGCGGAGAGGAATTTCCCAATCTCTTCTTGGCTAAGCACACGAATTTCTTTCTGTTCGTAGCGAGGTAGGGTAACTGCCTCTGCCACGTTGCGATAGACATAACCAAGCTTCAAGGCCTGCTTTAAGGAAGAATTAATTATTACATGCAGTATGCGAATTGAGCGGGTAAGCCCCTTTTTGCTCATTTCTAAATACAATCTCTGCAGATGCTCAGGGCGAAGCTTGCTCAGTTGTATAGAAGCCAGGCGAGGTGGAAGGTGTTTTTTTAAGATTGTTCTGTAAAGCTCATAAGTAGTTGGCCTCACTTGCTGCTTCTTGTAAAGCTCGAGGTAAGACCATATCCACTCACCGAATGTTTGGTCGTTTTTAACAGAGAGCAACCCGACTTGTTGGTCTCTTAATGCTTTGGTGAGTTTCTCAACAACTTCCTGACGGGTCTTGCCGTAGAAGTACTTGCGAATGGGCTTTCCTTGAAAATCATAGCCCAGGAACAAAGCACCGCACCAGCGCCCGTCCTTGCGCTTGTAGATGGAACCTTCACGATTTCCTCTACGTTTCATGGTTCATCCAGGCGTATTTCTTACATCTTATCTTCACGGTTTACACACCTTACAAGGTCTCCGCCCACTGGCAACAGCTTCTTCCCGAGTAGAGAAGTAGATCTTATTCTCGGGCTTTATTTTTTGTGCATAGGAGCACCAGGGGTAGTGGAAAACACTGGAATTCTTTGAAGCCACATACTGATAAGTCGCAGTCTCCGTAGCCGTAGTTGGTATATCCGAGGAAGGACCTACGTCGCTTTCAGCCACAACGGCTTCTTCAGGTGGCCCCCTGGGTTCACCCCGTTCCGGAATGACCTCGTAGGTTTTTCCATCAGTTTTGACCAGGATTGTGCCGTTCAGGTCAGTCCGGTATACCGCTATGCCCATACTCTGCAGTGCTTGCAATGTTTCTGCATGAGGATGCCCGTACTTGTTTCCACGTCCGCAGGAAATCACGGCCACTTCGGGAGTTGTAGCCTTGAGAAAGGCAATGGTAGTTCCCGTTGAAGATCCGTGGTGAGGTATCTTCAGAATGTCTACATCGAGTTTATCCTTTGCAACCCTAATAAGCTCTTCTTCTCGTTCTCTTTCAATATCGCCCGTAAACAAGCAAGAAAATTCGAGGAAATCAAGACGGACAACGGCAGAATCGTTATTGAGGTCTCCAAAATGCCCTGGAGGAAGGACAGTTAGCAACATCGGCCCAAGCTTTATCCTTCTTCCCGTCGCTTGGTAGTACTTTATGTTGTTCCGCTTGACGGCTTGGAGAACTCTCTCATAGGTCCGGGTTGTGTGAAGCACCCCCGGATCCATGTAAGCCCGGGGCTTGTAGATGTCAATGACCTTATCCATCCCGGTTATGTGGTCAGCGTGCGGATGAGAAACAATGACCAGGTCAATATGCGTTACTCCCAGTGAGCTTAAGTGATTAAGAATAGTGCCTTCGCTTGGCCCTGAGTCTATAAGAACAACTTCCCCGGTCGATGTAACGATGAGGCTTGCATCTCCCTGGCCAACGTCGAGAAAATAAACTCTCAGTGTTTCTGCAAAAGCGGAAGCAGAGCAGAGGAGGAAGAAAAACAGTAAGCCAAGAAACAAATATTTTCTCACAGTTCAATATCCCCCCCTTCATCCCGAAGCTTCAGATCGTCGAGGAGGTTTTTCATCTTCTCCCGGCGTTCTCTCGTTGCCTCTTCATCTACGGCAATATCAAATCGCAGGACATCACCTTCCCGGGCTTTGGGAGGCAATAGAGAGCGTGGAAAGTTGAATATCGTTCCATCTGGGGCCTCAAGCACTGCCCAGGAGCCTTCGAAGCGGTCAATAATTAATATCGCCGCTAATCACCCTCCTTGGGAGCAAAAATGTCACCCGCAGAGATCCGATTAGGATCCCCTTTTACCGCCACCACTCTGCCGATTATCCGGTACTCGTCTTTTTTCCTGTCCAGGACGATCGGTTCATAAGCAGGGTTGGCTGGCTGAAGAATGATGTGATCTCCCCTATAAAGGACGGTCCTTGCACAAACGCCGTGGTTAATCCAAACAATGCCGATGTCCCCATGCCTCACTTCCAAATCGGGTGAAAAGATGACCAGGTATCCGTCAGCAATCCCACGCAATATCATAGAATTGCCCTTGGCTCTTACTGCATAGTACTGGAGATTGGGGTTAGTGGTGATAACATCAGCGGCTATTTCTATCTCGTCCTCGATGTAGGTATCTATATACTCTCTTGGCGTTCCACAGGGTATTTCGGCACTGAGAACCTTTACCTTTATGGTGTTGGGGTTTGATTCGACAACGTATCCAAGGAGGCTGTAGAGCTTGACAATATTAACACCGAGTTCTTTAGCAAGTAGGGGTATCATTTCCCTTGGTGGTTTGTTTTTCCCTCTAATCCAATGTGAAACAGCAGCGTGGCTTACGCCCAGTCTTTCCCCGAATTCACGTAGCGTGTATCCTTTTTCTTGCAGTTTTTTCTTAAGAAATTGCCCAAAGGTATTGCTCGTACTCATACTTACATTTTAGCCAATTTTTAAACAAAAAGTTACAAATTTGAAAATTTTTTCTGGAATAGTCTTGACTTCTTGGTAACGTAAGGTTACAATTATTGTCGTGGTGGTAAGAATGAATTTAAAAATCAAAAGAGAGAGTTTCGAAAAGTACCTACAACTAAGAAGAGTCAGAGTACCACAGATAGCTAAAGAACTCGGTTATACTCCACAATACATCTACATGATCCTTAACCATAAAAAGCCAGCAAGCTCATCATTTGTAGCTAAACTCTTAGCTCTTTCTTGCTTGCCGTTTGAATATTTTTTTACCCTTGATGTTACGCAAAATTACCAAACAGAACATAAATGTAATTCCACATATAAAAACCAGAAGGAGGGGGTCAAACATGGGGAGAAAGCTCAAGGAGGAAAACTGGATCGCGGAAGAAATCATGGAACTGCAAGCGAAATTGCTCGACCGCAGATCGCCGGCAGCAGTGTACGTAATGAAAAAAACTCCGCAACGTGCAACTGGAGATCAACAAAAGGTATCGGAAAAATCGGCAGGAATTGAAAATCCTGCCGCTGTTTGAAGGAGGGAGAAGCAGTGACCATTCAGGGGCACGACAAATACGTTGAGTGGCAGAAACAGGAAGAAGTCAAGGCCTTTTGGATTAACGAGATTTTCTACCCACAGTATCACGACGAATACGTTGGAGCATCCAAAAATGGCAAATTTTACAGGATCTTGGCTTTCCATCCAGCTACTTACGAAATCGAGGAGATCCCGGAAAAGGAAGCGAGAACAACGATAAGAGGGCTTGCACTCAGGTGTGTTGAAGACGAGTTCAATGTCTTTTTGAAGGAGGGAGTAGAGGTATGAAGTGGTGGAAAGTCCCGCTGTTTCCGTTCGGGATGGCCTTGTTGGTCATCCTGCTTTTCCTTCGGTGGTTAGGAAACGAATGGAGAGGCTATAGAAACCGTTTCCCGCCGAGGTGGGAAGTGATTGGGCTAATGGCCGATAAGGGGTTTTTCAGGGAAGTGTGAACGATGAGAAAAAACAAGGTTGTTTTGAAAGAAAAGAAGGAGAGAGAAAACCAAAAGGCTCGTGATGCACTCTTGGCCTATCTGAGAAGCCTGGCGAGGGACGAGAGGAGGAACCGCGATGAGCGAACAGCAAGATGTGTACATTGAGGAAAGGCGTTCAAGTGTGGTCCCCACGATGCAAATCTCAATGCAGGACATGAAATTTGCGGTCATGGAAATGCAGCGTGTTGTTGATGAACTCTTTGTGGAAGGGGAACACTATGGCGTCATCGTGTCAGGGCAAAAGCCGACGCTGTACAAGGCTGGTGCAGAGTTTCTCCTTAACCTATACGGGTTCGGTGTAAGGTTTGAAAAGGTTAAGGAAGTCGAGGATTGGGATAAGCCATTCTTTTACTATGAGTATAAAGCAATTGTGTATTCCAAGAAACACGGCTGGGTAGAGGCTGAATGCTACGGTTCAGCAAACTCGAGAGAGAAGAAGTTTGCCTACGACAGGAAGGGCAACCCACAACCCCCTGAGTACATCCACTCGATTGTCAACACAATTCAAAAAATTGCCCAAAAGAGAGCTATGGTTGGGGCAACCCTTATTGCATGCCGTGCATCAGCGCTATTCACCCAGGATCTTGAAGACATTGAAATAGACGTTGGCGTTGATGCTCCTCGGGAACAGCAGCAACAACAAAGACGCACAGCACAAAACGGGAAGAAAATTACAGAAGCGCAAGTAAGGCTCATTTACGCGAAGGCTGGAGATAAGAAAATCGGCAACGAAACTCTGCACAGGATGATTAAAGAACTCACCGATAAGGACAGCGTGCAGGATCTCACGCGTCAGGAAGTCGACACTGTCCTTGATGCTATTGACCAAATGTGAGCATCCCCTCCTTCGTCTCAGGGGTGTCCCGCTTGGGCCCCCTGGGGCGGGAGGAAGAACAGGGGTGGAGTAAATGGCGGTAGTTTGGGAAGTGGAAGACATAAAAATGGTGGTCCTGCGGCCTAAGGATGTCCAGAAGATCCTGGGCATCGGCAAGGCAAAGGCTTACGAGTTGTTCCGGCGGCATGATTTTCCGGCGGTAAAGCTTGGAAGATCCTGGTACGTTTCCCTGAAGGCCTTTCAGAAGTGGCTGGAAGAAAGGAACGTAGATGAGTGGAGCGTGCAATGAAGTACATTGACGAGATCAACGCTTTCCAGGATTGGGCAGAAGTAAATTCCTGTAGTCCATCTGCGAGACTATTGTGGTTTGCTCTCTTTCATGTGAACAATAGGGGCGGGTGGATGGTGGAGTTTACGGTGCCCTTATCCAAACTCGAAGCGTTGACCGGCCTGTCACGCTCCCAGATCTGCAATGCCCGCAATGAGCTTGCCCAGAGAGGACTGCTGTACTGGAGAAGGAATGGGGGAAGAGCGAGTGCCACGTACATACTCATTCCATTCACCGATGATGAGGAGAAGCGCAGGCGCATGGAGTACATCCAGAGTTTAGATTCAAATTTGTGTCCATATTTTGGACGCAAAATTGAAGCAAACGTGAAGCAAAATGAAATCAAACGTGAAGCAAACGTGAAGCAAACCAAAATCGAAACTACCTCAAAGCCTGGAAAATCAAGCGCTCCAGCAGGGCGTAAGACTAAGACTAAGACTAAGACATATACTTCTTTAGAAGATATATCTAACGATATATCTTCTAAAGAAGGGGAACCCGCCGTTGCGGATATAAACGAAGTAAACAACAGAGAGATCATCGTAGAGCTCACCAAGGAGTACCGCTCCATCCCCGGTATCCTACCCGAAAAAGGGGACTTTGCATTCATAGGTTCCCTCTATAACCACTACGGGTACACCGCGGTTCTCGACGGGATAGCAGTGCTCAGAGAACGGGTCACCGCTGGCTTTACGCCGGAAAAGCCCAAGGTTTACCTGCTGGGCATTATTAAGCGCTCTGGTCCTGCGCCTGCAGAGTGCAAACCGGAAGGAGGTGAGGCAGATGAAATCGATAAGCTCCTTGCAGAACGCACAAGGAAATACGCAGAAAAAGGTGTGTTCTAAGTGCGGAGAAGAAATAGCATTGAGAAGAGGAGAGCACAACGGCATAACCTTCGCCTATTTCTGCAGGTGCGACTATGAAGAGCGCATGAGAGCATTCACCGAGCGTGAAGAGGCGGAGAAAAAGCAAAGGGTTGAGGAGCTTTTTAAAGACGCCAGGATTGGCAGAAGGTATCACTCATGCACGCTGGATAGTTTCAAGCAGGAGCTCAATCCAGAAGCGTACAGGGCAGTGTTGCGGTATGTGCAGGACATAGAGCGCAACGTAGAGAAGGGAATTGGCCTTGTACTGTGTGGTCCGGTTGGTACTGGGAAGACGCACTTGGCTGTGGCTGTGCTCAAAGAAGCTATCGGAGCCGGGTACAGCGGATTATTTCAAACCGCTCCGGAATTGATGTACCGCTGGAATGCTACCTACAGCTCTTCAGGGACCACAGAAGAGGAATTCTTCAGGACCTTGAGGGATGTGCGCTTCTTAGTCATCGATGATCTTGGCAAAGGTAAATGGAGCGAAAGGGTTGCGGAGAGACTGTACGCGGTTATCAACGCACGCTACAATGAGCTCAACCCTACTGTTATTACCACGAACCTGGTTGGCCAGGATCTTCGCAAGTACGTTGGCGATGCCATTGCTGACCGCTTGTATGACTCTTGCTTGTTCATTGAGTTTAAGGGCAAGAGCTTCAGGGTGGCAAGGCTGAAAGGGGAGAATGGTAATGAGGCAGGATCAGCTCCTACTGGAAAAGATTAGCACCTATCGGGTTCTCTTGCGGATGTTGAACAACAAGGACATTGATGAGGATACCTATCACGAGATGGTGGATCTTGTCTCTCGGGCAAGGAACCTTGATGAAGTTTCGGTTGTTTTTGAGAAGCTTCAGCTCTCACCATTTTAGCTTTTGCGATTTTTGCGAGATTGAAAGGGGGTTTCACGATGCCTGACCGCTTTGTGATTTCAAACACCTTCTCGCTGCGCATGTTGTATTACTGTTTCCACGAACTCACATTCGAGCCAGTGCCCGAGGATTGCGTCAGAGAAATCTTGCAACGTGTGATGCAGGAGGATCCTGCAAGGGTGGTTTCAATCGTAGGGCACGAAAGTACTGCAAAGTTGTTCTCAGAGGTCCTCGGCATAGATGTTCCCGTAAATCGTGTAAATTACACGTTTTCATGCGGGGACAAGCTGTTCGTTGGTGTTCCGAATACGCCAAGGCTCCCCGAGGGCAAGGTGTTGAGCAAGGAAGAACTCGAGAAACTGGGTATTCAGTGGTGGCTGGTGAAATTTGCGTAAAGGAGAGTTGGCAATGTTAACCCGAAAGGAACATTTCATATTGGAAATGCGTAGAGCGGGGCTGAGTCGTAAGGAAATAGGAAGGCTTGTCGGGGTGACGGAATACCGCATAAGGCAAATAGAGGAAAGAGCGATGAGGAAACTGCGTGAGGTTATCTGCAGCGTGGGAAAGTTGGGAAGCGATGAAAATGGTAAAGGGTCCGGTGTATGTCACTAAGGAACAGTGGATTGCGGTTTGTAGTATATGCAGGTTTCACAGAGGAGACCATCGCTATACGTGCGCAAGGGGTATGTTGCCCAAGGAGTGCGAGTACGTTTTCTATGCTGTACATCCTTATCGTTTTTGCACCGAATGCGCGTGTTATGGAAACTGCCCTTTTAAAGGACGCAGGGATATGTGCTATTTCTGGTGGGCATTTTCATTGCAGGCATTCAGGGCTTTTAGGAAGCAGGTCTTGAGCGCTGAAGATGTTGAAAATATGCTCTTCTTGTTTGGTATAGGAGACGGGACTGCAGCGATAGGGGAGAGAAGAAGGGATGTAGAGGCCGAGATAGTAAGAAAGGTTAAGAAAGGATGGAGAGAAATCAGAGATGGGCTTGAAAGAAAGAGTTAAGGGGAAAAATTTTGAATATCGGGTTGTGAACATAGCGAAAGAATACGATTTACCAGCAAGGCGTATCGTGTTGTCAGGCTCAACAGAGGAGAAAGGGGATGTAGAGATAGCTGGGTTTAAATTCGAATGTAAGTATCGAAGTAATGGTTTTACAACGCTACGGCAATGGGTGGATAAGGCAATTGGGCAAGGGCTAAAGGGGGTAGTTTTGGGAGGATATAGAGCAGAGCCGTTGGTGGTTATACCGGCGAGGGATTTTTTTGGGCTGGTAAGAATGATGAGGAGGGCTGAGAATAATGGCTAATCCTGGAGATTTTCACGATTACTGTGCTCGGTGTGGGAAATTGGTTTATTATGAGGATATGTATTGTTTAGCCGATAGCTGGTATTGCAAGGAATGCTATGAGGCTATTGTTAATGCAAGGGAAGAGCCAGCAAAAGTAATTTGGCTGGAGGATGATGGACACTGTGATTAAGGATGCACGCCAGTAGCTCAACCGGTAGAGCGCCGGACTCCAGATCCGGAGGTTGCGGGTTCGACTCCTGTCTGGCGTGCCAAGAGGGGTGAAGTGTAGAGGTGCTTGTGCATGAAATCCTGAAAGCAAAACAGCCGGATGTGTTTTCGGTGCTGCTGCAGGTGTTCGGTATCAGGGAAGAAGACCTACAAGCTGTCCCAGAAGACCCAGGTTGGTTTGACCCGGCCTGGGAAATGGTCCACGATTCCGAAGGGCGATATCTCGATTACACAGCGAGAGGCAAGAAAGTGTGATTTCCAGGGAAAGCTGGATTAGCGTTATGCAGGAGGTTTTGCGGCGCTATATGTGCAAGAGAGAACCGTTTGTTTCGGGGACGCTGTATGGGATTATTCCACCGGATGATAACGATGCTTTGCTTGCAAAAATCGATATAGAGCGTGCACTCGCTTGTGGGTGTAAAGGCGCGAAGGAAATAGTTGATTTTCTCCAGGTGTGCGAGGAGGGATGGTTTTTTGAGCAAAAAGCAGAGTATTTTGAGGTATTACGAGCGCTTACTCAGGAAAGAAGGTCTGTATCCTGAGCCGTTCCCGGAGGGATGCGCAAGCCTTGATGATCTGAATGAACAGGGTGCACTCGCTTGTGTGAACCTTGATGTGTCGGGGGTGCTCCTGAGAAAGCTGAGGGGGAAAGTAACGAGCAGGCAACACAAGATCCTGGAACTTTGTGTGGAAGGGCGCTCCTTCAGGGAAATCGGAAGGTGCCTGGGGATTTCGGAAGCGCTGGTAAGGTTAGAACTGCAAAGAATAAAGGAGCGGGCCATTAAACCCGCTCCTCCTCGGTAAGGAGTTTTTCTATTTCTTCGTCTGTCCAGGCTTCGCCTTTTCCGCTTTTAGCCCAGAAACGCTGGGCTACGTCCCAGATGGCATACAGTGCTGGTAGTGATGCGTTTCGTAGTTTACTGACCAGTTCTTCACCGTTTACGCCCCACTTTTTGTCGAGATCATCCAGCTTTATTGTGTCTTCTATTTCCGCCCATAGGTATTTGATTTGGGCGGGATCGGTTATTAGCAATCCATTCAAGGCATCGAGAATTAGTTTAGTTTCTGGCAAGGTTAGGTTGAGTTTTTTTAGTTCTTCCTGCATTGATATTGCCATCACTTTCAACATTTCTCGGGCTATGCGCCCTGCTGGCGCATAGTTTCTTTTGGAGAAAAAGTCTTGCATTTCTTTGTCGATGTATACCTGAAGCTTGTTCATACTTTATTCCTCCTTTAACCATCCATATTTTCGTGTATACCGCCATCCCTTGAACCGAGCCGTAAGATAAATAGCCCGATTGAGGGCGCGGAATACATCTTTGATTTGATTATCATTCAGCTCCTGGAGAGGGAACTCCCTCTCCAGGAGCGAAAGAACAAAGTTTTGCCGTAACTCCTCAGGCTCTCCGACAACGTCTTTGCGCATTTCGTAGGGCAAGTAGGCCAGAAGACGCCCTACTTGAGAGAGCCCAAAGCCGATGGTGTCATTGATCACGATTCTAACACCTCGTCCACCGGCAAAACCTGAACCCGGTACTCAAAAGCCTTAAGATCCGGATTGCCCTCCACAATAGCATTGGGCAGATAGTGCTTATAGATACTAATTACCCAAAGCCTGCCTTGATAGTAATCATCAACACGCTTTGGTGTTACGATAACAGGAATGTTATGTTTCCTCTTGATGCTTCTTGCAAGCACACAAACATCATTCTTAAGCTGAACTTCAACGGGGAAAGAAAGAAGGTTCTTTCTTCGCCGTTGAGAATAGCACTTTCTAAAAAGTCAAGAGGCACACCAAAGCGCTGCATAGCTACTGCATTAATTAGCTTTATATTTTGCTGTAGAAACGACTTGGTATTCCGAATATACGACAGCGGAATATCTCCCTCTGGCTGACCGCCATCATATTTCATCTTTTCCAGTAAGGCATCAATACCATCAGCATTAATTTCATCGACACTGGAAATTGGAATTTCATATTTCCAGCAGTCATCTTCATTGACACCGAACCACTCAGCAATTACTGAGTGGCTGTCTGGGTTAAGGTCGCTTTTGATAGCCTTAACCCTATCCTGCCCAAGTAGGGCAAGGATCCGTCCGTCTTTTGTAATACTGAAAGAGAGAAATTCGCACATACTAATACCTCCTTTTGTTTTTTCTACTGGGCCGAGCCCAGAATCCCTCATAGGGAAGCTACAAACTCTGAAGGGTGCACTCGCTTGTGGTTTCAATCCCTCGTAGGCAAGCTACACCATAAAAAAAGGGGCCTGGTTTTTCAACCAGGCCCCTTGCTTGTGGGTTTTGCCCCGGAAGCGTGGGGACTGATTCTTATTCACCGTCAGGGGCCACAAAATGTGGCTCCCTGCAATGATAACAGACCGCCTTTTCCTTGGCGGCCTCCACGGCCGCTGAAAGGAAAGATGGCAGTGAAGAATCCCACTCACCCTGGTCGAACTGACAGACCAGGGCAACTTCGGCCTCTTCTCCATCGACGTCGACGTTTTCGATCCTAAGAACGTCGATGTCGAAATCGCGCCTGTGGTGATAGGCCCGGATGACGTAGTATCCGGGTCTGATCAGGAAGAGGGCGTGTTTGCTATTTGCTAATGGCCCTTTCTTCCTAATGTAAATTGGGCTTAAGGGCTCACCCTGGGGCCCGCATATAATCTGGGCCTCGCCGGTGTTGGAGTACCCCCCGCCCTCTTCCCAGAGGGCGGGGAGCCCTTTTTTGGTTTTCTCGACGTTGATTTTCATTCTTCAACTCCCCCTTCTTTATTATTGCCCTTGGGCGAAAGCCCGTGGGCTACAAACCCTTATAGGGAAGCTACAGAGGGCAGGATTATGCCTGCCCCTTGGTACCCTGAAATAACTCGGATACATCATATCCATCTTTTTGGAGCTCTCTGAGCAATCTTCGATGGGACGTGTAGAGAGTGCGTTTTATCCAATACCAGTTCTTATACCTCTTTCCGCCTGGGGAGATGGCGGTAATTGGTTTTGCGCTGTGTCCCTTCGCATAATGATCGTAGTAAACTTCAAATCCTTTTTCTTCCAGCCATTTTTCAATCTGCTTATAGTTTATCCTCATTCCCTTTTCCTCCTTTCCGCCAGCTCTGCTGGCGTTTTGTCTATCCCTCGTAGGAAAGCTAAAAGGGCAGGACTACGCCTGCCCGATGAGCTCTTTTGCTTGCTTTTCTGATATTCTCTCGACGAAAATTTTGTCGCCGACTCGCTCTAAAAGGAACCAGTAATCCTTTGTTTTAATGCCTTCGCGATAGTCGCTACCGCGAGCGACCTTTTTGTTTTGTCCTACCCACCAGGAAAACTCGATGTGCCACTTTCTCATCCATCTCACGAGGTCTACAATCTCAAACCTTTTTGCACTTTTCATCTGAGATCCTCCTCCTTTCTTGATTCTGGCAATAGTATACACACCACCACTACTACTTGTCAATAGGTTTTAGAAAAAATTTTAAAAAATTTTTTTCGATGCCCTCTAACCCGCATGAATAGCGGGTTCTGCGCACTTTGCACTATATATATAGAGGGTGTTTTCAATGGGTAGACGTACAAAGCTGACTCCAGAGCTCATAGAGAGAGCAAGGGAACTTAAGGCGAGGGGGCTCTCAAATGAAGCGCTTGCAGCTGCATTGGGAATTTCTGAGGGCACTTTTTACAACTGGAAGAGCAAGGCAGAGAAGAGAAAATCGGGGGTTTTTTTAGAGTTTTTAGAGGCAATAAAAAAAGGAGAACGAGAGTTTGAAGCAGCCTGTGTAAATGGAATTTTTGAGCAGGGGCAAAAAGGCAATTGGCAAGCTCTGGCCTGGCTTCTGGAGCGGCTTTTCCCCGAGCGATATAGCAAGAAAGATGTGACCACCATTGAGCATAAGGAGCCTCTGAGAATTGTCATTGAGCGCATTAGTGCAAGAGATAAGAATTCCGATCATTGATGTTTACGATGACTTCTTCCAGCGAAATAAGGAGAAGCTCGTTCTGTGCGTCTACGGCGGTGCTGGTTCCGGGAAGTCCTATGCGGTTGCTCAATATCTCATTCTTCGTGCCCTGGAAGAGCGGGGTAAGCACTTTCTCATTACAAGAGCAACATTGCCGTCTTTGAGATTATCTTGCTGGATGCTGATTCAGCATCTGCTCAGGGAGTATGGGATACCGCACGCTGTCAACAAGAGTGAGTTCTGGATCGAGATTCGGGATAATAAGCTCTTTTTCAAATCCCTGGACGATCCGGAAAAAATCAAATCGGCCGAGTTCAACTACATCTGGATGGAAGAAGCAACGGAGTTCAACTACCAGGACTTTCTGCAGCTGAAGCTTCGTTTGAGGCGCAAGAATAAGTTGCAGAACCAGATCATTCTCACGTTTAACCCTATCGATGCCTATCACTGGCTGAAGACACAACTCGTTGATACTCCTGCTGACAACGTGGCGGTGCTGAGGACGACCTACAAAGAAAATCCCTTTCTGAGTGCAGACTATGTGCAGGAGCTTCAGAGGCTTTCGGAAGTCGATGAAAACTATTATCGCATTTATGCTCTCGGCGAGTGGGGAATCTTACAGAACCTGATCTACACCAATTGGGATGTTGTGGATCGGGTCCCAGAAGAAGTAGACCAGGTGGTTTACGGCCTCGACTTCGGCTACAACAATCCAACGGCGCTGGTCGAGGTCAGAATTAAGGAGAATGAGGCCTGGGTGCGGGAATTGATATATCAAAGCCATTTGACCAATCAGGACCTTATCGACTTGATGAAGGGCCTGAAAATTGGTCACGCTCCGGTTTATGCTGACTCTTCTGAACCTCAACGTATTGAAGAACTCTACAAGGCGGGCTTCAATGTGTATCCGGCAATGAAGTCGGTTAAGGACGGCATAGATAGAGTGAAGCGCTATAAGCTGCGCATCACAAAAGACAGCGTCAATACCCTCAAAGAGATCCGAGCCTACAAGTGGCGGGAAGATAAAGAGGGACAGGTTCTCGATGAGCCCGTCAAGTTCAACGATCACGCGATGGATGCCTTGAGGTATGCCATTGCCTCGATGGAGGGAAGAAATGCTCCGAGAATCCGTATTCTTTAAATTTTTCACAAGGCTGTTTACAAAGCAAAGTAGGACTTTTTCGGCTATCGTTGCTCAGTTTCTCGGGCAACCTATTTGGTCTCCGAAAAATTATGCTTCTTTCGCTCGCGAGGGCTACTGCTCCAATGTTTATGTCTACACCTGCATTCGTATGATTGCGAACGCGTGTGCGGGTATAGATTGGTATCTCTACCGCAGGCGGGGGAACGAGATTCAGGAAGTTACCAATCATCCCTTCAATGCTTTATTGCAAAAAGTGAACCCGCAGCAGAGCTGGAGTGAATTCATTCAGTCAGTAGTGTCTTACCTGATGATTGCGGGCAACGCATATGTGGAAGTGATTTCTCCACGCAAGGGCATTGTCACGGAACTCTATGTGTTACGTCCAGACCGGGTGAAGATTCTTCCCGGGGACAGCATCAATCCCGTCAGAGGTTATAAGTACACAGTGGGAGGTAAAGAGGTTACATTCTCCTCCGAGGAGATTCTGCATCTAAAATTCTTCAATCCCTACAATGACTACTATGGTCTTAGTCCTATCGAGGCCATCGCAAGGGTAATTGACCAAAACAATGAATCCCGGGCGTGGAACGTTGCTCTTTTGCAGAACTCAGCAAGACCCTCGGGGGCATTGGTCGCAAATAATCTTTTGTCGGAACAAGAGTTTGAGCGCTTGAGGGAGCAAATCAAAGAGCTCTACTCTGGCTCCAAGAATGCAGGAAAGCCACTTTTGCTCGAGGGTGGCTTAGATTGGAAGCCGATGGGGTACAGTCCTGCAGAGATGGAGTGGCTTGAAGGAATAAAGCTTACTGCGAGGGAAATCGCAATTGCTTTCGGTATTCCCCCGCAAATGCTTGGCGACAGAGAGAGTTCTACGTATTCGAACTACCAGGAGGCACGCAAGGCGTTCTACACAGAGACAGTGCTCCCGCTTCTTGACTGGCTCAGGGGTGAGTTCAACGCCTTCCTGCCAGCGAAGTTTAGCAATTCTGAGGGCCTCTTTCTGGACTATGACCGGGATGATATTGAAGCGCTCCAAGAGGATCGGGGCGAGCTGTGGAAGAACGTCATTGAGGCCGTGAAGAGCGGAATCCTCTCCCCGAACGAGGCTCGAGAACTGCTTGGGTATGAACCCAAGGAAGGCGCTGATGCCTTGTTCATGCCCGGTAATCTGATGCCCTACACAAGCACAGGGGAAGAAGAATGATTGTTCTTTTTGCGAGGCAGTATGCAGAAAAGCTCATTAGGTTCACGGCAAGACATGAGCCCAAAATTGCGAAATACTTACGCTCTCTCTGGCTCATCCAAGCTGAACGCATGGCAAGGAAAGAAATAGAGTATGCGGTAACGTTCCAGGAGGTACCCCTTGAGTGGATTTTCGCTTGGCAGCAGGACTACGCACGCTTCATAAATGAGGAGATTGACCCTCGCTGGAGAGAGGCGATAGCTGAGGCTGGCGACACTATTGAAGAGGCAATTATTAGAGAGGTTGGACCCTTTAGCTTCACGCCCACAGGCGAGAAAATCGACTTCTGGCTTCGAGAGCGAGCAGCGACGTTGGTCCGCAACCTGACCGATACACAAACACAGGCATTGCGGAACATCCTGAGACACTACATCGTTGAACAGCCGACAAGCCCCGACGACTTGGGTCGCATCATAAGGAGCGTTGTCGGGCTGACAAACAGAGAGGCATTAGCGGTGGCACGATTTAGAGATTCGCTTTTGAGAGAGGGCGTGGACAGGCAAAAAGTAGAGAAACAAACAGAACGTTACATCAGGTTTCTACACAAACAACGAGGAATACGCATTGCAAGAACTGAAATGAGCTATGCATGGAATAACGGAGAATACATGGCAATTACTCAAGCACAAGAGCAAGGGATTCTGAGAGGCAGGCTTATGAAAGAGTGGATAACGGCGGCGGATGAAAGGGTTTGCCACATCTGCGGTCCCGCTGATGGCGAGTTGGTCGATAAAGAACAAAGCTTCTCGAATGGCTTTTTCATTCCTCCTGCTCATCCCAACTGCCGCTGCGCACATGCCTATATGCTTGAGGAGGTGTAAGTATGGAATATAAAGATTTTCCCCTCATGGTGAAAAGCGTGGATGAGAGCGGCGTCATAGAGGCACGTATTGCAAGCTATAACAACGTGGACCTGGACAATGATGTCTTTGAGTATGGAGCGTTTGCAAAAACGTTGCAGGAAAGAGAGAGGTTTCCGGTTTTGTGGCAACATGATAGCAGAGAACCGATTGGATACACTATGCAAGCAAGGGAAGAAGATGACGGGGTTTATGCCACCGCCCAGCTAATCCTTGACGTGACACGTGCCAAAGAAGCCTACTCACTCATCAAAAGCGGTGTTCCTCTTTCGGCCAGCGTTGGCTTTGACATCATCAAACAGCAATGGGACGGAGAGATTCGCAGAATTAAGGAAGTGCGTCTTTGGGAGTGGTCAATCGTCACCTTCCCAGCCAATCCACGTGCAGCTATTCTGGGCGTCAAGGGCGTTGTTCCCTATCAAGACCTTCCCCTTGCTGATAGAGACCGCCCCTGGGATGCCGCTAAAGCCCGCAGGAATGTAGCAGTATGGGCAAGCTCTGACGGTAGCGGAGACAAGGACAAAATTGACTGGGCAAAATACAGGAAGGCGTTCTGCTGGTATAACGAGGAAGAACCTGAGAACTTTGGCTCTTACCTTCTACCTATTGCTGATGTGATAGACGGACGTCTAATGGCTGTTCCCAGAGGGATATTTGCCGCTGCGGTGTATCTTGACAGGGCAAACATTCCCGAAGAAGACAAGGAAAGGATACGGAGAAACCAGCTTGGGCGCTACTACCGCAAAATGGGGCTTACCCCTCCGTGGGAACGGGATGCTATGGTGCTGGAATTTGTTGGCAAAGCAAGAGAACTGGTCAAAGTGTTTTTGGAAGACGAAGAGCTTGCTTTCCTCAAACCCGAAAGCAAGTTTGAGTTAGAGCGAGCCCTGGAAAAACTCCAGGCACTTACCCGCCTGAAAGAGCCGCCTGGTGGCACTCTGGATGGCAGTAAGCCGCTTGAGGAGTTGCTGGACAGGGCAATTCAAAATTTGAAAGCAATAGGAGGTGCAAATTAGCGATGCAATTAGAGGAAAAAATCGTAGAGCTTGTGAAGCTCACCGAAGCCTTGCGTGAAAAACAGGAAAAGCTCGAGAAAGGGCTTGTTACCAAAGCTGAATTTGAGGAATTGAAAGAGAAGATAGAAAAGGACTACTTGGAAATCAAGACCGCACTTCAGCGTCCGGAAACTGCGGCGCAAGACGTAGATGAA
Source organism: Atrimonas thermophila (assembly GCF_045864955.1). Classification (GTDB taxonomy): domain Bacteria; phylum Atribacterota; class Atribacteria; order Atribacterales; family Thermatribacteraceae; genus Thermatribacter; species Thermatribacter velox. The sequence continues at coordinate 1,435,219 of NZ_AP028803.1, read as the reverse complement.
GAAAAAGCACAGAAAAAAGCAGCGTTCTTCAAGTATTTGCGTGGTGAAATACTGAACCGTGAAGAGAAAGCTCTTGTAGCAGATTCTACAGGGCAAATCCTCATCCCTGAGGAACTCGAAGCAGAGGTGAGGATGGAAAAGCCCAAGACCGCTGTTATTCGTCCGCTGGCTACTGTCCGCACTATCAGGAGCGACAGGATTCGTAGAAGAAGCCTCACCGATGTCTCTGTAAGCTGGGGTAAGCTCGAAACCGGAGCAACTCTGACCGAAAGCACTCCAACCCCGAGCGAGGCATACATCTATGTTGAAGACCTTTATGCCCTTGCCAAGGTTGGAGAAGATGAGCTGATGGATACCGATATTGCCCTGGAAAGCTTGCTGGTGCAGGCATTCAGCAACAAGACTGCAGAAGCTGAAGACACCGCATTTGTAGCTGGAACCGGACACAGCAACGGGCAACCCGAGGGCATATTGAACGGAACTACCGTTACCCGTGTTAACGCTGGTCAGGCTGGAGCAATTACTGCAGACGACATCTTGAGGCTGATATACGAAGTGCCTTCCCAGTATCGCAAAAACGGTGTATTGATTGTGAATTCCAGCACCGAACTTGCGCTTATGCTCCTCAAAGACAACAACGGGCAGTATCTCTGGCAGCCAGCTTTGCAGGCAGGCAGACCTAACACCTTCAGGGGCTATCCCGTTTACACTCAAGATGATGTGCCTGAGATACCGGCGGCTGGAACCGCTGCAGATGTGGCAATCTTCGGAGACTTGAAGAGTGGCTACATGGTAGTGGACAGACTCGGAATGACTGTGCAGAGACTGACCGAACTTTATGCTGAAAGCGGGCTTGTAGGATTCAAGGTGCATTATCGAGTTGGCGGTGGCGTTGTGTGGCCGAACGCCCTCAGAATCCTGCAAGTGCCAGCAGTTTGATAGCTGGTAACGATGAAGATCAAGATACTGAGACCAATAGCAATTCGGGGTCAGGCTTTCACGCCTGGCTCCGAAATTGAAATTGATGAAAAAACGGCAAGGGCATGGTTGCGTGCCGGCTTAGTTGAGCTTGTGAAGGTAGTTGAGCCTTCGGAGGTAAAAGCGGATGTTCGACCTCGAAAGAGTAAGCGTAAGCGCTGAACCCGTTACACTTGCAGAGGCGAAACTGCATCTGAAAATCGACCACAGCGACGAAGATGAGCTTATCACTGCCCTGATTACTGCGGCAAGGGAATTTTGTGAAGACTATGCAAGGATCTCAATCCCGTTGCAGGTATGGAGGCTGAAGCTCGACAGCGTGGACGGCATCTATTACCTACCAAGACCGCCTATTGTCGCAATTCAATCCATTACTGTTGATGATACTGAGGTAACGGATGGTTTCAGGCTCATTTCAGAGCGTGCAGTCTACTTTGAAAACCCGCTCACAAGCACTATACCAAGAGGCGTGATGATTGAATATCAGGCGGGGCATGCAAACGTTCCAGCGGTGCTGAGGCAGGCGATATTGATGCTTCTTGCCTACCTGTATGAATCTCGGCAAGGAGAACCCGCTGAAGTGAAATACAATGTTCAGGCCGTCCTGGCTCCTAATATGCCAGCAGGTGTGGCAGCTATCTTGAGCCGATATAGGGTGCACCTCATATGAGAATTGGAGAATTGCGTCACAGGGTAACAATTCAGCGCTTGAACAGGGTTCCTGATGGAATGGGTGGATATGAGGAGCAATGGCAAGATGTGGTTTCTCTCTGGGCAAAGGTAGAGCCGTTGAAAGGAAGAGAACGCTTCGTGGCTCAGCAAGCACAGAGCGAGGTAACCCACAGAATAACCACTCGCTACTACTCAGGCATTGAGCCGCAGATGAGGGTCGTCTATAGGAACAGAAACTTCGACATTGAGGTGGTCATCAACGTTGACGAGAAGAACGAGTGGTTGGAATTGCAATGCGTGGAGGTGCAGGAATGAACATCAGAGTGGTCGGCGTTGCCTCTGCTATTGAGGCAATAAAGCGCAAGGGCAAAATGTATGAAGAAAAGCTTGCAAAAGTAATTCCAGAGGCGGCGTTGAACATACAGAGAGAAGCAAAACATCTTGCTCCTATAAGGACCGGAAACCTGAGGAACTCAATTCAGGCAGAGCTTCCAGAAAGATTGAGGGCTTACGTCAAGGCTTATGCCCCTTATGCTCATTTCGTTGAATATGGCACAAGCAAAATGAAGGCTCGCCCATACATGCGCCCCGCTGTTGAGAAAGAAAGGACAAGATTGAAGAGGTTGAAGCTCTTATGATGGTTGCATTGCAAAAAGCAATCTACCAAAGGCTCGTTTCCCAGCTGTCATATCCGGTCTATGACAGCGTGCCAGATGGGGCTACGTTTCCCTACATTGTGATAGGAGAAGACATTGGGAGTGATTACTCTACAAAGGACTTTCACGGCGGAGATGTTGTGGCAACCATCCACATTTTCAGCGATTACAAGGGGGCGAAAGAGGCAAAGGAAATCGCTGACGCTGTTGTAGAAACGTTGAATGACGACATAAACATAGAGAACCTTTCTCTTGCCTCGTTGAGACTTGAGAATCTGCGTGTTTTTGAAGAACCTGAGCGCATTTGGCATGCAGTTGTTCAAATGCGCTTCAAAGTTTTCAAAAGTGCATAGAACCGGAGGTGAATACAGATGGCAGTAAAGCAAGGCGTTGATGTGCTTGTCTACGTGAACACAGGAACCGAGGCAACTCCAGTGTGGACTGCTGTTGCAGGACAGAGGAACGCAACCCTCACTCTTGAGACCGAAGACCTTGACATCACCACTAAAGACAGTTCTGGAGCAATGAGGGAGAGAATAGCAACCTTTGTCTCTTGGAGTGTTAGCTGCGACGGTCTGTGGGTAGAGAATGATACAGGTCTTCAGGCGTTGCGGGATGCTTGGCGCAACAGAAACCTTGTGCAAATACGTGTCAAGTTTGCCGATGATGATATTGAGGAAGGACAGGCAATCGTTGCCTCAATCGACCTTGAGGCTCCCTACGATGATGCCGCAACTTATGCAGCTGAGTTTTCAGGAGCGAGTGAGTTAACTCGTTTGACCAGCATGTGAGGTGAGTTGATATGGCGCTTTTAACCGTGCAAAACATTAGCTTAACCGGGCTAACTCCTACCTTCACAGCTGCGGACAGTTTGGGCGACGAGTTTCCAAACGATGGCAATGCTTTCCTTGTTGTAAAAAATGATGGCGCAAGTGATATCACAGTTACGATTGATAGCCAGAAACCTTGCAGCTACGGCTATGACCACGATGTGACAGTTACTGTGCCAGCTGGTAGTGAAAAATGGATAGGACCATTCCCGCAGAACCGCTTCAACGATACCAACGGTAGAGTGCAAGTCAGCTATTCCGATGTAACGAGTGTTACTGTTGCCGTGGTGGAGGTGGAGTGATGCCTAAGCACGGTGTAAAAATCAAGCTCGACAAAGAGAGGACATTGCGATATTCATTCTCGGCATTGATGGAATGCGAAGAACACTTTGGGAAACCCTACCACCAGCTTGACCCAACCACCTGGACGTTGAAAGACATTGCTTTTTTGCTGGCAACAGGATTGAAGCATGAAGACCCTGAAATAACTCCTGACAACGTCGCTAAGCTCATTGATGAAGCGGAGAGTCTGGGCTACGTGTTTGAGAAGATTGCCGAGGCTTGGCAGCAAGCCTTTGTTGGCAAGGAAAAAAAACAATCGTGATGAGCTATGAGGAAGCGGTGAAGCTGGGATGCGGATTTCTCGGCTTCCCGCTGTGTTTTGTTCTTGAAATGACGCCTGTCGAGCTTGTGGTGGCAAGTGAGGGCAAGGCAGAATGGCAGGAAAGCCTTGCAGAGACCATCTTGACTGCTGGATGGCTTTCAGCTGTGTTGGAACGACAGAAAAGAATTCCGCCTTTGAGTAAACTGTTCCGGAAGAAGAAAGAGCAAAAGCCCACTGGTAATAGAGAAGATTTTGAAGCTCTTAAGAAAGAGCTTGGAGGGTGAAGATGGCTGACGCAAAGATACTGGTTGAGATAGCTGGCGATGCCTCAAAGCTGAATACTACGCTGCAGGAAGCGCAAGGGAAGCTGCAAAATGCCTTCGGCAAAATGAAAGAGGTAGGGAAGACGCTCACAACTGCTGTAACCCTACCTCTTGCTGGTATAGGGACTGCTGCTGTAAACGCTGCAATGGAATTCAACAATGCTATGGCAAACATTGCAGCGCTCATCCCGGGCAATGCTGAAAGGATAGAGGAGCTTAAAGACCAAATCCAAACCCTCGCCAAAGAGACCGGTAAGTCCAGCAAAGACTTGGCAGCGGGAATGTATGAGATTATCTCTGCATTCGGAGATAGTGAGGACGCAATAGACAAACTGCGCATTGCCGTTCAGGCAGCTAAGGCTGGCGTTGCAGACACCAAAGACGCTGTCTCTTTGCTTTCTGCCGTTACCAAAGCATATGGCGATACATCGGCAGAGGCCCTCCAGTACGCTTCAGACCTCGCACTCAAAACCGTCCAGCTTGGGCAGACGACCTTCCCGGAGCTCGCCGAAGGCCTGAAAAAGGTTGCCCCTATTGCATCCACACTTGGTGTTGACCTCGAAGAACTGCATGCCGTCTTTGCGACCCTAACAGGTGTGACTGGAGACGCGAACGAAGTTGCTACACAGTTCCGAGCCCTGTTAACAGAGATGATTAAACCCAGCAAAGAACTGCAACAAGTAATTGAACAATTAGGTTACGAAAGCGGGCAACAGATGATAGAAGCGATGGGCGGCCTTGTTCCTGCGCTGCAGAAGGTTTATGAAGCGACTGGGTCGAACGCTGAGCGGTTCTCCCAGCTCCTTGGGAGAGTGGAAGGCATCAATGCTGCTCTGGCTCTTGTGGGTCCGCAAGCAGATACATTTAACGAGAAGATGTCAGAAATGGGTGAGGCAGCAGGCTTCACCGAAGAGGCATTCAAGGCACAGACCGAAGGCGTCAACGCTGCGGGCTACACATGGGAAAAGTTCCGCGCAACTCTGGAGACATTTATGCAGGAAGTAGGAGACAAACTCTTACCCGTGCTTTCCCGCCTCCTGGACAAGGTTTCAGGACTACTCGACTGGTTCACGAAGCTTGACCCTGCTGTGCAGGATTTTCTGCTTGTTATCGCAGGTGGGGCTGCAGCAGGCGGTCCGATCATGAATATGGTCGGAGCAATTGGCCAGGCAACGAATGCTTTCAAAAACTTCGGCGGTCTCTTTGCTTCTGGAGGAATGCTTGGGCCCTATGGCCTTGTCGCTATTGGCGTTGCTGCTGTCGCGACGCTAATCATCACGCACTGGGATGACATTAAAGAGGCGCTAACAAAGGCATGGAATTACCTGAAAGAAAAAGCAGAGCAAATCTGGGGCGGAATAAAGAACTTCTTCAGCAACATCTGGGAAGGCATACAGGAGTACAACAAAGCCTATATGGAAGCCGTCCACGGGTTGCTCTCTGGTATTTGGGAAAAGACCAAAGGCGCTGCACAGACCATCTGGGGTGGCATGAAGTCTTTCTTCCTCAAGGTATGGGATGGAATACAGGAATACAACAAGGCCTACATGGAAACCGTGAAATCAACACTTGAGACAATCTGGGGAGGAATAAAGAGCGCTGCACAGACCATCTGGGGTGGACTAAAAAGCTTCTTCAAAAGCGTATGGGATGGGATAAAGGAAGATTTCAAGAGTAAGTGGCAATCTATCACCGATACTCTCTCAAACATTTGGGGAAGCATAAAAGAGAAGGCAGCTGGGCTCTGGGAAGGGATAAAGGGTGTCTTCAGTAGGGGTTCAGAAGAAGCAGAAAAGATTGTAGAAGAGAGCTCACAAAAACAAAGGGGCCTCTGGCAGCGATTAAGCGATGCTCTGGTTGGGCATTCAATCGTCCCGGATATGGTCGACGCTATCAATATCGAGCTTGCAAGGATAGATGTTGATCCGGTCATAGAGGAGCTGGATAAGCTTGAACTGAAGTTCCAAGAAACCGCAGAAAACGTTTCGCAAAGCACGAAAGACATTGCAAAACAGACGGAAGAAACGATGCAGGGATTGCTTGGCGTTATAGGCGACATAGGGAATATTGCTATTGATATGCAGTTTGGAGAGCAACCTACAATAGGCCAGATTGGCGGGATTTTCACAGGCATACTCGGGCTTTTCGCAAGCATTCCAGGTATTATTGTTAATTTCTTCAGCATGCTTTTCGGCTGGCTTGAGCGCTATCAGCAAAAAATCAAAGAGATGGTTGATAGCGTTCTTGAATATATGGAAAGCGGCATCAAGGCTTTCTTTAGCGCTCCGACTATCTACGATGCCATAACAGGCTTTGGCGAAAACCTGCGCAAGGTTGTCTATCAAATGCTTGTTGATGCTATTACGCAAGCGATTATTGCAAGTGAGGCAGTTAGAGATGCTGCAAAGGAGCTCGGGAAAACAATTAATGAGGCAATTAAGGAAGCAACGGCAACAGGCATTTTTGATCCGCAAACATTCATCAACATTGCTGGTCCCGCCATTCAGGCATATGCTCAATTCTGGCAGCAAACAATGCTTCCTGTTCTTCAGCAAACCTATGCCTATCTGCAACCCTATAACCCAAGCTACGCGGGTGGATATGAAACTGTATCTGGAACCTTCCCCTCCTATCAGAGCGGTGGCTATGTGAGGACTACGGGGTTAGCATTGTTGCACGAAGGGGAATACGTTGTCCCTCGGGGTGGAGTGGCATTTGGGAACGTTAGCATAGCGATAAATGTTCAAAATGGCGACCCTCGTAGAATTGCAAGGGAGATCTGGGACGAGCTTGAGTATGAAGCTCGTCGAAGGGGGATTGCGCTGGCGCGATGAGCATACAGATAGGTGGATATGAGTTGCCCACTCCGCAGGAATACGAAATCGTGCAGGAGTACAGAACAGTCGAGAAAACGCTTGTCGATGGTTCTCGCAGGTTCATTAAACTTGCTGGCAAGAGAACAATACGGCTGCGCTGGAAAGCGATTGACAGAGACACAAAGGACACAATCGATACTTTGAATTCCCTCGAAACACCGCTTGCGGTCAATATTGAGAACCATTCCTTCTATGCTGTGGCCACAAGAGATCCTGTTTTCACCCGTGTTTTTGCTCCACAGGAACTGTATTCTTGCGAGTGGGAGCTGAAGGAGCCGTGAAGAGCCTCTACGGTTCTGAAAACAATTCAATAGCGCTCACTGAGCAGGACTTCGAGACATCCGTTGTTCATCCGTTCCTGAAGGTCTATGTATATAAAGGCGGATGGCAGGAAGTAACGGACATCTTGAGCCTGCGACTGGATTTCAAGTCGAGCTCGATTCATGGTATCGTCGCAGCTTCCCTTGATATGGAGATCGACGATAGCAACAGGAGATACCATCCTCTGTCGGGGACAAGTTATGCCGACTACTTTGTTTTTCGCCGCAAGGTCAAAGTCTATGTCGGTCTGAAAAAAGACCTGGACGACGATGGAATTGCTGAAACGTCCTACACATGGCCCTACTTCATTGGCTACATCACAGACGTAAGGCACGAGAAAACTCCAAGCGGGAGAGTGGTTTCAGTAAAGGCTCTTGATTACTGCGATTTGCTTGGTAACTACAAAATGGGCGACATGGCCTATTGGGGCAACAGCACCATGATTTCCCTTACAGGTGCTGTTGAGTATTCCTTGCCTACTGAGTGCACAGGAGTGTTTAAATGTTTCCTGGATGGGGAAGAATTCAAGGATTGGACCTACAACGATGAAACCAATGTTCTTGCCATAACCAAAGATGGAGTAACAGGGAATCTTACGGTGCACTACTTTGTAAGGGAGAACATCGTCGATGTTCTGAGAGATATTCTACTGCAGGCTGGAGTGATTGCCTCTGGTAGCGACCTGATATATGAGGATCCTGGGAAATATGTTGATAGGGTGTGGTTTGATGAAGGAACATCTGCCTATGACGCAATCACTCTCATTACACAAATAACGAATTTCCGCTTCTGGTTTGACGGAGACGGAAAACCGCATTTTGCCTCTGTTCCTGCTCTCGGTGTTCCGGTCTTCGGCTTCAATGAGAGCAAAAACATCGAGGCTGCAACAATAGAAATTTCCGACAAGGAGTTCTATAACGGCGTAGAAGTCATCGGTGAAGAAAGAAAGAGGGAGCAATACTACAGGAAAGAGGTTGTGTTGGGGAGTGTCTCTGGCTCTCTGGATGCAGAAACCGTTACAAGAGAGCATTCTTTTGTCTTTGCTAACTACGGTAAACTCCGCTATGAGCTTAACGTTGGCAACGCAAATGGGCTTACATCCGAGCTTGAAGAAACATCAACGGGTGCGAAAATAACCGTAACTCACAATCCAGAATACTCTCACGAGGACAGCGAAATTTTGCTCGGGCAAGTCAGCGGTCAGCTGGGTGTTCTGAGCAATACTGAACAAAAACAAGTCCTTAGTCATGTGCCTGCTACAAAGCGCAGGCTGGAGATAGATGAAAGCACGAACAAATATGGGCTGACGACATCTCTGAATCCTAAAGACTACTGGAACACGGAGATTTCTGTTTCTCACGACCCGCTTAGAAATCTCTCGAGTGTTGTGCAAGACATAGGTTCAGCAACGGGGAATGCAAGTGTGAATGGGTCAGAAATCATTGTTCCCTACACTCCGGGAAAACTTTTTGGTAACGTGAAGTGGAATGCGGAATATGATGATGGCTGGGGGCCAGAACAGCTCACAGGCTCTGGAAGCTGGACGCTGAATTGGTATGAAACACGCTACGTGACGATATGGCTCAACCAGGACCATCAGGGGCAGCACAGGTGGGAGGGAACAAAACCCAACCCATATCCGCCAGAGCAAATCAGAGTTGCCGGGGGAGTTAAGGAAATTCCCCCAAATTCCTATGCCTATTACACCGTGTATAGCAAATCTAAGGGTAAGCTTACGTCATGGATTGCCCACGGCTACGTTCCTAACTCAGGCGTAACTGTGAGCAATCCTATTATCGACGACAGCGGCAGCTATATAACGGTTAAATTCTTAGTGCGCAATACAACAGCTTCAACTCAGTATCTGTATTGGGATGTCTACGCAACAACGATTCCCATTACTTTCAACATCACGCCCATTGGCGCAGGAGATAACTATGTAAGGTTCAAGCTTTCCATCGAGGGCGACAACGGCTTTTCTTGTCCCCGAAGCTGGCCGAGAACCTTCACAATCAACGTTTATTCTCGAAGAAAACCCTACAACGTGAAGGTCGCACAAACTTTTGAGAACGGGCAAGAAGCTCGCTTTATAGCTCGCTGCGATTTCGGAACGCCGCAAGTAACAATTACCTGTCAGGGACAGGAGGCAATTCCAAGAGACTATACAATCAGAGTTTACGGTTATAAACTCATTCCCCGTGACTACTACCTTACGCTTTATGGCAGGGAAATTGTGTCCGAGAAATCAGAGAAGGTATATGCATTCAAAAAGCTCACAACGGCAGAGATACAGCAAACTGGTGGACCGAAGTTTCTGACTATCAAGAACCATCTAATACAAAGCCAAGCTGAAGCTGAAAGCATTGCCCAGAGCCTTCTTGACCATTATCGCAACGTAGCGAATGTGTTCAAACTCACGGTTACCTGTCCCCCACCGTTAGAGGTGGGAGATACTGTGAGCGTAATCGGAACCTACTAAGTAAGGAGGTGTTGAAATGCCTGTAACTGAGGCAAACTTGAAGCTCTACGGCTCTCAATATATGCCTGACAACGATGTGGACATAAACGGTGGTGCTATTGACGTCAACAATGAACTTACTGGAGTCTTGGGTGAAGTTTTTACTGACCTTTATTCTGACGAAGAGGGCGGGAGCAACGTTGTTCAGTATCGAAAGGTTTTCTTTAGAAACGAGAGTTCTTCGGATCTCTTAGACGCAAAAATCTGGATTTCCTCGGACCCCCTTAATCAGATTAAAATCGCTCTTGAGCCAGTCAAAGGAGGCAGCGATACTTCAGCCAACAGAGTGACGCCTCCCGAAAGCTACGCGTTTGTAGATGCTCCTGACGAAGCGAGTGCCCTCTCTGTGCCTGGTGGTGGTCTTTATGCGGGAGAGAACATCGGTGTATGGCTTGAGGTAACGATTCCACCTGGGCTGTCTCCTGTGAACTCGGTAACTGCGAAAATAAAGATTAAGGGGAAGACGACCGCGTAATGCTTTTCGGATCTGCTCGCTTTGGAGTAACACGCTTTGGTGCTGAGCTAATACAGGATTTCGAAATAGAGAGAAGTATTGTATATCGCATAACAACACTCTTTGAGAGCGAGCGCAACATTATCTATGCGATATACAATCTTCTGCAGGAAGAGGACAGCATCGTTTACAGTTATTTCTCTTATGTGGGCAGAGAAGGAAACATCACATATGCATATCCAGCAGTGCTTTCGCTCGAAAAGAACATTGTTTATGCTATTCCGCTTTCCTTTGTTCTTGAGAAGAGCATTGTATATGCATTCTACAACCTCGTTAGCAAGGAAGTGTTTATTGCATACAACTTCTCAGGACAGGTGTTCAAGGGCGTCGTGCGTAGCATCTCCTTCCAGGTTGCACCTGGAGAACTAACCGCACTGATAGAGATTGAGAGGTGGTGAATTTGACGGACAGGCTGAATTTTTCATCGTTTGGGCATTCTATAGAAGCAGAACAAATTACGGTACCGAACCAAGCTCCCTATAAGGTGCGTTTGAAGCACCACTATGTGAAAAAGGAAACCCCCTCTTCTGTCGAAATCTGGCAGAACCAGGACAAAACAGGTGCTTTCCTTATAGAAGAGGCCTACACAGGATCGGTGTCAGCAAATGGGTATTTCCAAGTCGATTATGAAGGGCGAGAGGACGGGGATGTGAAGTACTGCAACACGCTTCTCTTCCATAGTGGGCAAGCTGGCATGACGTGGTACGTATGGTACAAAAGCCAAGGTGATGTCGTTGACGCAGAATCCCTCAACAGTAAGGCTGACAAGGTTCCTGGTGCTGTCGCTGGCAACTTTGCTTCTTTGGATGCTACTGGTAATTTGCAGGACAGTGGGAAGAATACGGATGATTTTGCACCAGCCACGCATGTAACCGATGCAACCAAACATATCCAGGAGGCCTTAACTGGTAAGGCGGGATATGTTGTTGCAGTTAATGATACAGAAACGGGGTTAGAACTGAGAAGAATCAGTGTGTTAACCTTCGATGCTGGTTTGCCAGGATGGTGAGCATAAATGCCGACACGGAGAGATTTCGATTTAACTCGTGAAGCAAGCAGGATAATCGGTGAAAGTGATACTTGCGTGCAAACTCTGACTCGTGCTATTTCGGGCTCGGGCTTTTATCTCGTGAAGAGAGAATATTACCATAGCAAAAACCCCCAAGAGAGAGCTATTCAGGAATTTGAATATTCGCCAGACCAGAGACTGCAAAAAATAAGACACTACATGTTCCTTAATGGCACAACCGAAGAGTTTGAAGAGGTGGTAGAATGGCCATCTACTACGTGAGACCAGACGGGAACAACAGCAACGACGGGCTTGCTCCAACCCCCGATAGAGCATGGCAAACCCTGACCAAGGCTGCTAATACCGTTACGGCTGGGGATACAGTAATCATCGCACCTGGAACCTATACAGAGACGCTTAGCCCAGTTAACGCTGGAACAGTAAAAGCCTTTATACGCTGGCTTGGAGACGAGAGCGGAGAGGTTTTTGGCGTATCGCCAGGTTCTGTTACTATCCAGGCGCCAACTGACTCTGATTGCATATACCTTGTGAAGCCATACCACGAGTTTGGGTTTCTGACCTTAAAACCACAGGCTGGCGGAGCTGGTTTTAGGAATGCCATGGATGCCAGTGGAGATGTAGTAATTCATGACATTAAAGCCGTTGAGTATTTGGGGTCCACCAGCTTTTATGGGCATTTGTTCATTCCAGGTGGCACTACTGGAACATACAATAAATACCTTGTTAAACGTGTGTATGCAACAGTTCCCCTCCGATTTGTCACCAGTGCGAGAAATGTCATCATCTCTCAAGCTCTTTCCATAGGCGCGGTCGGACAATACGAGAGCAATGGCGTTTGGGTATCGGCATATAGTGATGCCGATAACCAATCAACAATTCACATCCACGACTCAGCCTTCGTTAATTATCAAAATAGGTCTTGTTTCTTTTCAACCGGTTGCACAATATATGCCGAACGCATACTGTTTGCTAACTCAGCTTATGCACCAATCTGTGGGTATAGATTATCATACCCAGTTACAATAGAGAACTACAAAAGCTGTGTTTTTGCTGATATCTCAGCAACAGACCTTGCTACATGTAGTTATACAAGCTACCCTGGTATGCTTTCTCTTTACGATTGTGCAATTATATCGTCGCCGACCAGCACCAGTGGGTGGTCTGCAGTTCTAAGCAACCGCTTAGAATCCCTAAGCGACCTACAAGATTATGATTTGCGCTTCCCAAATCTTTACTTCCTTGAGCGTGTAAACCCAATAACTGGCAAAGCAAACATCAGAATTCCTGTTGTCAAGTGGGGCAGGTTCTTCATGGAAATACCAGTGAGGCGAGGTGATAGGCAACTGACGCTGAAAATCAAGAAAAGCTGGACGGGAAGCTCAGTAAAGGTTTTGGTAAACAGGGAAACCGAGCAAACGCTTGCTGACAATACCGACTTGCAAACCCTTACCTTTAACTTTACTGTCCCAATGGATATGTATGTTCCTCTGGAAGTGTGGGCAAAGGCAAGTGATTATACGGAAAGAAGCGTGTATATCACCGAGATTGCCGTTGCATGAGAGTATCCTACACCAAAGAGGAAGCTCAAGGCCTTGCCAGAAGCGGCAAGGCCTTTTTGTTTGAGAAAAGCATTGTTTTGCCAGAACCCCACTTCCCTGAATACCTATGGGACAACAAATACCAAATTTACAAACTAACCACCTTTGTACCGGTTAACGAGGTGAAGCCAAATGAGGCAAAAAATCGTTGTAGGCATTGTCCTTTTTGCGCTATGCCTTACTGCTGGTTGCCTGACGCCGACGGTCAACCCTGACAAACCACGCAAACTCTTTGAATATCCGGACACCGTCACGTCCCCAAAAGCAATTGAGTATTTCCTGCGCATGAAAAACGCACAGTATGCAAGTGATGAGGTAACAACGGGCTATAAAAACTACTACTTCACACCCGCTGAACTGGCTATGAAGGCAATCCCTGACGTGAACAACCACAAGCGCATAATCTATAAGCAGCCGTTCCACGGGGATTGCGATGATTGGGCGCTTATGACCGCATATCTCGCCCAAGATACCCTCGGTTATGAAGCTCATTACGTGCATATTTATCCTCAAAACGACATAGGTACCCCAGGACATGCTTTGAGTTATGCGATAGACAGCGAGGGTAAAACACACGTGTGGAACCTCTGGTATTACTACGGCACATTCAAAGACTTTGACACTTACATGAAGCGCTTCTATCCTGATATGAAGATTACCCTCGACGTCAGCGCAAAGAAGCGCATTGCAAAACTCTACAACGAGGGACATGTTCTTTACTACACAGACAAATACGAAAAAAAGGAAAAGAAAAGCTCTTGTTCGGCTGGTTTTTGTGCCGTTGAAAGCCGTCCCACAATCATTTGGGGTGTCAACTATTACAAGTATTAAGGGGGTGCAGAAATGGCCGAAAACAACAATAACGGAAGAATCACGCTCGCAATCATTAAGAACGATCTTGAGCACATAAAACATAAGCAGGAAGAAACAGATAAAAAGCTCGATAAGTTAGCAGAAAAACTCGAAGGCAGGCTTAATGAGCAGGAAGAAAGAATAAGAGAGAATGAAATGTGTATTGCTAACCTAAAACCACTTAAAAGTCTTGTCTATGGTGTCCTAACTGCCCTCATTTCTACTGCGGTCCTGTACTCTGTCTTTTTCTTCACTAACCGATGATATGCGCTATTGTTCTCGTCGCAATTGGCATCCTCTTATACCTGCTTGCCCCGAAGAGAAAAAGAGGAAAAGAACAACCAGAGAAATACCCTGTCAACTTTGAAGCAGTTAGAAAATACTTCAAATTCCCAGATGAAGTAGATTTCATCCTGCGCAGGGTTGAGGACTTTGTCAAAGCACATCCAGAACTTGGCTCTCTGGTCAATCCCTACGCTTTCACTTTAGCCGTGCGGCAGCAAGAGAGCGGACGACCAGGGCGAGAGTTCGGCGTTCTCCACCCTGAGGCAATAGACACGGACTTAAAGACGCAGCTTGAGTGGTTCTTGTGGACATTGCTGAAAGATACCGAGCGGTGGAGTTCGGGAAAGCTCTGGAACAACTGGGACAAAGACCAGTTCAAGGATTTTATTGAGTATTTTGCAAAAAAATACGCCCCTGTGGGAGCGGAGAACGACCCGCGGGGGCTTAACCGTTTTTGGGAGAAAAATGTTAGACACTATTACGAGCTCTTTAGGGCGGAAGGAGGTGAAAAGGAATGAGAGAAAACATACTTAACCTTGTGTTGCAAATCGTGGTTATTGCTCTTCCTGTAGTTCTTGGCTGGGTATTCACGAAACTGGGCGTTACAAAGGAGAAATATCAGAAATGGCAGTGGGCCGTTGAGAAAGCCTTTGAGTTCGTTATGGCTGCAAAAGATAAATTCCAAGACAATGCTGGAGCGCAAAAGCTTGCTTGGGCCGTAGAGCAGTTACGCAACGCCCTTATTCAAATCGGTTACCACGCCACAGACGAAGAAATCGAGGCGATAGTGCGTAGTGCGTATCGCAAGATGAAGATTGAAACTGGCGAAGCGATTGTGGGGGAGTCCTCGGGTGGGTCTTGAAAAGCGAGAAAACGAGGAAGAAGTTTCTTGCTTTTCTGGCCCATTGTGGCGTGAGTGTGGATCCTGAAATTGAAAGTAAGATCCTCGAATATGAAAGACTCGCCGATAGAGAAGCCTTCCGGAAGAAACTCGAAAAGTTGGTTTTGAAGAAACTTATCCCCAAGGGCTTTGGGGAATACGACCTAACAAAAATGCTTAAAGAACTTTCTACCGGTGAACCTAAAGGCGATTGGTTGTTTTATTACGACCATGAGGGCTTACATGAGAGGTGATTTTTTATGCTTACTTTACTCGCTTGTGTAGTATGTTTCCTGTTGGGCTTGTGGCTATCCCGTTACATATTGGGGTGATCATATGAAACACTTTCTCTTCTGGTTAGTTGTGGGCATTATCGTTGCCGGCATAGTGTTGAAGGTTAAAGGCATATTCTGACCCTCCTCTCCACCGTCTCCTCCTTCCTGTTGGGGTGCTGGGTAGCCAGGGCTCGGCACCCCGGCAGTTGACAGCAATTTTGACAGCAACGCGACAGAGAAACGCAAAACTCCCAAAAACAAAAATCCAGAAAAATAGGGCATTTCAGGTACTAACTGATACCACTAAAACCTACTGCGTAAAACTCGGGTTCAAGAGGTCGGCCGTTCAAATCGGCTCGCCCCGACCATCTCCGAAGTATGTTCAAAGGTTTTTTCCAGATTTCACAGTTCTTTCCAGGTTATTCTTCTCCAGCAAGCTTTATTGTCCCGTTTTTCCAGATTCCTATCTTGTAGCCATACATTGAGAAGTAGATTGTGAGTTTTTCCGGACTCAAGGCTGGAAAGTTTGGGCGCAAAATTTCTCTGTATAGGTACTCTCCTGCTTCCTGATAGACATTTTTTATTTCCTCTGCACTCGTTGAGAGCTTTACCTCTTCAAAGTTTACCTTCCAGGAAGGGGCAGGCCGGGTTTCAACGTATACTGCGAGTCCCTCGGCATCGGGGTCCTCGGTAGGGGTTGCATAAAGGGACCACTGAATTAATTTGTTGGTTATGGTAGTTATTGAATTTTGACGTAGATTGAATTCGAGCACCCTTATTTTGAAAGAATCAACTGTTGCGGTAATTTCAGGTCGCCCTACTTCGGCTAAAAAGAGTTTCCCTATGCCCTCTCTGGATTCCAGCGCCAGAACAGGTTGTTCTTCGCTATACAGAATAATTTGCGCTATTTCTCTTTCTGCTGGTCCAGCAGAAAGAGAAAGCCGCTTTTTCCCTGTCTGGTCGTAGAAGAAAATAATGGGGGAATTCGTGGAATCCACCCCCATTCTTATCCGAGCCCTGCCGTCCTTATCTTTTATGACTAACTCTTCAACAACCAGTTCTTTTATTTCCAGCGTTGCTGGAGCGGTTTCTTCTGAAAAAGCATTCACGGTAGTGAATAATACTACAAGGGCGATTAAGGCCGTAACCAGGTTCGATTTTAGCAATCGGAGCCTTTCCAAGGGTTCCCCTCCTTTATTCGAATGATTTACTCGGGTTTCGAAATCTTTTAGCGGAGTCTTTTGTCGAGATTTCAACCCCTTTTTATTTTAGCATGTTTTTAGAAAAGGAATCTTAGATACCTTTTTAGATGTATGTAATTACAAATTTGGATAAAACTGTGAGATTGTCTACAAAAATCGGAAAAAACCCAGATTGAAAGCTTTTTGCTTAATTTTTGTCTATCTGAAAGGGTGAGGGATTGACATCCTCTACAGACTCATCTAAACTAATGGTAGTAACAAGTTTTTGAAAAAAGTAGTAATTAATAAGAAGGGGAAAACACCTTGGTTCATAACGATTTACCCCTTTATCTTAAAATTTACCATCAGCTTCGTGAAGAAATTGAAAGTGGCAAATACAGAGTTGGTGATCTTTTGCCCTCTGAAGAAGAACTGGCAGAGACCTTTCAGGCGAGTAGAACCACCATTCGCAATGCACTTCAGGAATTAGAGAAAGATAACCTCATTTTCAGAAAGAGAGGGAAAGGCACCATAGTTCAAGAACCCAAGACTGCCCAAAATCTAAACTACATTAGCTCCTTCACTGAAACCCTGCGTTCTAAAGGTGTAGAAGTTGCCACTGGTACGCTTACTGTTGAACTGGTTCCTGCTCCTCCCAAAGTAGCTGGGGCACTGGATCTTGAGCGAGGAGAGCTTGTTTACCTGGTGCAACGTACTCGAGTTGCTGGAGGCTTGCCCATTGCCTTTATTACCAACTATCTTCTTCCTCGCATGGTTCCCGATTTAGAAAAGAAGAAAGAAGCTCTTCGTACCAAAGGTTTATATCAGTTGCTTGAGGAGGAGTATGGCCTTAGGTTGCATAGGGCGGTTGAAACTATCGAGGCTTACCTGAGTGGCCCCTTGGAGGCGGACCTTTTGCATATTCCTGAAAAAATGCCTTTATTTCATACGGTAAGAGTTGTTTACCTTGAGGATGGGATTCCCTTTGAAGTGGATATCTCAGTTATCAGGGCCGACAAGTATGAGTATAAGGTTTTTCTTGAGGGAAGGCCAAAAGAAAACAGGAGGTCTTTAAAATGAATTATTACAAAAAAAATTTGTCAGAGGTTCAACCTGAAAAAGGAAGCAACACTTTTGAGGAAGTTTTAAGCAAAATTGGGAGTAATGTAGTGCGAGATACCTGGATGTTGCTTCGAGAAAGTGATTCCGAGTCGCAAAAGGTTCAGGTAGGTTATACGGTAGTTTACCCAGGCTGTTCTACTCGGGGTCACCAACATCCTCCGCTTGAAGAAGTGTACTTTGTGCTTTCTGGTCAAGGAATCATGGAGATAGACCAGGATCGATTTGAAATTAAGGCGGGAGATGTTGTTTACATACCTTTTGGAAAGTTTCACCGTGCTGAAAATCCTCACTCACATGCTCTTTCTTACGTTTGGGTTACTGTGAAAAAAGAGGGTTAAAATGTCTGAGTTTCAGGGAGTTCTGGTAGTAGACATCGGAACCGAAACAGTGCGCAGTGCTCTTATTGATAGAGAGGGTAAAATCCTGGCACTTGCAGGCAGAAATCCTTCCTTTTCTTCCCCACGCCCATCCTGGGCTGAGCAAAGTCCTCGGGAATGGTGGGAACTCTCGGTAGCTTGCATGAGGGAGCTTTTGGGGCGTTTTCCCGATTTTGAAGTTCTTGCTATTGGTGTAAGTGCACAGATGCATGCTGTGTGCCCTGTGGATTCTCGTGGTAACTTACTCATGGATCTGGTTCCTATCTGGTGTGACAAGCGCTCTTTGAGTGTATGTAAGCGAGTGGCTTCGTTGCTGAGTCCAGAAAAACAGATTGAAAAGACTGCTAATTTGATAATACCAAATTGGATTGGCCCCAAAGTAGCCTGGATAAAAGAAAACCTCCCTGAAGTTTATAGACACGCAGCTTATTTTCTTACTGCCAAAGACTACCTTAATTATTTGCTGACTGGAGAGATTGCTACTGATTTTTCGGAAGCTTCTGGGGCCTTTCTCTTTTCGTGGGAGAAGAAAACCTGGGATGACGATCTTTTTGAGCTTTTCGGGTTAGATAAGGAAAAGTTTCCCCAAATCATTCCTTCTTTTAAGGTGATAGGTACTACCAAAGAGGATATTAACGAGCTTCTTGGTCTCAAGAATTCAGTACCCGTAGTTTGTGGTGCGGGAGATATGCTCTGTTTACTTCTTGGAGGAGGAATGTTTGAGGAAGGTCGTTCCTGTGATGTGGGAGGAACAGCTTCGGATGTTTCGGTATTTACACCTTCTCCCCTTTTGTCGCAAAAGCTCATGAATTTGCATCATGCTATCCCGGGCTGGATAAGTTTTGGCATTCTTGACAGTGGTGGAGGTAGTGTGCGCTGGTTAAGAGATGCTCTGTATAGATTAGGAAGTAACAATGGATCAGCTTCTTACCAGCTTATCGACGAGGAAGCTGCTCAGGTGCCTCCAGGAGCTGAAGGACTAATGTTTTTCCCCTATCTACTTGGGGAACGATTACTTGGTTCTCCAAACGCAAGAGGTGTTTTTCTGGGTATTTTGCCTCACCACCGTCGTGCCCACTTTGCAAGAGCTGTTCTGGAAGGAGTTTGTTTTGACCTAAAAATGAGTCTTGATGAAATTGAGCGTCTTTTTTCAGGCGAAATAAAAGAAATGTCCTGCATTGGTGGTGGAGCCAGGAGCGATTTGTGGAGTCAGATTAAAGCTGATATTTATCAAAAAGAAGTTTTTACTTTGGTAGAAAGTGAGGGTGGCATTCTGGGAGCTGGGATTCTGGCTTTCTCCGGTTTTTCGAAAATCGCTCCTCAAGAAGTTGCTCGGGCTTGGGTCAAAGAGAGAAAGCGCTTTTATCCTTCAAGCACAAAAGAGTATGAAAAGGCTTATAAACGTTTCAAGGAAGTGCACGATTTGTTACAACCCGTTTTTGAAAGAATGGGAGAGGAGGTTTCTTGATGCTGGAATATCATTCTTTGATTAGTGGGGAGTGGGTAAA
Organism: Atrimonas thermophila; assembly: GCF_045864955.1. Classification (GTDB taxonomy): domain Bacteria; phylum Atribacterota; class Atribacteria; order Atribacterales; family Thermatribacteraceae; genus Thermatribacter; species Thermatribacter velox. The sequence continues at coordinate 1,415,819 of NZ_AP028803.1, read as the reverse complement.
GGGTAGCGGGGGATTAATAAATGTTGTCGATCCTTCTTGCGGGAAAGTTTTTGCTACTGTTTCTAAGCTTGAGAGAGAGCAGGTTGCTGGAGCTATCGAAAAGGCTCATCAAGGGTTTAAAGAGTGGTCGCGTACTCCAGCCCTTGAGCGAAGTAGAGCGCTTCTCAAATGTGCAGTTAAAGTTAGGGAGCGTTCGGAAGAAATAGGAAGACTTCTTGCTCAGGAACAAGGGAAAAGCTTTGTGGATGCTTGCAAAGAAGTGCTTGGTGCTGCAGATTGTCTCGAATATTATGGGTATCTTGCGGTCAACATTTTAGGAGAAGTACCTCCTCCTAATGCTTCGAATTTAAGGAGTATTGCCATTCGTCAGCCTGTGGGTGTGGTTTTTGCAGTTGCTGCCTGGAATTATCCGGTTAGCCTTATCTCCTGGAAAGTTGCTCCAGCGCTTGCGGCAGGTTGCACGGTAGTGGTTAAGCCTTCTCGGGAGACCCCGCTTTCTACAATAGAGTTTGTACGCGCCTGTGTAGATTCCGGGTTACCCGAAAACGTTTTGCACGTTATAAACGGCGATAATGAAGTTGTCAGCGAAGAGATTTTCGCCAACCCCAGGGTTCGGCTGATAGCACTTACTGGTTCTACTGATACTGGCAAAAAATTTATAGAGGCTTCCGCTCAAAATGTGAAGCGCTTAATTCTTGAGCTCGGTGGTCATTCGCCTTTCATCGTGTTTGCTGATGCAGATTTTGACAAAGCAGTAAAAGACGGTGTGAAGAGAGCTTTTCGAAATGCTGGTCAAATCTGTAACTCAGTAAATCGGATTTTTGTTGAGGAAAGCATAAAAGACGCTTTTGTAAAAAGTTTTGTCGAGCAAACTCGAAAACTGCGCCTTGGAGGGGCGTTTGATGAGCCACCTCCCGATCTCGGTCCTATGGTGAACGAAGCTGGTGTAAGGAGGATGGAGGAATTTGTTGAAGATGCGGTGAAAAAAGGAGCTCAGGTACTATGTGGGGGCAAACGACCTACGGATCAGCGCTTGCAGCAGGGCTTTTACTTTGAACCCACTGTTTTAGTTAATGTTTCTCCCGATATGAAGATAATGCAGGAAGAACCGTTTGGGCCTCTGGTGGCGATAGATTCTTTTAAGACTGCAGAAGAAGCGGTTGAAAAAGCTAATTCAGTCCGTTACGGGCTGGTGGCCTATCTTTATACCAGAGATATGGGAAGGGCTTTTCGAGTCACAGAAGCCCTGGAATGGGGTTCGGTAGCGGTGAACAATATCAATCCGGATAGCTTATTTGCACCCTATCCAGGATGGAAAGAAAGTGGCATTGGCCTTGAACTCGGCCACTATGGTTTGGAAGAGTACCTGGAATGGAAACACATTAAACTGGCACTGTAAAGATTAAATAAATATTAAATGGAGGCATTGATAGCGCAGGTTGTTATTTCTGGATTCAGGATTTATTACGTGTCATAATGTTATAATAGGAAGTATGTATATACATTTTACCAGAAGGAGGTATTCGAAAGATGATGATTAAAAGGGGAAGAAAGGACGTTCCTGAGACTACTGTTGAAAAATGCCATGGTGGCGAAGGCACTATCAGAGTGAGACAGCTTCTTGGTTATGAACCGAGGTTACCGGGTGTTCCAGGTTTTCCCGAGGACTTTGATAGTTGTATTTCGTTCATGCATGAAACAGTTTTACCTCCAGGAACTTCTATTGGAAGACACGAGCAGATAGGCAACGAAGAGCTTTATTATGTAGTCGAAGGTATTGGAGAAATGACTGTGGATGGGGAAACAACAATTATGGAACCGGGTGATGTATGCCTAACTAAAAATGGAAGTTATCACTCTTTTCGAAACATTGGCGATACTGATTTGAGGATTATTGTTATTGAAGCTCTCGTTCCTGACAACAAGAAAGCATAGGAGTTGTTTTGCTATGAGACCTATTAATGTAGCCCTTATAGGCTATAAGTTCATGGGTAAGGCTCACAGCCATGCTTTCAAAGATGTTAACTTCTTCTTCGATCTTGAGCTCCAGCCAGTAAGGAAAGTAATCTGTGGTCGGAATCCTGAGCCGCTTAAAAAAGCGGCTCAGAAGTGGGGTTGGGAAGAGTACTCCACTTCCTGGAAAGAAGTGGTTGAAAGAGATGATATTGAAATTGTTGATATATGTACCTCGAACAATATGCATCGTGATATTGCCATTGCTGCTGCAGAGAACAAAAAGCATATTTTGTGTGAAAAACCACTTGCTATGAACGTTGGAGAAGCCAAAGAAATGGTTCAAGCAGTTGAGGAAGCTGGCGTGAAACACATGATCGGTTTTAACTATCGAAGAGTCCCTGCAGTGGTACTTGCTAAAAAGCTGATAGAGGAGGGAAGATTGGGAACCATTTATCACTTCAGGGCAGCGTATCTTCAAGACTGGATAGTGGATCCCGATTTTCCTCTCATCTGGAAACTTCGTAAGGAAGTGGCCGGTAGTGGTCCACATGGAGATCTGAACGCTCATTTGATCGATCTTGCTCACTACCTGGTAGGAGACATTAAAAGTGTTATGTGTATGACAACCAATTTCATTAAGTATCGTAAACTCCCAGCTGAAGAAAGAGAACTTTCCACAATGCTCACCGCAAAAAGTGGAGAGGGCATGGGTGAAGTTACGGTTGAAGATGCTGCCTTTTTGCTGGCTGAATTTGAAAATGGCATTTTGGGTTCTTTTGAGGCTACTCGTTTTGCTTCGGGCAGAAAAAATTACAACTATTTCGAAATTTACGGGAGTAAAGGCAGTATTATTTTCAATCTGGAGCGCCTCAATGAATTGCAGTTTTACTCACGAGAAGATACTCCTGAAACCCAAGGGTTCCGAACCATCCTGGTTACTGAGGAAGTACATCCCTATATCTCGGCTTGGTGGCCCCCAGGACATATCATAGGTTATGAACACACCTTTGTTCACGAAATAGCTGATTTTCTGGAGTGTATCGCAAAAGACACTCTTCCAATACCTAACTTTTACGATGGTTTGAAATGCCAGGCGGTTCTTGATGCAGCTTTGCTTTCCGCCGAGAAGGGTGAAAGAGTTCTGGTGAAGGACCTGCTTAAGTGAATAAACAAGGATTGTTTAGCCTTAGGGGACACATTTAAAGACAGTAAGGAGCGTGTTTAGCCTGATTGTCAACATGAGTAGGGTTGTGCAGAGTGAGAAATCGAGTAAAGCGCAAGGGTTTTTGGTCGCTAATGCTATCTATATCATTTTGTTAGTCTTGTTGGTTACAGCAGGAATAATTTCACCACATTTCTATCGGTCGCAAAACATTTTTAATGTGTTACAGCAGGCTTCTGCGCTTGGTGTTATCAGTGTAGGACAAACGCTGGTTATCTTGTCGGGGGGCATCGACCTTTCGGTAGCTTCAATAGCTGCTACCAGTTGTGTATTTGCAGCTGCTTTGATGGCCGGTAAGAATTTTATGGTTCTGCCGGTTGCGCTTTTCTGCATTGGCTTAGGTGCTGTTGCAGGAATACTTAACGGGCTTATTATTACTCGTCGTAGTGCTCCTCCTTTCATTGTTACACTGGGTACAGCGCTTATTTTCCAGGGCGTTCGTTTTATCTATACCAAAGGAGCACCCTTTGGAAGCATACCGTCCTGGTTACGGGTCCTTGGAAGAGGTGGAATAGGTTTTGTTCCAGTCGCAGTAATCATTTTTTTAACCCTTTCGCTGCTTGTAGCTTTGGTGTTGAAATACTCTCCGTATGGAAGAAAAATATACGCTATAGGAGATAACAAAACTGCAGCGTTTTATTCGGGTATCAATGTAGAACGCGTTACTTTCAGCGTATATATTCTGTCTGGTATCTTTGCTGCTTTTGGAGGTTTGATTCTTGCCGGATACCTGGGTTTCGGTGATAACTGGGCTGGCAAGGGTTACGAACTTGATTCAATTGCAGCTGTTGTGGTTGGTGGTACCTCTCTTTCTGGTGGAACTGGCGGGGTTGGTGGTACTGTAGTTGGTGTGCTTTTAATGACCATTCTTTTCAATCTGGTCCTTCTGGCTGGCCTTCCCTACCAGTTTCAACTGGTTGTAAAAGGTATAGTGATTGCGGCAGCAGTGGCTTTTTACGCTTCTCTAAGTAAATCTGAGTGAGAGGAGGTGAAATTGAGGTCGGGGCTAAATAGTACTATAGGCAGGTTGGCTGAAAGTTGAAAAGTGAGAATTTGTTTTGGTGGTAGAAGTACGCATTCGAAAGCTTAAAGGGCTTTTACAAACTCAAAAAGGGAGGGCAGTTTAATGAAACGAGTTTTCGTGTTGGTGTTAGGTTTAACTCTGGTACTGTTGCTTTTCACAGGTTTTGCTCTGGCTAAGGACTGGGTGAAATATCTTGACTCGGACAAGATGCTTGTTGACACCTCAATGTATTACAAAACTCCGCCCTGGAAGATAGGGTTCAGTAATGCTTCTATTTCTAATAGCTGGCGAGTTTTTCTGGTACAACACATTAAGTATGAAGCTTCAAAACACCCTGAGATTGGAGAATTCTACATTACCGATGCTCAAGATAATCCAGTAAAGCAGCTTGCTGACGTTGAAGACCTTCTCGCTAAAGGCATTGATTTACTTATAATCTCACCAGCCACCGAAGCAGCTTTAAATCCTGCGGTAGAAAAGGCCATGGAAAAAGGTGTACCTGTTGTAGTTGTGGACCGCAAAGTTACCACAGATGCTTTTGTAACTTTTGTTGAATCGAGCAACTACGAAATGGGAAAAATAATGGCTGAATGGCTGGCTGAAAAGCTGGGTGGAAAGGGCAACATCGTTATGCTAAGTGGTATTGCTGGAGCTGGTCCTGCTGAAGATCGCCTTAAGGGAGCTATGGATGTTTTTAAAAATTACCCGGGCATTAAGGTGCTTGAGCAGCAGTACTGTGACTGGTCACCTGTTGTTGGTAAGCAAGTTATGGCAACCCTGATTCAAAAGTATCCTCAGATTGATGGTATATGGGCGGATAGTGCTCTTCAAGGGTCTGGAGCCATTGAAGCCCTTCAGGAAGCTGGTAAGCCTATACCTCCGGTTACTGGTGAGGACATGAATCGTTACCTTAAGATGTGGAAGAAGATGGGCTTTGAGGGCGTAGCGGTGAGCTTTCCTACCTGGCAGGGGCAGGTAGCTGTGCAAAAAGCCATTGATATCCTGAATGGTATCCCTGTTCCCAGGTATATTGACGTGCCGAGAGTTGTTATTACCAAAGAAAACCTTGACCAGTTTGTCAGGGAAGACCTTCCTGATGAGTTTTTCATGGACAGCAGGCTTCCTGAGGAATGGCTTCCCAAGAGGTAGTTAGTTTTGGCTTTTAAGAAGGTGGGATTTCCTCTTCAGGAAATCCCACCTTCTTAAAAAGGGCGGAGGATGGTAATGAACAAAGAGATTTTGAGAATGGAGAATATTTCAAAGAGCTTCCCGGGTGTAAAGGCTCTTGATGGAGTTACTTTTTCTTTGCAAGAAAGTGAAGTGCATGCTCTGGTTGGTGAGAATGGGGCTGGAAAATCAACTTTAATGAAAATTCTTTCTGGTGCCTTACAACCTGATGAGGGAACTATTGTTCTTAAGGGCGAAAAAACTCATATACTCAGCACCCACGATGCATGGGAAAAAGGAATCGGAATTATTTATCAAGAATTAAATTTAATACCGGAACTTTCGGTTTTTTATAACATATTCTTGGGACGAGAAGCCACTAAAAGAGGTAGGACTCTGGATATAGAAAAGATGCGAAACGAGGCGTTCCTTTTGCTCCAACGTGTAGGTGCCCGGATTTCCCCAGATGTTCTCGTTGGTGAGCTGAGCGTTGCTCAACAACAGATGGTTGAGATTGCGAAGGCACTTTCTCTTAACGCCAGCGTCCTGATAATGGACGAGCCTACGGCTTCTCTTAGTGAAAATGAAGTTAAAAAACTTTTTGAAATAATTCGGGAGCTGAAGAGAAATGGTGTAGCCATCGTTTACATATCCCACAGATTGGAAGAGGTTTTTGAAATCGCAGATCGGGTAACCGTGCTTAAGGATGGAAAATGTATGGGAACTTTCGATATAAGCGAGCTCGATAAAGACAAGCTGATAAGTCTCATGGTGGGACGCTCGCTATCTGAAACCTTTCCTCCCAAGAGCAAAAAAGCTGGTTCTCCAGTGATAGAAGTTCACAACCTTCGGCTTGGTTCTATACTTAAGGATATTAGTTTTCATGTAAATTCGGGTGAAATTGTAGGTTTATTTGGTCTGGTTGGTTCTGGAAGGACTGAACTTGCGAAGGCTCTTTTCGGTTCTTATGGTTCTTACGAGGGTGAAATATTCATAAAAGGAAAGAAGGTGGAAATCAGATCTCCTCGACAGGCAATTCGAAGTGGGTTGGGTTTTGCGCCTGAAGATAGGAAAAGTGAGGGTCTTTGTTTGGGTTTATCAGTTTTTGATAATTGTTTGTTTCCAATCATAGATGGCTTGCGAAAACGGTTTTTTATCGATTTTCGTAGAGCCATGGAGCTGGTGCAGCATTTTGTGGAAAATCTGAAGATTAAAACGCCCCATATCAAACAGAGCGTGAGAAACCTTAGTGGAGGTAATCAGCAAAAAGTGGTTCTTGCAAAATGGTTGTCAGTTAACCCAGATTTTATCATTTTTGACGAGCCGACCAGGGGTATAGATGTAGGTGCAAAATCAGAGATTTACCATTTGATGAGAGATATAGCCGAAAGTGGGAAAGGTGTTTTGATGATTTCTTCGGAACTCCCAGAAATAATAGGAATGAGCGATCGTCTTTATATCATGTACGGTGGTCGAATAGTTAAGGAAATCTCGGACCCCGAAGAAATGACTGAGGAGAACATTATGTATTTTGCTGCAGGACTCAAGGAAAAAACTGCATAGGTGGCTGATTGAAGATGATGCTTTCCTTGAAGAACTTGTTTAGAAGAAACCCAGCTTTACTTACAGTGTATTTGTTGTTGTTTTTCTTTTTAGTGTTTTCGTCGTTGGTTTCACCGCAGTTCAGAACCTCTTATAACTTGTTTAATCTTTTACGCCAGGCTGTAGCTTTCGGGATAGTCGGTATTGGCCAGACTATAGCCATTTTGTCAGGAGGCATTGACCTTTCGGTAGGCTCTTTGATAAGTCTTTCGGCATGTTTGACTTCGGGAATTATGATACGACACCAGAATATGGTGGTGCCTATAGTCCTCCTGGTGCTTTTGTTGGGCGTTGCGGTCGGCTTTGGTAATGGTTTCATGGTTTCTTCTTTGCGCATTCCTCCTTTCATAGCCACATTAGCTATGTCTTCTATTTTACAAGGTGCGGTTCTGCTCTATACTAAAAAGCCAGTTGGGGGCGTTACCAGGGGGTTTATGTTTTTTGCGAATGGACAGTTAGGACCGATACCCTTTGCGTTTATTTTCTGGATAGCCCTTTTGCTTGTTTTTTGGATTATCTTACGCCGAAGTGCTTTTGGGATTCACGTGTATGCTGTGGGTAGCAACGAAGAAGTGGCACGCCTGAGCGGCATAAACACCAGTATGGTAAAGGTGGGTGTTTATGTGTTGTGTGCCTTAATGGCTGCATTAACTGGTATCTTTTTGGCCAGCCGTTTAGGCATTGGAGATCCTCTGGTTGGCCAGGGCTTTGAGTTGGAATCCATTACTGCGGTTTTGTTGGGAGGTACTTCGCTCGCTGGTGGCAAGGGTGGCCTTGAAGGAACTATAGCAGGAGTTTTAATTATTGCTTTGATAAACAACATTTTGAATCTTCTAAATGTTTCGGGATTCTGGCAGTGGCTTATAAAAGGTGTTGTGGTTATTGTAGTGGTGTCAATGTATAAAGAGAAAAAACGATATTAAATAAGCCAGGTATTGGAGGGTTGTCGTATGAAGTTGGGTTTTTTTACTGCAAATTATTTAGATAAGCCTCTTGAGGAAGTACTTGACAGAGTGGTTGCTCTGGGTTATGAGGCGGTAGAACTTCCTGCTTTCAAGGGTAGTTCTCACTTTGATGTCGACAGAGCGCTTAACGAACCGGATTATGTGAAAAAGATTAAGAGAATGGTGAGCGAGCGAGGTTTATTTATTTCTGCTCTGAGCAACCACCCGGAAGGCCAGCTTGTTCTTGGCCCTCATGGGATTGACACTGATGGCATATACAAAGGAACTCCTGAAGAGAAAATAGCTTATGGTACCGAAAGAATGATTAAAACTGCTCAAGCTGCTAATGCTTTAGAGGTAGGGGTGGTTTGTGGTTTTATTGGTTGCGAAAATTTTGGTCGTTTCTTCCCCTGGCCTTATTCTAAAGGTTGGGAAGAAATGGAGGCGAAATTTGTAGAGAGATGGGGGAAGATTCTGGATAAGTTTGAAGAGTATGGAGTAAAGTTTGCTCATGAACCCCATCCTAACGAACTGGTTTACGATGTTTATACTGCAGAGAGAAGCTTGAAACTTATGGCTGATAAGAAAGCCTGGGGCTTTAACTTTGATCCGGCCAATTTGATTTATTTAGGCATTGATGTCGTCAATTTTATTCAGGCAGTAGGTCCAAAGATTTATCATGTCCATGCCAAAGACGGTGAAATTGTTGCTCATAATGTGCAGAGGGATGGGCTTATTCCAACTGGGCCGTGGAGCAGGATCACTCGTGGATTTCGTTTTAGAATTCCTGGATGGGGTTCTGTGCCATGGAAGAGAGTAATCACTGAATTGGCGTTGGTTGGATACGATTATGTATTAAGCTATGAACATGAAGATGTTACCATGAGCAGGGAAGACGGAGAGACCAAAACTGCTGCATTTTTGAAGCCACTTCTCATTAGGGCCCCTTACGAAGGCAGGAGAGATATTCTTTTTCAGTAAAGCAGAAAAAAACAGGAGGAGGTTTTGGTTGTGGACAAGAAAGTCGACATTTCTACTACGCTTGCCGGGATTAAGATGCGTTCACCCTTTGGGGTGTCGCCTCATAACCTTGACAAACCCTGGTTTCCTGGCAAAAAAGCGGCAGAGCTTTTTATGAAATACATTGAAGCAGGGGCAGGATTTATATATATTCCCGCTTTGGTCCCTGGAGAACCTACTGATGCAGAGAAAAAGCTGGATTTTCCAAGCCTCTTTAAGAGTCAGAACTATGTTGGACGCTGGTTGAAAGTGACTCTTGATGCACATCATAAAGAAGTTATTGCTCATATTTATACTGCCAAAAACTTATTTAACTATTTGAGTTGGGGTAAGGAATTACTTGATGCGCTTCGTCCTTATTTACCAAAAGACGTGGCGGTTATAGCACAGGTACTGGTACACGACATGGACCCCAAAAAATGGGCGGAACAAACCAAAAGAGTGGCTGATCTTGGTCCAGATATTATTGAATTAAATACCGGATGTCCAGTTGGCGCTATGGGACATCTGGATGCGAAAAGCCTGCCCCCGGAAGCGAAATGGGGAATGATGATGGGGGCTGCTCCAGACGTATTTTTGCCAGTTCTCGAAGCTTGTGTGAAGGCTACAGATATACCTGTTGGTTTCAAGTTGACTCCAGAAGTTGGCTATCCGCGCATGCTTTATCTGGCTGAAGAGGCAGCTAATGTTGGAGCAAGATTTGTAGTTACTACTCACAAATATTTTGTAGTTCCTCCTCCAGATATATGGAATGGCGGGAAGGGCCTTTATCCAGGCTTGAGTGATAATGCAAACGTTCTCTCCGATATCGGTGGTCCAGCCCTGCGATTCAGTATGTATAAGGCTACCGCTCTTATTTCGAAAAATATTCCACAAATAGAAACCTTTGCTGGTGGGGGTATAACTTCTCCAGAGCACATTGTTGAGGCTATTATGCTTGGTGCTCGTGCTTGTCAGACACTTACAGGCATAGTTCTCAATGGAATTGATTTTATAAGACGTGCTAATAAATGGCTTGAGGATTACATGCTTAAGTGTGGTTATCAAAGCCTGGACGATTTCCGAGGGCTGGGATTAAAGTATCTTAAAGCTTCTACCGAGGTAGAGTTCTATTACTACAAAGCAAGCATTGACCGCGATAAATGTACGCGTTGTGGTAAGTGTGCTGCTTCTTATTGTCCAGCGATTTCTATGAAGGATGGCCAGCCTGAGGTAGACGAGAAATATTGTTCGAGTTGTGCTATGTGTACGGTTATCTGTCCATTTGATGCGATATCCATTGTGCCAAGGGAGTAAGGGAGGTGCGTTATTATGAGTAAGGGAAAAATGCGTGCAGCTTTTGTAGTAGAGCCTTATCGCATTGAAATACGTGAAGTTGATATACCTCAGATAGGACCTCAGGAAGTACTAATTCGCGTTAAGTCCTGTGGAATATGTGGTACTGATTACAGTATTTATATCGGAAAATATTCTCGAGATTTTCTTCCTCTGATTCCAGGCCATGAGTTTTCAGGAGAAATTGTTGAGGTTGGTGAAAATGTAGTTGGCTTGAAAAAGGGAGATAGGGTTACAGCAGATATTAACATGGGTTGTGGAATTTGTTTTTACTGCACAAGGGGACAAAAACTTACTTGCCCGGAATTCAGGCAGCTGGGTATCCATATTGATGGAGCCTTTGCTGAATTTGTTAAGGCCCCCTTTACTCAGGTTCACAAATTACCAGAAAACGTTGATTTTGATACCGGAGCCTTTGTAGAGCCTGTTTCCTGCGCTATTCACGCTGCTAAAGCTATGCAAGTTAGCTTAGGCAGTAGTGTTGCTGTTATTGGTGATGGAACGCTGGGTATTTTGCACACCCAGATTGCCAAACTTAGAGGTGCTGCTCCGGTTATCCTGATAGGCAAGCACCCGGAACGCATGAAAAAAGCAGAGCTGTTGGGCGTAGATTATTTAGTAGATATCAACAAGGTAGACCCACTGGAAGAAGTAAAAAGGCTTACCGAGGGTAGAGGTGCGGATTTCGTTATTGAATCGGTTGGCACTTCTCGTACCTATGAACTTGCTCTGGAAATGGTAAGACCCGGGGGGCGCGTAGCTGCTTTTGGTATTACTGAAGTCGAAGCTACAATAGCAGTAAAGCCTTTTGACTTTGTTCTGGGCGAGTTAAGCATGGTTGGTTCCTGTGCTGGAGTTGGGAATGACTGGCCGGACGCAATAAAATTGCTTGAATATAATCGTGTAAATCCTCGTCCTCTATTTTCGTTGAAGGTACCCCTTGAAGAGCTCGAGAAAGCGTTGGTAGAAGTCAAGGAAAATAGAGACTTGCTTAAGGTATTTGTTGTTCCTGAGCTTTCCGAGCGAGTAGTACTCTAAAAAAAGAGCCCCGTGCGGGGCTCTTTTTTTAGAACTGACATGCAAACTATCTAAACAGGTACTTCCGGAAAACCGTCGCAGGCTATGGCTCCTCCGTCTACAGGGATGATTGCTCCGCTGACAAAGTCGGAAGCTTCTGAAGCAAGAAATACTACTATGCCAAACAGGTCTTCCAGGTTTCCAGCTCTCCCAATAGGAATGCGCTTTCGAAGGGATTTGTAGAAGTTTTCATCGCTAAGAATTGGTTTGGTTAAGTCGGTCCAACACCAGGTTGGGGCAATTGCATTTACGCAAATTCCGTTTTTACTCCATTCGCTCGCCATAGATTTAGTCATCAGGTTTACCGCTGCTTTGCTGGCTGCATAAGCTGGGTCTCCTGCTCTTCCAACAAAACCCTGGAGAGACGAAATATTAATAATTTTGCCCTTTCCCTGTTTTAGCATCACCTTAGCAGCTTCTTGTGCACAGAGAAAGACTCCCTTTGCATTGACGTCCATTATGTATTCCCATTTTTCAAGAGGAAATTCAGTTATGGGCTTCACGTCAGCAACGCCAGCGTTGTTAACCAGGATGTCCAATTTGCCAAAAACCTGTAGGACTTTGGAGATCATTTCTTTAACGTCTCCAGGGTTGCGAACATCTGCTTCTATTGCTATTGCACGCTTTGCCATGTTTTCTTCAATTTCCTGGGCTGTTTGTTGAACGTTTTTCAGGGTTTTACCTGCAACTGCAATGTTAGCTCCTGCTCCTGCTAAGGCAAAAGCTATTGCCTTCCCAAGTCCCTTGCCACCTCCAGTGACCAATGCCACCTTACCATCTAATCTGAAGGAGTCTAAAACTTTTAGAGCTTTTTCAGCCAGTCCATCCATTTTGTACACCTTTAGTCTGGAATACGGTTTTGTTTAATAATTTCTTCTGCTTTCCTAAAGAGATCGGGTGTACAGTAACCACTTTCGTCAGGCATACCTACTTCTTTACCACTATAAATCCAGATGAACTCCAGTGGTTCGTTAAAAGGATTACGAAGCCAATGAATCTCTCCTACCCCCGCAAATTGCACATCTCCAGGAGTTATAAGATATTCTTTGTCCCCACTTCCAGCCACACCCTTACCGCTTAGACAATATAAGACTTCTTCTGCATAGAGGTGAAAATGAGGATCGTGGTATGCGCCGGGGAAAAACACCGAACGGCCCATAACTACCATTTTGGAGCCTGTTGTTTCTCTGCACACTATTAGTTCGGTTTCCATTTTACCATGCAGTCCTGCCCAATCTCCAAGTTCCATTGGTGGTATTTCTCGCCAATTCACAAGTTTAAGCTGCCCATCTGGAAACTCATACAATTTGCGAGGTAGCTGGGGCTTTAATCTTTCCAATTCTATCCCTCCTCCTTCTTTTTCCTCCAATTATAGGGTAAAGTAACATGATTTGTAAATTTAACTTTAATTAAAAATGTCTTAATCTTTAAAGATTAATAGTAGTGTATTGCTCTTAAGTGCATTGACATCCTCTACAGGCTCATCTAAACTAATGGTAGTAACAAGTTTTTGAAAAAAGTAGTAATTAATAAGAAGGGGAAAAGCATTTTGGTTCATAACGATTTACCCCTTTATCTTAAAATTTACCATCAGCTCCGTGAAGAAATTGAAAGTGGCAAATACAGAGTTGGTGATCTTTTGCCCTCTGAAGAAGAACTGGCGGAAACCTTTCAGGCAAGCAGAACCACCATTCGCAATGCTCTTCAGGAATTAGAGAAAGATAACCTCATTTTCAGAAAGAGAGGGAAAGGCACCATAGTTCAAGAGCCCAAGACTGCCCAAAATCTAAACTACATTAGCTCCTTCACTGAAACCCTGCGCTCTAAAGGTGTAGAAGTTACTACTGGTACGCTTACTGTTGAGCTGGTTCCTGCTCCTCCCAAAGTAGCTGGGGCACTGGATCTTGAGCGAGGTTCAGTATAGATAGTTAGGGCTTAGTAGTGGTCAACAGAGTTAATCCAGACAGCTTGTTTGCACCCTATCCGGGATGAAAAGAAAGTGGCATTGGCCTTGAACTTGGTCACTATGGTTCGGAAGAGTACCTGGAGTGGGAACACATTAAACTGGAGGTGATGCGAAAGAGAAAAAGTTGTTTCAAAACTTTGAGTTTTTCAACCTTTTTAGAAGGAGGTAAGTCAAATGAAAAACAAAGCTTGGATTGTGGGGGTAGTTGTGGCAGTACTTTGCTCTGTGGCAGCAGTGAGCTGGGCGGCGGAATATGTATTTGGTACCTATACAGAAAAACCGTTTGAGGGAACGACAATAAACGTATCAATGGTAGCAGAACCTCGTTCTGACGCTTTGAAAAAGCTGCTTCCGGAATTTGAGCAACTAACTGGTATTAAGGTTAACCTTGAAATTCTCCCCTATCCAACGCTTCAAGAAAAACAGGCAGTAGCTGTTACACAGGGTACGGGAGCATACGATGTGGTGCATGTTGATTGCGTTTGGATTGGTCAATACGCTGGGCAGGGATTGGTGATACCGGTTGAAGATTTTGTTAAAAGAACAGATCCCCAAGTAGTTGCTCTTGATGATTTCATTCCCTCAGTTTTGAGCGAACAAGGTATGTGGGAAGGAAAACTCTATGGTTTGCCTTTCATACAGGCGGTTTTTGGCCTTCACTATAGGACTGACATTTTTGAAGAGTTTGGCCTTACTCCTCCCAATACTTGGGAAGAACTTAGAGACACAGCAGCAATGTTGACTGAAAAACTTAAAGATAGAGGTATGACGGGGCTTACCTTTATGGGACGTCGAGGAGTACAACTTCAATGCACCTACGATAACATGCTTTGGTCCTTTGGTGGGGAATGGTATGACGAAAACTACAATCCTACTATAAATAGTCCGGAGGCGGTAGCAGCCCTTGAGTACTTTAAGAGCTTAATTCCTTACGCACCTTCTGGTGTCTTGACTTACGACTGGGACGAGTGTGCTAATGCCTTTGCGCAAGGAAAAGCAGCTATGAATCTTCAATGGCAAAATTCAGCTCCGTTATGCCAGGATCCTTCCAGGTCAGTTATAGTTGGTAAGTTCAATTTTACTTTAATTCCTGGTAAGGAACAGCCAGATGGTAGCATTAAGCGCACGCCCACTTTTGGTGGATGGGGTCTGATGATTCCCAAAGATTCCAAAAACAAAGAAGCCGCCTGGGAATTCATCGTCTGGGCTACCACACCTGAAATGGAGAAGAAACTGGCTTATGCTCAGCCAGGGGCACGTTATTCCTCTCTTAATGATCCCGAACTCCGGGCTAAGTTTGTAGAATATGAAGGAATGCTTAAATCCTTGCCGCTTGCTAAAGGTCGTCCGAGGATACCTGCTTATTCAGAATTGGCTGATGCTTTGGAGGTTGCGCTTTCTGAAGCTATGACTGGGGTCAAGGATTCGCAAACTGCTTTAAACGAGGCAAATGCTCGCTTCGAGGAAATTTTAAGGCTCTGGGGCTATTTGGAATAACAAAAGTAATCGTCAGAGCTAATCTTAGCCCCCTGGAATATTTTTCCAGGGGGCTCTGGAGAGGAGAGTTGATTGGTGTTCAAAAAGAAAAAGTGGACTCCTTTCTTTTTTGTAGCTCCTGCGGTTATCATACTCCTTTTATTGGTAATTTTCCCGCTGGTTTATTCTTTAGGAGTGAGTTTCACTAACTGGAATATAGTGAGGGGTGGCAAATGGAAGTTTGTAGGGTTGGGTAACTATGCCTATATTTTCTTAAAAGACCCTTATTTCAGGACTTCTTTGAGAGTAACTCTGCTTTATGTTATGTCCGTTGTTGCTCTTGAAACCATTTTGGGACTTATTGTAGCGATGCTTCTTAATAGGCCTATGCGAAGAATAGGTCTATTAAGAACTGCTCTGGTATTACCTACCACGATGACTCCGGTTGTGGTAGGGATTATTTGGAGGCTTCTTTATAATCCGGAATTGGGCACTTTGAATTACTTTTTAGAATTGTTTGGGTTTCAGCCTCTTAACTGGTTAGGAGATCCTTCTACTGCTTTGCCAAGTGTCATAGTGGCAGATGTTTGGGAATGGACGCCCTTTATGGCTCTTATACTTCTTGCTGGATTACAGTCTTTACCTCATGATCCCTTCGAAGCTGCACTTGTTGACGGTGCAAGTTCTTTTCAAATTTTCCGTTATGTAACTTTTCCGCTGCTTCTTCCTACTCTGATTGTTGCCGTGTTGCTTAGAACAATGGACGCTTTTAAAACGTTTGACCTGATTTTTGTTCTAACCAAAGGGGGACCTGGAATGAGCACCGAAGTATTGAGCTATTACACTTACAGATACGGTTTCAAGTTTTTTCACATTGGTCGAGCTTCTGCGTACTCTTATGTTCTTCTTGTCATTGTTATCGCTATTACTCAATTGCTTCTGAGATTCATCAGGGAAGGAGAAGAAAGATGATAGCAGGCCGAAAGAGGGTTCTTGATGCCTTGGTTTGGGTAGGCATAGGAGTTGTGTTTTTAGTTGTACTTTTTCCTCCGTTCATGCTTTTTTTGACTTCGATTAAAACCAATGTCGATGCTTTGAAATATCCTCCAGTTTGGATTTTCCGTCCGGTAGCTTCGAATTATAGAGAAATTTTTAGTCTCATCCCTTTTGGTCATTATTTATTTAATAGTTTGATAGTTGCTCTGGTCAGCACATTTATAGCGCTTTCAGTAGGTTCTTTGGCGGCTTACGGCTTAGCTCGTTTCCGTTTTAAGAGGTCGAAGGATCTTTCTTTTTGGATTTTGTCTATTAGGATGACACCTCCTGTTGCGGCCGCGATTCCTATTTTTATTATAATGAGGACTTTGCATCTTCTTGATACTTATCTGGCCTTGATCCTTGCTTATTGTACTTTTAACATTCCCTTTTCGGTATGGCTATTGCGGGGGTTTTTTCAAGAAATACCTCGTGAGATAGAAGAAAGTGCTATGGTCGATGGCTGTTCTTCATTTGCTGCTTTCTGGAAAATTTCTATTCCGTTAATAGCGCCTGGCATAGCTGCTACAGGGATTTTCACCTTTATTTTTTCCTGGAATGAGTTTCTTTTTGCTCTTATTTTAACTGGTTCTCGTGCTCAAACGGTTCCTGTCGCCCTTACTGGTTTTATAAGGGAGACGGGAATTATGTGGAGCCATATGGCTGCTGCTGGAGTGTTAGCAATGGTGCCTATGGTGGTTTTTACAGCTCTTGTCCAGAAAAATTTGGTGAAGGGATTAACCATGGGGGCCATCAAGTGATTGAATTCGTATACAAATTGCTTTAAGGGGTGATTTTCTTTGAAGAAACAAAATTTTCAATTAAAAGATGACCTGGTTATAAAGCAATTCATTGAAATTAGAAAAAAGCCGGATTTTAAAGAGAGAATTGAGAGGGGAGAGAAGATACGTCTTTCTTGGAGTAACTGGGGTTTTGGTTTGGAGCCTTTGGAAGTTTCCTGTGTTCGCTTGAGTAAGTTCGGGATTCGCTATATCGAACTACATGGTAATCGTTATGGTCCAGATTTGGGCTACAAAACTCAGGAAGTTAAAAAGATCCTTGATGATTACGGAATAAAAGTATCTGGAGTATGTGGTATGGTCAATGCAGACAGTGAGCTGTCCAGCAATAAACCTCATGTGATACAGCGCTCTATTGACTATTTCCGCAGGCAGATCGATATGTGCGCCGAACTTGGTGGGATGTATGTGCTTTTTTCTCCTGCAGCAGTGGGACGTCCTCAAAAATACGATGATAGCGAATTCTATCGTGCGGGTGATGCCCTGCGAATCTTGGGTGATTATTTCTTACAAAATGGTGTTCGAGCAGCTATTGAGCCGGTACGTTCGGCAGAAGTCAGCTTTTGCCACACCTTTCGTGAGGCTTTAGAGCTTATTAACTATGTGAACCATCCTGGTGTTCAGCATATTGGAGGAGATCTTTACCATATGTGGGTGGAGGAAGAGCACATTCCCACTACCCTGGTTGAATATGGCAAGTATCTAACTAATCTGCATCTTGCAGATTCTAACCGCAGGGCTCTTGGTAAAGGCTTTGTGGATATCGATTTGGTGATCATGGCTCTTTATGTGATTGGTTATAATCGTCCTGACTGTTTTGTTACTGCAGAGCCTCTTGGTCCTGGGGCAGACCCTTATCCTGCAATGTGGGGCAAACACGATCCCCAAATGCTGGATGAGCTGGTCAGGCAAACCGCTACTTATTTTTATGAACGAGAACAGGAAGTTCTTCAAGCAAGCGATGAAGAGTTGTTGAGGTAAAAATTGGTATCACGGTTCTAAGAAATAAAAGATTTGAGCACGTACTGAGTCTGGTAGTCTATAAGGAGAAGAGATATTATTGTAGTTAGGGAAGTACTTGACGAGTGTAGTTTCTTAGTTTAAAATGTAATTACCTCTTAACTTATTATAGTAGAGTGGTACTATCCTAGTGAAAGGAGGTGTTAAAAAGGATTTAATTTTGTAACTTGCATCAAGAAGGAGCGTGCTGCTATTTCTGTAGTAATGGTATGCTATGGTCTTTCGAGGTATTTTTGTTTGGATTGAGGAGGGATAAGCAAAAATGAAAAAAATAATGGGTATTTTAATAGTGATAGGAGTGTTGATTTGTAGAGGTTTCGTCAAGAGGTGTGTAAATTCGCATCAGGCGGCAGCCTCCTCCCGCGTCACCTCGATCCCGTCCTTGTACTGAACCCCCGCGTAGACCTTTGCTAGCAGTTCAGGCGCGTTGAGCCTCCGGAACTTCTTCTGGGCTATCATGAGCATCTTCCAGATCACGGCTGTAGCCCGCTCCACCTTCTTGAACCGCTTGGCAGCATCCGTCCGCAACCTCAGCGCTGCCAGAGGCGATTCTACAATGTTGGTGGTGCGCAGATGCACCCAATGTTCTTTGGGGTAGCGGTAGAACGTCAACATCCTCTCCCAATCCCGACTAAGGGTCTCGACCGCTTGTGTGTACCCACGCTTCCGGCACCAGGTCTCAAACTCCCTGCGTTTCTCGTTAGCCTCCGCCTCGGTAGCGGCGTAGGCAATGGCATTGAGCATGGATTTGGCCACCACATGCTGGGTGCGTGGGAGCTTGTCCAGCACGTTGAGGATCTTGTGGTTCCAACATCGCTGTTGGCCAGCATCCGGCCAGACGTTCCGCAGCGCACCCCAGATCCCCAGGTGCCCATCCCCTATCACCAGCTTGGGAGGGTTCATCCCTCGATCCCGCAGGTCCCGCAGCACCTCCGACCAACTCTCCACCGATTCCCGGTGTCCAGGGGCGACCGCCACCACCACCTTGCGGCCGTCCACCAATCCGGCGATGACTACAAGCAGGGCAGCACGCTCCTTCTCCAGCCCGGCCTTCACATAGATCCCGTCCACCCACAGGTAGACCACCTGCAGGCCGTCCAACCGCTGCTTGTGCCATGCCTCCCACTCGGCGTGCCACTTCTCCTTCAACCGCGCCACCGTGCTGGCCGAGATCGGCGCATCTTCCCCCAGGAGCCCTCGCAGGGCCAGGTCGAAGTCCCCCTCGGCGAGCCCATGCAGGTACAATTCAGGCAGGAGATTCGAGACCTCTCGGGTGCGGCGCGCAAACAGCGGCAAGATCCGGCTCTCAAACCGCTCCTCCAAACCACGCACCCGAGGACGACGAATGGTGATGGTGCCAATGCCCAGCGTCAACTTGCGAGGCTTGCCATATCCGTTCCTGTAGCCCTGGACTCCGTCCACTACAGCTTGCCGCTGGTAGCGAGCCCGGCCCAACAACTCCGTCACCTCCTGTTCCAGGAGATCCTGGATGAACTCCTGAATCTTGCCCCGAACCCACTCCTCCAACTTCTCCCATGTGGGGCTTGATGAGAGGCATCCTTCCGTGGTACGCTTGTTCATGGCGGTGTATCTCCTCCTTTCCTTTTCTCAAGGTTTTTCCTCTTAGAAGGAAGAATACACCGCCTTCAGCAGAATTTCCACACCTTTTGATTTTACCTCTGATTTGTAGTTGTGTTGCTTTTGGTGAAGATGAGTTAGCAGCTTTTAAAGAAGCAAAGATCGATTGGCGTCAATTTGAAGGCACGGCTATCAGTGTTTTGTCAATACCACATGCTTATGGTTTAGCTTTGGAGCCATATATTCCTGAGTTTGAAAAATTGACGGGGATAAGGGTAAATTTGGAATTTTTGGGAGAAGACGAGCTTCGGAGAAAGAGAACCATCGATCTTTCGATGGGCACTGGTCTTTACGATGTAATGAGTGTTGGTCTTTCGATTATACCTCAGTATGCACAGGCTGGATGGTTAGCAGATTTAAAACCTTATATTAGCAATCCTTTGCTTACTGATGATGCTTGGTACAACTATGAGGGAATTGGAGCTCCTTTTAGAAAGTGGAATACAACAGAAGACGGAAGAGTAATGGCTATTCCTGGCAACTTTTCGGGACCTATCTTTTGGTATAGAACGGATATTTTTGACAAATATGGGTTTGTGCCTCCCGACACTTGGGAGGAATTAATAGATTTGAAGAAAAAACTTCAGGAGAAATTGGATGCTGATCCGGAATACCAAAATGTTTATGCATTTTGTACCAGAGGTTGGACGGGACCTGGGGCAAATACTTGGACAATATGCCCTGTGATATACGATTATGGTGGGAGAATATTTGATGAAAATATGAAGGCAGTTTTTAATTCTACTGAGGCGGTTAAAGCCTTGGAAGTCTATCGTGAGGCTCAGGTGGGATATGGTAACCCTCCTGGTAGTGAAGGGATTGACATGTACACCATGGTTGATATGTTTGCTGCAGGAAATTTAGCTTCAATGTTTGCAGGGATAGACCATATAGTGTTCATAGGCGACCCTCAAAAGTCAAAAGTTGTTGATGTATGGGATGCCTCTATTCCTCCCAGGGGACCAGCTGGTAGGTATAGTTCTTTGTGGACGTGGAGTTTTGGAATAAATTACGCTTCCAGGCACAAAGAACCAGCTTGGCTTTTCGTGCAGTGGGCGACTTCTAAACCTGTACAAGAAAGAATGGGTCCTTTAGGAACACCTACTCGCCTTGAACTTTGGACTACAGAGCCTTTCCAAAAACTTAAGCAGAAAGGTTGGATAAAGGCTGCTATGTGGTATGTTGAAAATGGTACTGTTACAGAGCCTCTGATTCCAGAATTTAGAGAAGTAGGAGAGGCAATGTCAGTAGCGTTCAGCAAGATATTAAGAGGCGAGCCCATTAAAGAGTCACTGGATGAAGCTGTGGCAAAGGTTGATGAAATTATTGCAAAAAGAAGAGAGGTTTTGAGGGAGGAATAGAATAAATAGTTTTAGTGAGTGATTTATTGAGATAGGGTTTTAGTAAATCTCTGCTTGCCTTTGGTTTAAAAACCAAAGGCAAGCAGAGATTTGGAAAAGGAGGAAAACAGTGCGAGAGAAAAGATTTAAGCCGTGGTTGTTTTTGTTACCAAGTGTAGTTTTTTTGGTCTCTGTTACTATATACCCATTTATCTTCACTGTTGTAGCTAGCTTCACAGATTGGTACTTACCCGAAGGGCGGAGGTTTTTTGTTGGTTTTGCAAATTATCTCAATCTTTTTAAGGATCCTTGGTTTTGGTCTTCTATGAGAATAACTTTTTACTTTACTTTTGTCTGTCTGTTTTTTGAGCACTTTTTAGGTTTTGTTCTCTCCTTGCTTTTAAGTTTCGTAGGCAGGATTGGCAAGATATTGATTCTGCTTTTTATGGTGCCTATGATGTTACCACCCATTGTGGCTGCCTTGATTTGGAAGCTCATGTATCGCCCCTTAGGAGTTTTAAACTGGGTGCTTGGATTTTTTGGGGTGCCATCTTTGAATTGGGTTATGGATTCTAAACAAGTCCTTCCGAGCATCATTATTACGGATGTTTGGGAATGGACTCCTTTTGTAGCGCTTATTTTGTTTGCTGGTATTAACTCAATTCCTCGAGATTTGTTTGAGGCAGTTGATATTGATGGAGGAGATACTTGGGCTAAAGTTAGGTATTTGGTGTTACCCCTTCTAAAGCCTTTGTTTGTAATATCGTTGCTCTTGCGTTTCATTTTTGTTTTTACGACGTTTGATATAATTGCTGGCCTTAGTAGGGGCGGACCAGGTCATGCTTCGATGACTTTATATTTTTATGCTTATTTAAAAAGTTTTGAGTGGCTTCGCATGGGAGAAGGAGCTGCACTAAATATCTTTGTTTTTGCTATTACTATGGGTGTTGGAATGGTTTTGTTGAACAAGATCTTGAAGGGGGGAGCAGAACTTTATGATTAGGGTTTCACGGGCTTCTTTACCAGGTATATATGCTTTATTGAGCATTTTCCTTATGGTAGTATGGTTCCCCTTGGTGTGGGTTATTTTAACTTCTATTCGATCTCGAAGTGAGACTCTTGCTTACCCTCCCGTGTGGTTCTTTAAACCTACTATGGAAGGATTTATTTATAATATTTCTGCTTCTTCGGACTTTTTAAAGGCTCTTTTCAACAGTGTTTACGTTGCTGGTTTTTCTACAATTATGGTTTTGATACTAGCTATACCTGCCGCTTATGCGCTAGCTCGGTTTAGGTTTCCTGGGAAAGAGAATATTGGATTCTATATAATATCTACGAAAATGACCCCCCCCATTGTGGTTCTCTTCGCCTTTTATATTATGTTCGCTCGTTTGGGGCTTTTAAGAACTCGCTTGGGTTTGATTATTTTACACGTTGCTTTGAACTTACCGCTTGCAGTTTGGTTACTAAAAAGTTTCTTTGAAACTTTGCCCAAGGCTATCGAAGAGGCAGCAAAGATAGATGGTTGTGATGATTTTGGAGTCATGTGGAGAATAACTTTCCCACTTACTTATCCGGGTATTCTGGTGACCGCAGTTCTTTGTGTTCTTTTTTCTTGGACGGAATTTATTTTTGCTTCTACAGTAACAGATCCGGCTACACGCACAGTTCCCGTTTTAATTTATAGTTGGATTTCTTTTTCTCAAATATATTGGGAAAGAGTAGCTGCTGCTGGGATTCTTTACGTGATACCTGTCTTGATTTTTTCGTTTGCTATTCGCAAAGACCTTTTGAGGGGAATGAGCTTTGGTTTATTGAAGTAACCCTTTTGCTTATAGTATTGGGGCGAAAAAAATAAAATTATGGTGTATGGTCTTTCAGGACTTTACTGTGGGCTTGGTGGGTTGGTGCTGGTTGGAAGGATGAATTCAGCCAATGCTTTAATGGCAGAAGGCTTGGAACTCCAGACCATTGCAGCGGTGGTTATCGGGGGAACCAATTTGTTTGGTGGTCGAGGTTCTGTTGTGGGAACACTCATTGGTGCCATCTTGATGGGTGTTCTGGCCAACGGATTAAACCTCCTTAACGTGGAACCTTTCTGGCAAAGAGTTGTTAATGGTCTCCTTATCGTCGCTATAGTGGTCTTTGATCAGTGGAGGAGACGTCTGATAAGGTAATAAGTAAAAAGTAAAGTCCTGCATTGTTTTGCGTAAGATTGACACAGTTTTTAGTCTTATTGTAGGATAACCTGAAAGTGGTAAATATAACAGAATGTCAGGTGATGGTATTCATGGACAAAAAAGAAATGGATTTAAATCGAAAAGTCCCCATTCCGCTTTATTATCAGCTAAAGGAGTATATAAGGCAGCAGATTGAGGAAGGAGTGCTTGCGCCGGGGGATCTTCTGCCCTCGGAACGAGAACTTTCAGAAAAGTATGGTATTAGTCGTCCTACAGTGAGGCAAGCCTTAAAAGAGCTGGTGTACGAAGGATATCTGACCCGGGAGAAAGGAAGAGGTACCTTTGTTGCCCGCCCCAAAATTGACTATAGCTTCATACAACACTTCACTACCTTTTACGAGGAAATGGAAGAAAAGGGCTATGTTCTTAAAACGCAGGTTCTCAAAAAAGAAGTGCGTAAAGCTTCCAAAAAACTGGCTCAGTTGTTACAGATTGAAGAAGGCGAGGACTTCGTTTACATTGAGAGGCTTCGCTCTATTGAGGGAGAACCTGTAGTCTGGGTTCGCAATCATGTTCCATATGCGCTTTGTCCGGGTTTACTCGGAGAGGACCTTACTGACCGCTCTCTTTATCAACTTCTTGCTGAAAAATATAGTTTGGTACCTAAATGGGCTGAGATAGCCCTTGAGCCGACTCTTGCTGATGAGCTTGATGCACGTCTTTTGAAAATAGACGTTGGAGCTCCCATGTTCCTTATGGAGAACGTTACCTATAGTGAAGCGGAAAGGCCCATGGACTTTTTTATTTCTCGTTTCCGCGGCGACAAAGGAAGAGTTAGGGTAAGAGTTTTCAGGTAAAGACCTGGCTTTTCTTATCATTTACTTGCGCTTGGTTTAGAGGATAGAACTCATCTTAGGTCTTTGCCCTGGTTAGCAATAAAGTAATGGTGGTCAAATAGCTTACTTAAAGGGAGGATTCTGCAGTGGAAAAGGTTCGTTTTGTTTTGGTCGGAGCTGGAAGAGCGGGGATGGTACATGCTCGCAACCTCAGGTATTACATTCCTGAGGCGGAACTTAAAGTGGTGGTGGATGTTGACTTGGAAAGAGCCAGGGAGAGAGCACAGGAGCTGGGTATCTCTTCTTTCTATAAAAATATTGAAGAAGCGCTTGAGCAGGAAGAGGTTGATGCAGTGTGCATTGGCTCTTTGACTTTCACCCACCGCGAGATTATTGAAAAGGCTGCTGCTTTGAAAAAACACGTTTTTTGTGAAAAGCCGCTTGCACAGAATCTCGATGAAGCGTCGAAAATAAGGGAGATAGTTGAGAATGCAGGTATTAAATTCCAGATAGGTTTTATGCGCCGTTATGATCCAGAAATCCGCCAGGCCTTTGAGATGGTACGTGATGGTCTTATTGGAGAACTGGTTATGATTAAATCCACTGGCAGGGGTCCTGGTTTGCCGCCAGCCTGGATTTTTGACCGTTCCAAAAGTGGTGGTATGCTTGCCGAGGTTTCTTCTCACGATGTAGACGCTGTTTTGTGGTTTGCTGGCAAAAAACCTCAGCGAATTTTTATGGAGGCCAATAATTTTAAACTTCCTGAGGCAAGGAAAAACTTTCCTGATTTCTACGACCATTATGCAGTAACCATGGTTTTTGAGGAAGGTCCTTTAGGGATTATTGACGGGGGATGTCCGGTGGGTTATGCCTATGATGCCCGAATGGAAATTTTGGGTACTGAAGGTATGATCCGCATTGGAACCACTGAAGGCAGAGGACCGGTTCTTTATAACCTTGATAAGAAAGCCGTATGCGATAATCACTCGAGCTGGTCACTTCGTTTCAAAGATGGTTACCTTGAAGAAATGAAGGCGTTTATTCGCTGTATTTTAGAAGATAAAGAGCCTTCTCCTTCTGTGCTTGACGGCTGGAGAGTAGTCAAGGTGGTGGAAACAGCGCACCTTTCGCTTGAGGAAGGCAGGCCGGTTAACTTTTCTGGGGAGTGGTAAGCATGCCCTTTTTTATAGGAGTTGATCTGGGAACCACAGCAACCAAAACAGGTATTTTTGATGAAGAAGGTAAACTCCTTGCGGTGGCTCGAGTTCCCTCCAATATTATTTATGGTGAAGATGGAAGTGTTATTCAGAAGCCAGAAGAGATGTTTCAGTCTGTGCTGGACACGGTGAGAGAGGTTGTAGCAAAAAGCAGAGTTAAACCTGAAGACATAGCAGCTCTTGCTCTTGACGGTCAAATGGCTGGCATCATGGGGGTGGGGGAGGATGGTGGGGCGGTTACTCCTTATGATTCCTGGCTGGACTTTCGTGCCGCTCCTTATGCACAGAAAATGAAGGAAGAAGCCGAAGAGTTGATAATTAGACGCTCTGGTATGAGCCCCAGCATTAATCATGGACCGAAGATTCTCTGGTGGAAATACGAACAACCGGAAGTATATAAAAAGATTTGCAAGTTTACCGTTCCCGCCTGCTGGGTCGCCCAGAAGCTTTGTGGCTTGTCTGGTGGAGAAACTTTTATGGATTACACTTACCTCCACTTTTCCTGTTTCTGTGACCTTGAGAAGAAGGTCTGGGATGATGAGTTATTGGGAATTTTCGGGGTTGAAAAAGCAAAGATGCCCCGCATTGTTAATCCCTGGGATGTGGTTGGCAGGCTTCAAAAAGAATGGGCTCAGCAAATGGGTTTACCTTCAGGGGTTCCTGTTGTTGCTGGTTGTGGCGACCAGGCTGCCAACAGCCTGGGTGCCGGAGTCGTTGAAGTGGGTACAGCCTTTGATGTAGCGGGTACTGCTTCTTGTTTCAGTCTTTTTGTAGATGGTTATTTTCCGGATGTTCGTTACAAAACACTCCTTTTTCCTCGTTCAGTGCTGGATGGATATTACTATCCAATGGCTTACATAAATGGTGGTGGTATGGACCTTGAATGGGCCAGGGAGGAGCTTTTCCGCGAATTTTCCAGACAGGAGAACGCCTTTTCTCTGATTACTGAGGAGGTCGAAAAGGTTGCTACCCATCCCTCGGGGGTCGTTTTCATACCTCATTTGCGGGGTCGTAATTGTCCTACCCAGCCTTATTTGAGGGGAGTTTTTGCAGGTTTTAGCTGGGAGCATAAAAGGGAACACCTTTTCAGGGCGATTTTGGAAGGCATTGCTTTTGAGTACGCTTTTTACCTCAAAGTTATTAGGGAGCTAATTCCTGATTTGGTTTTTAATGAAGTCAGAGTGATAGGTGGGGGTGCAAAATCGGCTTTTTGGAACAGAATCAAAGCCAGCATTTTGGGTATTCCTTATCTCACACTGGATAGAGGAGAATTCGCTATATGGGGGGCTGCGCTATGTGCGGCCTTTGGGGTGGGTGTCTTTGCAGATTTATCTGCGAAAGCAAAGGCTTCAGTTAGAGTAGTCAACGTGTTTCATCCGGATGAAAAATTATACAGAGTTTATCAAAAGTATTTGCCTTACTACCTGGAAACTTTGGAAACCATGAACGGTGTTTTTGAGAAGTTTAAAGAATTTTTCATTTGAAAGCAAAGGAGCGGAGTTACCTTGAGAGCAGCTGTTTTTTCTTATCCCCCTCATGTTGAGGTAAACGAAGTTGAGAACCCTCGTCCTGCGAAAGGCGAAGTTCTGGTAAAGGTAAAAGCTGCGGCTTTGTGTGGTACTGATTTACGCATTGCGCGTCGTGGACACAGCGCGATTGCCCAGGGTGAAAAGCGCATTCTGGGACACGAAGTGATAGGCGAAATTGTTGAGCTGGGTGAAGGTGTTGTTGATTTCAAAGAGGGTATGCTGGTTGCGGTGGCTCCTAATTTTGGATGTGGAAAATGTGTTATGTGCGCTCAAGGACTTACTCACCACTGTCCGGAGAGCAAAGCTCTGGGAATAACTTTTGACGGAGGGTTTGCTGAGTATCTTTTGGTTCCAGAAAATGCGGTGAGACAGGGTAACGTTTTTCCGCTTCCCGAAGGGGCTGACCCGGTCAAACTCTCTTTTGTGGAAGCTCTGGCCTGCGTGGTACATGGATTTTTGCCACTTCGAGTAAGTTTTCGGGATAAGGTTTTGATTTACGGGGCTGGAGCTATAGGTTTGATGTTCCTTGAGTTAAGCAAATTAAGTGGGGCCAAAAAAGTGTGGATGGTAGATTTGAGTGAGGAGAGACTCAAAATTGCCGAGGAGCATGGTGCGGTGGGTATTCTTGCTGAGGAAGGGGTAAAAGGAAAAGTAGATAATCCAGAGGTTGTGGTTGTTGCTGCTCCAGCACCTCGAGCTCAGATGGAGGCCATAGAAGTAGCTTCGCTGTTTGGTCGCATCAACTTTTTTGGGGGGTTGCCTCCCCAGGTCAAAGAAGTACCTATTGCTACTAATTTGATTCATTATAAAGAACTGGTGGTTACTGGTACTACTCGCTCTAATAATTTTTATTTCAAGATTGCTCTGGATCTTCTTCTGGACGGGCAGCTCGACCTTTCTTATCTGGTGACCCATGTTTTGCCGCTTGAAGATATCGAGCAAGGTCTTTATCTGATGGAAAAACAGGAAGCTTTAAAAGTGGTTATAGTGCCCTAAATCGATAGAAAAGGAGTTGATTCATTTATGAAGCTTTTCAGACCTTTTAACGTCGTAGTCGACTTTGAGACCGGAGACCTGACTCCTGGAAAAAAGATAACACGCTATCTGAGCGACATTCAACATTTTTTTCTGGATAAAGAGAAGGTTAAAGCGGTGCTCGCTAAGGAAAATCCTTTAGTGTACGAGGTCATCTATGCAGAAGTGCCAGAAGAAGCGGGACACCTTGCTCATTGTACCACCATAATTTATCCAGGCAAAGTTGGCAATGAGTTTTTCTTTACTAAAGGGCATCTGCATGAAAAACTGGAAACCGCCGAAATATACTTCACGCTAAAAGGCCAGGGTCGGCTTATTATGGCATCTCCTGATGGAGAAGAATGCGAGGTTTTAGAGATGTTTCCAGGTTCCGCTTCTTATATTCCTCCTTGTTGGTCACATCGCTCAGTCAACGTGGGTGGCGAACCCCTTATTTTCTACTGCATATTTTTCGCTGATGCCGGACACGACTACGCTACTATTGACAAAACCGGTTTTCCAAAGGTGGTTCTGGAAAGAAACGGAGAAGTGGTTGTAGAAAATAATCCTAACTGGAAAAAGGCTTGAGTTCAGGGGGTGTTTTGATTGATCACTCTTCCCGAAAAGGCTACTCGACCAACTATGTACTTCATAGGAGTAACCACGTCTCAATCTTCAATTATGAAGCTCTTTCCTTTATGGGCTAAAATTCTGGATATTAAAGATGCAGTGTTGAAGGGTATCGATATTGAAATTCATGCGCCAAAAGAAGTTTATCGAGAAGTGGTCCAGTTTATCAAGGAAGATCCCTTATCGCTTGGCGCTTTGGTTACCACTCATAAAATAGACCTTTATGAAGCCGCTAAAGACCTTTTTGATTATCTTGACCCCTATGCTCAGCTCTTTGGCGAATTATCGTCCATCTCTAAAAATCAGGGGAAGCTGGAAGGACATGCCAAGGACCCTATTTCGAGTGGTTTGGCTATGGAAGCCTTTATTCCACCTGGTTTCTGGAGGGAGCATGGTGGAGAAGTTTTCATTATGGGAGCAGGAGGCAGTGCCCGAGCGATAGCGGCCTATCTTTTTGATCCCCAGAAGAAAGACAACATGCCTTCTAAACTCTACGTTTCTAATCGCAGTACACCTCGTCTTTATGCAATGCAAGAAATAATGCAGAAAATAAACCCGGATATCAATGCCGAATACATCCATTCTCCAGAACCTTCCATTAACGACCAAATACTTGCTCGGGTAAAACCTTACTCCTTAATCGTCAATGCTACCGGACTTGGCAAAGACCGTCCTGGTTCTCCCTTGACCGATGCTGCTCAGTTTCCACCCCATAGTTTGGTATGGGAGCTGAACTATCGTGGAGACCTCCTTTTTATGCACCAGGCTTTACGGCAAAAGGATGCAAAGAACCTCCACGTTGAGGACGGCTGGATTTATTTTATTCACGGCTGGACGCAGGTTATTGCCCAGGTATTTCACATTACTATCAGCGAACAGCAGTTTTCTGAGATTGAGAGAATATCGCGAGAATACAGGAATGCCCAGAAAAAATAAGATGAGCTATAATGGACTTAGCTTAAAAGAAGGAGTGTTTGAGTTGCAGGAAGATAAATTGCGAGAAGATCTGGTTTTTTATGGTAATAAGCTGGTAGACCTGGGCCTTGTGGTTGCTTCGGGTGGTAATATCAGTGCTCGTTTTGGTGATTTTATGTTGATTTCACCGAGTGGTCTTGCTTTTGATGAGTTGAAGCCAGAGGACTTTGTTAAAGTAAACCTTGATAGTGGTGAAGTTGTTGAAGGAGGCAAACCCTCGTCGGAAATCCTGATGCACTGGTTTTGCTATCGTGAGAGAAAAGACGTTGGAGCGGTGGTCCACACTCATCCTACCTATACAGTAGGGGTTGTTTCTGCGGGCAAAACGATTCCCCCCATGTTTCCTGATTTTGTTGCCTATGTGGGAAAGGTGACAGTAATAGATTATTGTACTCCCTGCACTCAGGAGCTTGCTGAAGCAGTACTTGGAGCATTATCTTCTTCTTCAGCGGTTTGCATGGTTAACCACGGTCTTTTGACCGTGGGGAGCACCCTTAAAGAGGCCTTTTATCGAAGTGTCGTAGTTGAAGAAGCAGCTCGGGTTTATTTCATAGCCAGTATTGTGGGTTCGCCTCGTATCCTTACTGAAAGAGAGTGCCGCTCCATAAGGGAACTGGATGCCGAGAAGTACCGAATTGGTCTTTTGAAAAACCTATCCTGATTCTTTGGGAAAGTGTTCTTTTAGAGAATCATAAAGTCTTTTAAATTTTTCAAAAAGCAAGCCGTATTTTTCCGACCATTCTGGTTCTGGAAGGGTCGGGGTGTGATATGTAATCATTGTATTGACTGCTTCTTCAAAGCTTGAAAAGCAACCGGTGCCTACCATTGCCAGTATGCAGGCACCGGTTGCTGCTTCTTCACGGGTAGTAGTTGTGAATAAGGGCTCTCGGAATACTGAAGCAAGTATTTTTCTCCACAGAGAGCTTTTCGAACCGCCACCTGAAAATACAAAACGCTCGCTTTCTACCCCCAGTTCTTCAAAAACTTCCCAGGCATTCTTGAGGCTTAGAGCCACTCCCTCCATAATGGCCCTTGTGAAGTGAGCTCTCTGGTGAGTGAGGTGGAGATTAACAAATGCTCCTCGAGCAGAGGGGTCCATGTAAGGTGTTCTTTCTCCTAATAAATAAGGCAAAAAAAGCAGTTCATTGCATCCTGGTGGAATTTTTCTTGCTTCTTCATCCATTTCTTTAAAGTCAAAGGAAAAAGAAGGAGAATCAAGCAGAGATTTTTTAAACCAGCTTAAAGAGAGGCCAGCACAAAGGGTGGCTCCTAAAAGATGCCAGTATCCTGGTACAGCATGGCAAAAAGTATGGATTCGCAGCTTTGGGTCGATACGAGGGCGTGTAAGGGGAGTAAAAATCTGCCCGCCAGTTCCAATGGTAAGCAATGTTTCTCTTTCATGGATTATGCCGTTTCCCAGTGCTGCACAGTGTTGATCTCCTGCACCTGCAACCAGGATGCCTTCTCCTTTGAGCCCCAGGTTTTCTTTAACCGTGTGGGCCATTTCTCCGATAACTTCTGAAGAATTGTATACGGGAGGAAGCAGATCGGGATTGATATCCAGGACATCGAGTATTTTTTCTGACCATTTTCTCCTTTTTATGTTGAAAAGGAGAGTAGCCGAAGCATCAGCGACATCAGTGGAAGGGGGCAGTCCCATTTTGACCTTCAAGTAATCTTTGGGCAGAAGAATCCATCGTACTTTGTCGTAAATTTGAGGCAGGTTTTCTTTAAGCCAGAGTACCGATGCAGCCATGAATCCAGTTGCGATTGTGCTCCCAGCGATTTCGGCTAAATCGTTTTTCAGGGTTTCACGGATAAAGGCAACTTGCTTTTTACTCCTTTGGTCTGCCCAGATTATTGCTGGATAGACAGGTTGGAGGTTTTCGTCGAGGAAAACGGCTCCATGCATTTGTCCTGAAAACCCAATACCCTTTATTTCCCGGGAGGGCAAATGTGACAGAACTTCTCTGATTGCCTCAGTTGTTTTTTCCCACCAGGTTTCTGGTTCCTGTTCTGCAAAACCAGGTTGTTTGCTGATAATGGGGTACTCACGCGTACTCAAAGCCTTAAGTTCGCCCTTTTCGTTGTAAGCTATAACTTTTACGCTTTGGGTGCCCAAATCGATTCCTAAAAAATGGCTCACCGTGTTATTGCCTCCTTGAACATTTTAGATTTCTGACCGGGTTTTAACTGATTCTTTGTTCGGACAGACGTAGGTAGAAAACCAGTGGTGGAGAACTGGCGTAAGCGGCGTAATTTTTACAACCACTCCTTTTATTGATGGATTTCCATAAGTTTTTTTTCGATGTACATGCTGGATAAAACTGAAAACAGGATTACCAGTCCAAAAACCACATAAGTCCAAAAATAAGGAATTCGCAGAACTACCAGACCGTTTTCGATTACCGAGATTATCACTGCACCCAGAAAGATGCCAGTCATACTTCCTATACCGCCTCGTAGAGAAGTGCCGCCTATCACACAGGCTGCCACTGCTTTAAGTTCCCAGCCATCCCCGGTTCGGGAGGTAAAACAAGCCAGACGGCCTATTTGGGCGCAGGCAACAAATCCGCACAAAATCCCCACAATGATAAAACAAATTACTTTAACCATGTCTGTGTTAATACCCATAGCTCTTGCTGCATCCTTGTTGTCGCCAGTAGCATAGACCCAGTTGCCAAAGCGATGATAGTGGAGAATGATGCCCAGAACAACGGCAAAGAGAGAAAACCACAGGAACTGAGCCGGCATAAAGTTGTTTATCTTTCCCGTAAAGACGGATAGAAAGTAGTTTGCTGCAGGTGTTTCCATGGTGGACACATCACAGGCTACCTGCTCGCCTCCCGAAAGGAGGATAGTCAAGCCTCGCCAGAACATCATGGTTCCCAGGGTGGTGACAAAAGAAGGGATTTGACCACGAACAGTTATTAGGCCATTTATAAGGCCCAGAAGTCCTCCTACTGCGATGGTTACTGCTGCTATAGCGAAGGGATTCCATTGCAATTCGAAAAGCTTCAAAAATATGAAAGAGCAAAAAACCAACACCGACCCTATGGAGAGGTCAAACTCTCCACAAACCATTAACATTCCCACACCCAGCGCAATAATACTAAATTCGGCTCCCAGGGAGAGTAAAACTTTCAAATTATCAGGGTCTACAAAGCGGTGTTCTGGGGAGAAAAAAGAAAAAATAATTAACACCAAGATTAAGGCACTCAACACTCCGCTGGAGCGAGATAAGAGAAGTCTTTGCCATGTCCTGGTTTGACCCTCTCTGCTCATTTTGGGTGATACTCCTTTCTAATCCGTCACAAACGCACTCTTTAGAACCAGGTCAGAAAGATCCTGTATTGAGGTTTCTTCTTTCCTTACATCGGCCATTTTTCTGCCTCTCGCCATTACTACGAAACGTTCAGCAATATCGAAGGCGTGGTAAATATTATGGGTTATGAAAATTACCGAGACCTTTTCTTTTTGAAGGCGACGTATAAATTCGAGCACCTCTCCCACTTCTTTAACCGATAGCGCTACGGTGGGTTCGTCAAGAATTACAAGTTTGGCCTTAAAATGTAGTGCTCTGGCAATGGCCACTCCCTGACGTTCACCACCTGAGAGGGTTATAACGGGTAAGTCGGGAGAACGAAGTTTTAAGCCCAGATTAGCCAGAGCTTGCATACTTTCTTTGTCCATAACTTTTTTGTCGATGATTCCAAGCTTTCTAACCGGTTCTCTACCCATGAATATGTTTCGGGAGATGCTCAGGTTGGGAGCCAGAGCCTGTTCCTGGTAGACAGTTTCGATACCCAGAATTCGAGCATCTTTAGGAGAGCGAATGCGGACTTTTTGACCCTCGAAATAGATTTCCCCCTGATCGGCCTGATGATATCCAGAGAGGATTTTAATAAGTGTTGACTTTCCTGCTCCATTATCGCCAATCAAGCCCACGGTTTCTCCTCTGCGTACTTCAAAGTCGACTCCACGCAATGCGTAAACTCTTCCAAACCACTTATGGATGTTGACCATTCTGACCAGAATATCATCGCGTTTTTCCATCTTTGAGGACCTCTTTCCATAAATTAACGCATTTTTCTCTCTATGTAAGAGTTGAGTAACACAAAAAGGATAGTCGCCATTCCAATGAAGGCGGTGATACCAAATACCGGGACGCGAAGCAAGACCAGTCCGTTGTCAATTATCGGTATGGCCAGCGAGCCAAGAATAATTCCAGGCATGCTCCCTATGCCGCCTCGCAATGAGGTACCACCTACCACACAGGCAGTGATGGCACGCAGTTCAAAACCAATGCCCTGGGTGGCTGCAAATGAACCGATGCGCACTGATTGCATACAAGCGGAAAATCCGCACAAAATCCCCACAATGATAAAACAAATTACTTTAACCATGTCTGTGTTAATACCCATAGCTCTTGCTGCATCCTTGTTGTCGCCAGTAGCATAGACCCAGTTGCCAAAGCGATGATAGTGGAGAATGATGCCCAGAACAACGGCAAAAAGAGAAAACCACAGTGACTGTACTGGCAAGCGTCCGGGAAGACTTGCTGTGAGTATTTTCCCAAATGATGATTCTGGCGGTACGTATTGGCGGATTCCCAGAGGCATCATTTTTGACCATACATAAAGTACCCCTCGCCAGAACATCAGGGTTCCCAGAGTAGTTATGAAAGAGGGCATGCGGGTTTTAACCGTAATGAAACCATTGAGCCATCCCATGGCAGCACCAGTGAGTACGGCAAAAACAAAACCTACAAACGGAGTGAAACCTGCGTATAGAGACCTGGCAAAAATGTAAGCGCAAAAGGGGAGTACCGATCCTATGGAGAGGTCAAACTCTCCGCAAATCATCAACATGCCTACACCCAGAGCCACAATTCCTAAATCAGGAAAAAGCTTTCCTAAAGCAGCGATGTTCCGTGGGTGAAGGAAGACGTGCCTTGGACTGAAGAGGGCAAAAATAATAATTAATCCTGCGAGAACCAAAAAGGTATTTAACGCTTTCTGTCTGAATAAGTTAGCTGTCATTTTCATGTCCTGTGCCTCTTTTGGGGGGTGGTTCCCAAACCACCCCCCTGTGTTTTTTTACCGAATATGAAGTGGCGAAAGTTTTTCAATCAAGGATATTTTTTCGGGAGAATCTACCAGATAACCTCCGGTATCGATGTTGGGAGTGAAACCGTATTTGTTGTAGAGGTACAGTACATACACTCCAAAATACCCCTGCAGGTACTGCTGCTGGTCTATGGTGGCAGTTATGTAACCTTCACGAATCCCGTTCAGGGTGTCTGGTGTGGTATCAAAGCCTCCAGCAATTATCTCGCCAGGTTCAAGGCCCGCTGCTTTTAAGGAGGCAGTTAAGCGGTCTGTACAAATGCCGCCCAATCCAATAAGGAAAGTGGTTTCAGGGTGTGCCAGGAGGTAGGATGTTTCTCTTGATTCTACGGTGGTCATTTCCAATCCCCCAGCATCTATGATTTCGTAAGAGGTGATACCGTACTCTTTCATGGCTTCCAGAACTCCGCTTGCGCGGATTTTAGCGTAATTAGCTCCCGGCACTTCGGCTGCCATTGCCACGTGCGCTTTGGAAAGGTCTATACCTTTTGCCTTTGCTTCTTCAAAGAGCTTTACTGCCAAGCGGTAAGCAGCCGCCTTTTCGCTTTGTCCTATATAACAGAGCCTTTTGTTCCCTCTGGCTCCTTCAGAGTCATCATTGTTGATGCCAATTACAGGGATGCCCTGGGCCAGTGCTTCTTCTACAGGTTTATCCCAGGCAGTATCGTCGTTGATAACCAGGGCGATACCGTCTGGTTTCAGGGCAACTGCTTCCTGAAATCTTTTTTGCTGTAAGGCCAAATCTCCGCCACAGAGGTCAAAATCAACTTTACAACCCAACTCTTTTGCTGCGTCAGCAGCTCCTTTCTGCACTACTGCCCAGAATGGGTCATCCCCACCATGGGTGACAAACCTGAAGTACATACCTTCTGCAGGCTTACCTTCCTGGGCGAATGCCCAGAAGGTTACAAACAGAAACAACACCACTATAACAACTGGCAATCCGTTTCTCCACACTCGTTTCACGGTTTAGCTCCCTCCTTTTTGGTTTTTATGAATACTATTAAACAGAGGATAAAATATTCCCCTTTTTCACCTCCCTTTCTATATTTATGGTTTTGGGGCTACTTGGATAGTTTGGATGAGAGTGCATTTGGGTTCACCCTTGGGGATTTTGGCGTGAAGCCACCTATTGGTAAAGAACGCAGCGAAAACTTTGGGAAAAGCAAATTCATCAAAACCCTCCTTAAACTTTGCTCCCTTAAAATAGTATATCAGCAATTTTGTTGCGTCAATAAGTTTGTTGGTGTCTTTCGTTTTTGTTGGCTTGGTTCTGGTAAGGGTTGCTGTTGCAGCACATTTTCCGGTGAAAATCCACTTTTTGATTTGCCATTGACATCCAGAGCTTTTTATGGTTATTTTACCTGAGGGGTTAAAGGGTGGTAGATTTTTTTACATACGGATTTATTCGAAAGTCCATTTTCCTGAGGCGAGGGAAAATGGACTTTTTTTATAGTTTTGGGGGTGAATGACTTGAAATGGGCCCACAGACACCTTTTAGGAATTAGTGATCTTTCAAAAGAGGAAATATTTTATCTCCTGGAGAAAGCAAATGATTTCAGAAATTTTTTGGAAAAGTCTCCCAAGCGTTTGGCCAATCTTAAGGGTTATTTTCTGGTCAATCTTTTTTTCGAGCCGAGCACCAGAACCCGGGTCTCTTTTGAGATAGCTGCAAAACTTTTAGGAATGGAGGTTATAAATTTTTCCACTTCGCTCAGCAGTGTTCAAAAAGGTGAGAACCTGAGAGACACGGTATTGACGCTTTCTCAGATGAAAGTGGACATTCTGGTAGTTCGCCATCGGGAAAGTGGTTTACCACTTTATTTTGCCGGTTTTTTACCCTTTCACATTGTAAATGCTGGAGATGGAATTAGAGAACATCCTACCCAAGCGCTTCTTGATTTGTTGACCATCAAAAGACAATTTGGAAAAGTTTCTGGCCTCAGAGTAGCTATTGTGGGAGATATAACCCATAGCAGGGTTGCTCGTTCTCTGTGTGTAGGTCTTGTTAAATTAGGCAACTCGGTGGTGGTGTCAGGTCCCACTACGTTGGTTCCTCGGAGCATTGAAGAAGTGGGAGCCGAAATTGTTTTCCCTGTGGAACAAGCAGTTCAAGACGTGGATATCGTGTATCTTTTACGCATCCAGCGTGAACGGCAGGAAGCAGGTTATTTTCCAAGTCTCAAAGAGTATTCGATTTTTTACGGTTTCGATAGCAAAGTTATGCAATTGATAAGAAATAGTTTTGTGCTTATGCATCCCGGTCCAGTTAACCGAGGAGTGGAAATTGCTTCTGAACTTGTTGAAGCACCGTTTTCTCTTATTCAAGAACAGGTTACCTGTGGTCTTGCTGTGAGGATGGCTGTTCTGGATAGTTTGATAGGGAGTGACTGAGATGAAGCGGATTCTTATTAAAAGAGGAACTCTGGTTCTGGTGGATAAGGGTGTTTTGGCTGATAGAGACCTGTTAATTGAAGACAACCGCATTGTGCGAATAGATCGGGGAATTCAGGATCCACAGGCATACGTTATCGATGCTTCTGGTTTTTTGGTTGGACCGGGATTGGTCAATATGCATGTCCATTTTCGGGAGCTTGAAAACAGTGCTGGGGGAGACGGTTTACTTGCCGAGATGCGCGCTGCTTTAAAGGGTGGCTTTACAACTATTGTGGTTATGCCTAATACCAATCCCCCTCTCGATGAGCCTTTAGTCGTGCGCTATCTTGGTTACCGGTGTCGAGAAATAGGACTCGTAAATGTTTATCCTGCTGGTGCAATAACCAGAGGGCTTGAGGGACAAAAGATGAGTGAAATAGGGCTTTTGAAGCAAGCAGGTGCTGTTGCGTTCAGCGATGATGGTAAAAGCGTGATGGATTCTCATCTTCTGTATTTAGCCTTGATGTACGCGAAATATTTTGATGTTCCTTTCATCCTCCACGAGGAAGACATCTCGGTAAGCGGGGAAGGACAAATTCACGAAGGAGCAGTTGCTTTCCGCAGGGGTTTGAAGGGCATTCCCCGGGTTGCTGAAGATTCTTTGATAGCCAGAGATCTCGTGATTAGCTATTATACTGGGGCCAGAGTCCACTTCACCCATGTGTCAACTTATTTTGCTGTCGAGTTACTGCGCTGGTTTAGGGATAAAGCATTGATAAGTGCTGATGTAACTCCTCATCATCTCTTGTTGACCGAAGAAGCTGTGGACCGAGAGGGAGTTTTTGCCAAGGTAAAACCACCTTTGCGTGAAAAGCGTGATGTTGAAGCTCTTAAAGAAGGCATTCGAGACGGTGTGATAACGGTTCTTGCTTCTGATCATGCTCCTCATAAAGGGAAAAGTAAAGAGATGGTTTTTTCTGAGGCAGCATTTGGTATTTCAAACCTGGAGATAGCCTTTCCGCTTTACGTTAAAGCTCTGGTTGATGAAGGTGTTTTGGATTGGGTTGGTTTGTGGAAAAGGATGAGCTTGAATCCTATGCAAGTTTTGGGTATGCCGGAAAAAGGTTTTCTTGCTGAAGGAGCCGAAGCCGATGTGACTGTTGTCGATCCGGAAACGGAATGGGAAGTCAATATTGAAAACTTTGAATCTCAGGGCAGAAATTGTCCTTTTAATGGCTGGTCTCTCCGTGGATGGCCAGTGTACACTATTGTAGGTGGTAAAATTCTTATGAGAGAGAGGAGCATTTTAGAGCCATGAATTTTGCTGACCAAGTTTGCAAAGTTGTCGAAATGAAGGGACCTCTGGTAGTGGGCATGGATCCCCATCTTGAGTTGTTGCCTCCTTATCTTCTTGAGAAGTGGTTGCGAGAAAGAGGCAATAATTTGCAGGCGCTTGCTTATTGCGTCATGGAGTTTGGAGAACTGGTTATTGAAGCTATACATGATATCGTTGGATTTGTGAAGTTTCAAATGGCTTTTTATGAATTGTTGGGAGTTCCTGGTTTGATGGTTCTGAAAAATCTGGTTGATCGTGCCAGAGAAAAAGGGCTTACGGTAATACTCGATGGTAAGCGTAACGATATTGCCAGCACGGCTGCCTGCTATGCCAGAGCATATCTTTCGGGGATAGAATATCCTCTGGAAAGAAGTATTCCTTCTTTCTGGGATGTAGATGCTTTGACTGTCAATCCTTACTTTGGTGAAGATGGACTTACGCCTTTTTTTGAAGAAGCCAAAAAGGTTAACAAGGGGCTGTTTGTAGTGTGTCGTACCACCAATCCTTCGGCTCCTTTCCTACAGGATGAAGGGAGAGAAGAAAAGGTTTATTTTAAAGTTGCCCGCTTAGTAGAGCGCATGGGCGAAAAAATGATTGGGGATTCAGGCTTCAGTTCGGCAGGCATAGTGGTGGGTGCTACCTATCCGGAGGATTTGAGAATGCTGAGGGCAGAATTTCCTTCTTTGCTCTTTCTGATCCCTGGGGTGGGTGCCCAGGGTGGTGGGCTGGAGACATTACGGTTTGCTTTTCGTGATGATGGGATGGGTGCACTGGTCAATGTTTCTAGAGGAGTGCTTTTTGCCTATCGCGAGAGTGGAAAATTGGATGGCAGAGGCTTCGAGAGATTGGTCAGAACAAAGAGCATTGATTATCAGGAGAGGTTTAGGGAACTTCAACGATGAGTGAAGCCAGGATTGTGGAGAAAAGAGAGTTGGGTGAGGATTATGTTTATTTCGTTTTGCGAGAACCTGTCATTGCTTCGCTGGCTTCGCCGGGGCAGTTCGTTATGGTAAAAGCAGGCGAAGGTTGGGATCCGCTATTGCGCAGGCCTTTGGGCATACTATGGGCGGAGGATGAACATTTTGCCCTGCTTTTTAAGGTGGTAGGGAGAGGTACTGGTATTTTAAGGGATCTGGACTGTGGAAATTGGTTGGATGTAATCGGTCCTCTGGGGAATTCTTTTTCCTGGAGTGATAACGGACCCTTTCTCCTGGTTGCTGGAGGACGAGGGTTGGTCCCGATCTATTTTCTGGCTCATGCTCTTTTTAAGAGGAGTTTACCCTTTGTTTTCTGTGTTGGTTTTAAGGTGAAAGAGGAATTGGAGTTATTGCAACTTTTGGAAGGGAAGAACTGGAACGTTGCTGTGGCTTGCGAAGAAAAAGATGAAAAGGTTTTTTGTGGAACAGTGCTCGATGTTGCCAGGATGCAACTAAGGCAGAACTCTTTTTCCAAAATTTATGTTTGTGGACCTCATGAGTTGCTACGCTCAATAGCGGTGGATGCTGAGTTTGCAGGTCTGCCGATCGAAGCTTCTTTTGAGGCGCTTATGGGATGTGGTTATGGGTTGTGTTTGAGTTGCGTGGTTAAGAAAAAGAATGGAGAAGGATATTTACATGTTTGCAAGGAAGGACCGATTATAGCGCTGGGGGAAGTGGCATGGTAGACCTTTCAGTACACGTGGGAGACCTGTGCTTAAAAAACCCTGTGGTGTTAGCTTCGGGAACCTGCGGATATGGGAGGGAACTCGCTAAATTTATTAACCTGGAAATGGTGGGAGCAATTACTGTGAAGGGGTTGAGTATGGAACCCTGGCAGGGCAATCCCCCTCCTCGGATACATGAAGTATATGCAGGGGTTCTCAATTCAATCGGTCTTGAAAATAAAGGACTTGAAAGTTTCCTCCGTGAGGATCTCCCGTTTTTCGAGACTATTGAAACCCCTTTATTTGTCAATATCTGGGGTAAAAATGTTAAAGAATATGTGCTTTTAGCCAGAAATCTGGATGCGGTAGAGCGAGTTACAGCTATCGAACTCAATCTTTCCTGTCCCAATGTGGAGAAGGGGGGTGTAAGTTTTGCTCTGCAGGAAAAAGTTTTTGAAGAGCTGGTGGGGAAAGTCAGGCATTCTTTTACAAGAAAGATAATTGCTAAACTTGGTCCTCAAATTTTTGACCTGGAGAGAGCCCTTCAGATTCTCGAAAGGGAAGGTATAGATTTTGTGAGTGCTACCAATTCTTTCCCTGGTCTGGCCGTGAATGTGGATGAACAGCGTTTTGTTTTTTCGAGAAGGGTAGCTGGCTTTTCTGGACCAGCCATTAAACCCCTGGCTTTGAAACTGGTATATGATATAGTTAGTGTGACTCGTTTGCCAGTAATTGGCATGGGAGGTATTGTTTGCTGGAAGGATGCTTTGGAATTTCTGCTAATTGGTGCAAGAGCGATTGGACTGGGAACTGTAAACCTGATTTACCCCGATGCTGCTCAGCGGATTCTTAGAGGCATAGAGGAATATTTGGACCAGAAAGGAATTCCTTCATTAGAAGCTATCATTGGAAAGGTGAGGTGAACAAGTTGGAAGAAAGAGAAATACTGAATCTTTTTAAGGAAGCGGGGGCTTTTTTGGAAGGACATTTCCTGCTCACTTCGGGACTTCATAGCCCCGTGTATATAGAAAAATTTCGTCTTTTGCAGTTTCCCCGTTATGTTGAAGTTCTGGCACAGGAGATTATTCAACGCCTTGGTAATAGAGAAACGATTGAACTGGTAGTGGGCCCTGCAGTAGGGGGTATTGTGTTAGCTTATGAAGTTGCTCGCCAGCTGGGCGTGCGAATGGCGTTTACGGAGCGAGAAGAAGGAAAAATGTGCTTCAGACGGGATTTTCAAATTCGTGAAGGGGAAAAAGTTTTGATAGTGGAGGATGTAGTTACCACTGGGGGGTCTCTGCAAGAAGTTGTGAGGGCCGTAGAAGCAGCAAAGGGAAACATTGTAGCTATTAGTGTTCTGGTTGATCGGAGTGGGGGAAAAGTTTATTTTGATTACCCCTTCTTTCCGCTTTTGCAGATGGAAGTTAAGACCTATTCGGCAGAGGAATGTCCCTTGTGCAAGCAAAAAGTAGAGCTTCAAAAAAGAGGTAGTCGCTATCTCCAATAGTGGAGGTCTTGTAAACTTTGGATTGGAAAGCTGTTCTGGACAGTGAGTTTGATATTTTTGAGCCTATTGAACTTGCTCAACAGCTAGTTCGCATCCCCAGTGTTTCTGGTGAAACTGGTGAAGAAGAGATTTCCAGGTTTATTGCCAATTATTTTATAGATCGAAAAATCACTGTGGAGTGGCAGGAAGTAGAAAAGAACCGCGCTAACGTTATTGCCGAGGTAAAAGGGACACTTGGAGAGGGACCAACGTTGCTTTTCAACGGTCATATGGACACCGTTCCTGTTGGTAGTGGATGGACTTATCCTCCTTTGGGAGGGCAGATTGTTGGAGACAAACTCTATGGGCGTGGTGCATGCGACATGAAAGGTGCGCTTGCAGCTATGATGTATGCTGCTTATACAGTTTCACTTTTTGCTTCTCAGCTCTATGGTAGCTTAAAATTACTTTTTGTGGTGGATGAGGAACGCGACAATTTGGGCATGAAGAAATGGCTTGAGAGTTATCTCAGTAGCAACGAAGTTGTGGATTTTGCGGTGGTTGGCGAACCAACTGGTTTAAACATAAGTCTTGGTCACAGAGGTGTCGCTGCTTATCGAGTTACTGTGGAGGGTAAGGCTTCACATGCTGGATTAGCTGAGGAGGGTGTTAATGCGATTTACATTGCTGCTTCGGTAATTAAAGACATCGAGAGCAAGAATGAGTTGCTTAAAAAACATGCTGACCCCGACCTGGGTTGCCCGAGTCTTATGGTAGGTTTGGTTGAAGGTGGGGTTTCGCCCAACGTGGTGCCCGAACAATGTAGCTTTGAAGTGGACGTTAGAACACTGCCTAATTTTTCTTTAGAAAGTATGGAAAAACTGCTTCAGGATATTGTTGTTGAGGTCAAAAATCGTTCTAATTCGCCTTTTTCGTATCGGATTTCTCAAACGGTGCCTCATTTACCTCCGGCTAAGGTGTCCCGGGATCTTCCGGCAGTTGATGTGCTTGCACGGTCTATTTCTCAAATTCCTGGAGAGATTCCCATTTTTGCTCCCTTTCCTGCTTCTTGCGAGGCGTCTTTCCTGTTTAACGCAGGTATTCCCACCGTTATCTTTGGTCCCGGTAGAATTGTTGAGGCCCATTCTGCCAATGAGTTTGTTTCTACCTCGCAAATTGTTACAGCCAGTATGATATATGCTCTGCTGGCGTTGCAATTTTTAGGTGGCGATTAATGCGTCCTTGTCTTGCGGAGATGCCTGTTATAATGTATGACGTGGAAATAGCAGGATTTGTGAGCAAGGGGTAACAGTGCTTTGTTTGGTAAGGGTGGCTTTTGCAAGGATTTTTAAATTTTTATCCAGAAAAGTACCAGGTATGGAAGATTTGCTCTATTTGCACGCGTTTAGTTCTTAATTTTTAGAGGAGGCCTGAGGAGTAAAAAATGGAATATTTGGGTATGATTTTTCTTATTCTCATTTTGATCGCCATCAATGCTTTTTTTGCGGCTTCCGAAATTGCCATTATTTCGGTTCGCAAGACCATGTTACGCACCTTAGGGGAGAAAAAAGCGGGTGCTACCAGGTCTGTGGAACGCTTGTTGCAAAAACCAAGCGAGTTTCTGGCAACCATCCAGGTAGGTGTTACGCTGGCTGGGTTTTTTGCCAGTGCTACTGGAGCGATATCTCTGGCCCAGGATTTGGGAGAAAAACTCGAAAAAAGTGGTTTGCCCCTTCTGGAAACTGCTGGCAAGGAAATAGCTTTTGTTCTGGTTACGGTGATTATTTCTTTTATTACTCTGGTTTTAGGAGAGTTAGTTCCTAAAAGAATTGCACTTGCTAATCCGGAACGAATTTCCTTTTTAGTTGCTCGGCCCATTGAAGCTCTCTCGCTGGTTTTTCGCCCGGTGATTGTTGTTCTTTCCTTTTTTACTGACTCTATTTCCAAGTTTTTGGGGATAAGTCAGGATAAAATAGGGTTGGTTACCGAGGAGGAGCTCAAAATATTTCTCTCAGAACAAAAGGCACTTCCACCCGAAGAAAGGCAGTTAATTAATGAGGTTTTTGACTTTGGTGACACCATGGCTTATGAAGTGATGACCCCTCGAACCGACATTGTTGCTGTTGATGAAGAAGCTACCGTTAAAGACGTTCTGGAGGTTTTTAGAAAGAATCACTATTCGAGAATACCGGTTTTTCGTGAAGACATCGACCACATTGTGGGATTTGTTCATATTAAAGATATTCTGGTGCTTTATGAAGAGGGTATGCTGGACAAAAAAGTTAAGGAAATATTGCGCCCGGTTTACTTTGTTCCGGCTACCAAGAAAGTTATAGAACTTCTGCGTGAGATGCAACGTCGGAGAGTACATATGGCGA
Organism: Atrimonas thermophila; assembly: GCF_045864955.1. Lineage (GTDB taxonomy): Bacteria > Atribacterota > Atribacteria > Atribacterales > Thermatribacteraceae > Thermatribacter > Thermatribacter velox. The sequence continues at coordinate 1,372,469 of NZ_AP028803.1, read as the reverse complement.
TTGTTCTTGATGAGTATGGAGGTACAGCAGGTCTGGTTACCATTGAGGACCTTCTTGAAGAGCTGGTTGGTGAGATACGCGATGAACACGACCGAGAAGCTGCTCCCTACCGTAAAGTTGGTGAAAATGAGTATCTGGTAGATGCTTCCATTCAAATAGAGGAGTTAAACGAACTTTTGGGTCTTGACATACCGGAGAGCGAGGAGTTCGAATCTGTTGGTGGCCTGGTGATGGAACTCCTGGACAAGGTACCTGAAGAGGGGGAAGTGGTCAAAATTGGTAGATATTTGCTTAAGGTGGAAAGAATGCGGGGTAAGCGGATTATTACCTTAAGATTGATTGTGGAAAGCGACGAAGAGGAGGGAAAAGAGGAGAATGTCAAAACTGATACTCGCCCATGATTTGGGTACAACTGGTGACAAGGCAAGTATTTTTGATTCAGAGGGAAAGTGTCTGGCAAGCACCGTATATCAGTATGAAACGTATTTTCCTGACTCGCTCTCTGTGGAGCAAGACCCTCGTGATTACTGGAAAGCTGTTGTGTGCTCTACGCAGAAGTTACTCTCGCAAGGCAAGTTTGGACCACAAGATATTGGGGTAGTTACCTTTTCAGGCCAGATGATGGGCGCTTTACCTGTGGATGAGGATGGGAATCCTCTATATCGCATCCTCATCTGGGCAGACCGCAGGAGTGTTAACGAGGTAGAGTGGGTTAAAAGGCGAATTAGTGAAAATACCATATACGAGATAACCGGGCATCGCTTAAGCCCTAACTATTCGCTGGCTAAAATCTTGTGGATACGCAACAATTTGCCCGACATTTACCGTAAGGCACATAAGTTTCTTCTGGCTAAAGATTATGTAGTCTTTAAACTCACTGGTCGCTGGGCTACCGATTTTTCGGATGCTTCAGGGACCAACATGTTTGACCTTAAGAAAGAGGATTGGTCAGAAGAAATTCTGGAAGCAGTGGAGTTGCCCTTAGAGAAACTACCACCGGTTTTTCCTTCCACAGAGGTAATTGGTGAAATAACCAGCGAGGCTTCTCGGGAAATTGGACTTTTGCCGGGAACCCCGGTGGTCATTGGTGGGGGCGACGGTTCTTGCGCAGCTTGTGGAGCGGGTGTGGTTCAGGAAGGCCAGGCTTACGCGTATCTTGGATCTTCTTCCTGGATTGCACTTGCTTCTCGTGAGCCTATCTACGACCCCCAGAAAAGGACTTTTACATTTCATCATTTGATCCCTGGTCTTTACATGCCTACTGGAACCATGCAAGCTGCTGGTGCTTCTTACCAGTGGTGTCGGGATACTTTGTGTGATAGAGAAAAACAATTATCTGCGGAATGGGGAATAAGCCCTTATGAAATAATGAACCTGGAAGCTCGGCGAGTACCTCCGGGTTCTGAAAAGCTGCTTTTTTTGCCGTATCTTATGGGTGAGCGAGCTCCCTGGTGGAATCCCCATGCTCGAGGAGCTTTTATAGGTCTAACTCCTCGTCATCGCAAGGCACACCTTGTCAGAGCGGTTCTTGAAGGAGTGAGTTTTAACTTAAGGATTATTCTTGATGCTTTCAGGGAACAAGGGATTCAAATAGATAGCATGCGGATTATCGGAGGTGGTGCAAAGGGGGATTTCTGGGCCTCGTTACTTGCCAGCATGTTTGGGATGGAAGTTTTGCGGCCAGCACTGATTGAAGAAGCTACTTCCTTGGGTGCAGCTATAGTTGGGGGTGTAGGGATAGGTATTTTTCCAGGGATTGAGGCTGTGAGAGATTTGCTTGAAATTAAAGATTGTTTCCTTCCCAAGGAGGAAGAGTCCCAGGTTTATGAAAGGCTATACCCGGTTTTCAAACAATGTTATCTTTCCCTGATAGAAGTTTATGAATCTTTAGCATCTCTTGGTCAAGATGAAAGATAGTGAAAGACATTTGTTGATTATTTCCAACGGTCATGGTGAAGATAATATCGGGGCACTTCTTTCTGATAAACTTCGCGAAGTCTTAGAAGGCGAAATCCCGGTGAAGGCCTTGCCTTTGGTGGGGAAGGGGATTGCCTATTTAGAAAGAAACGTAGAAATCGTTGCTTCTTTCCCCAGTTTGCCCAGCGAGGGACTTGCCAAGTACGGGGTTTTAAATTTCTTCAGAGATCTTAAGGCGGGGCTCGTTGATCAGCTCAAAAAACAAATAAGGCTTTTGAGCGAAATTAAGGAAAAGATTTGGTTATCTTTGTGTGTTGGGGACGTGTTTCTGGCCTATCTGGTTTTTTGGGGATTGAAAAGGAGAGTGTTTCTTTTACTTGTGGGGAGGACGGTGCGTACGAGGCCCTTTTCCATTTTTGAAAAAAACATTTTGAAAAAATGCACCCAACTAATATGGACCAAAGATGAGGAAACCTATCGGGCTCTTTCGAGTTTTCTCCCCCAAGCTGTTTATGTGGGCGATCCCATTATGGACCTTGGTGGAGATTCTTTCTGTGAACAGGGCTTTTTCTGGCGAAAGAAAGATGGCTTTCGGGTAGTTATTTTGCCTGGCAGCAGGAATCAGCAGCTTGAAAAACTTTCCGTGCTTCTTGAGGCTGTTTTTCTGGTTTCTCAAGAAGCCTCTGTTGAATGGGTTCTGGTAAAAGCTCCGAATCAGAGTTTGGAGGAGCTGGTTGCTTTCGCACCTGATTGGTATTGCGACGGGGATTGTTTTTGGAAGAAAGGCGTGCCAGTAAGAATTTTTTGTGGGCCGGTTGCCAGTGTGGCGAAAGGAGCAGATTTGGTAGTCGGTTTTGGAGGTACTGCACACCAGATATGTGCGGGTTTGGGAATTCCCGTGCTGGCGGTGGGTGGTAAGGAAAAAAAGTCCCAAAAGAAAATTTTGGGAGAAGCTGTAAGAATAGTGCCACCAGAGGCAGAAACTATTAAAAGAGGTCTTTTGTGCCTTCTTAATGATCCTGAAAAGAGAGCTAAAATGAGCCGGATTGGACGCGAACGGATGGGTCCGCCTGGAGCCCTGGACCGCATTGCTGGTCAGATTAAAGAGTTGGTGGAGGCGAGGTCTTCGTTTATTTACCGGGATTGTTTTTAATTTTCTCTCCATTCAAGTAGCCTGAGAATTTCATTACTGGTTCCAACAGGTGGTATGGATAGTACTTTCATAGGATTGAAATATATTTCCGCGTTGTTGCCAATTATAGTTTTTTTTGCAAATACTCCGCCGTGAACTATAGCATTGTTTTTCACCTCTAAGGTGCCGTTAGGAACAAATATGGCACCGGTGTTGACTGAATTATTCTTGAAAGACGATGTTGCCTCTCCTAAGGCAACCAGGGAGATATTTTCCGGGATGGCGTTGTTTAATATGTCAAAATAGTTTTCAGTGATGAAGGAAGAAGCTCTTTTGGTGTTGGGATCTCCATCAGCTTCAATAGTTTCAACCACAGCATTATTTTCTATAGTGATATAGCCGGTTACATAAATAATAGAGCCCTCCTTTACCAGTAAAGTTGCGTTATTATCCACAAGAAGATTTCCATTTATATAAGCATTCCCGTCTATGGTATAAGTTTCGCCATTTCCCACTGTTAGTCCTTCAGGATAAATAATATCATCGCTTTTTGCTTGTTTGATCCACAGATTTTTTGTTTCTTCATCAATCTGGGGCAAACCTTCGCTGGGGAAAAGATATCCATCATATTTAGTGTCACTTAAAGTGAAAATTGATCCACAAGTAGAGTTTGTGGAAATTGCCACTTGATTTTCTCCATCAGGTGTGTATATGTCTCCAACATGGCTCTGATTGCCAATATTCACCAGCGTACCAGTCTCCCCAGTGTTATTTAAACCAGCGACTATATCTCCGCTAATTTCTACTTGATTGCTAATGTATACTGCTTCCCATGAAATAACGTTGCTCCCAACTTTTACTCCATTTGCTAAGGTTATGGAACCTTTGGCTATTACATTTCCTGATATATTAGCTGTGTTACCAATTTGCACCTCGCCTTCGGCTATTACTGAACCAGGTATATTACCACTAATGGTGATTATATCTCCTCCACAGTAAACGTCGGGTTGCAGGTCAGAACTCACGCCTTCGTCAAGCCTGATATATACTTTTCCAGAGTCTATGTTTTCTTCAGTAGTAATTGCATTGCCCAGAGTCAGGTCGTAAAAAGAGCCAGGCTTTAATTGCAAGTCGCATATTATAGTTTTGTGTGATATTGTGTTTCCGCTCTCGGGGTTTTCTATATATCCGGTTGACCTCGCTTCAATAGTGTTTTCGGAGCTTTTAGTTAAAGTTACTTGATATCTACCTGTTTTTCCATCAATATCAGTTTCTACTATGGATTGCCCTATGTTTACCTGACCATCGCGTAAGGCGTCCCGCAGGTATATAGGATTTGATATGGTGTTTTCGATCCCTGCTTCAGCAACGTAGTGAGCCTGTTTCAGCGATGTTAACCTGGAAGCATTCTTATTACCCGAAATAATCAAGGTAGAAGCTGCAAATATTATTGTAGAAACGATCGTTACCAGAGTCACAACAACAATAATTACTGAACCACGTTCAGGCAGCACGGATCTCACCAACCTCCATTTTATTCATTGCCTTCGGGAGGGTTCCGTCTCATCACGGATATTTTGAATTCTTTAGTGGAAGTAGAAAGAGAAATATTAAGCTTTGAATAGTAGGAGTAAGGGATATTTCCTGAAGGACTTCTTTTCTCAAGAGAAAATGCGGTACTTACTAATTTGCTAACAACTTCTGTTCCATTTTTGAGGATCCGATCATCGAGGAATTTGTAAGTGTTAACTCGACCATCTACGGTTTCTATGGTTATTTGGTTAGAATCGATGAGTTGTACTCTTTTTGCGGTTCGAAAGTCCTTTGAGATTGCAGACAGGAAAAGGTTAATCCTGTCAGCCAGTATTTGCTCATTTATTTGGCTTTTTCCTTCTCTATTCAGGAATCCAAAAAATAAATATAAGGTTCCCAAAATCAAAGCTGTAATCATAATAGCTATGACAAGTTCAAGCAGCGTAGCCCCTCTTTCGTTTCCCAAAGAAAAAATACTTTTCACCTTCCTTAAAGGGCAGTGTTTAAAGTTGGTTAGAGGAAACTTCCCACTCCGTATCGGGAAATGTAACTAACCAAAGTGTACTGTCGCGTTTTTTCGCTGGACTGGGGCCTTGCGATTTCTGTCCATCTGATTGTGGCTTTTACAAGCACCTTTTCTATATTTCCGTTAATTTCATTTGTTTCTTTAATTTCTAAATGTATGTATGAGAGTTCACCCGCGCTTGGAAGAGTGGCTAAGGTCTCGGATAGAAGCCCACTTTCATCTTGATAAAAAGTGTTCAGAAAAGAACTTGAATTTAAATTGAGTTCCAAGATTCCAGCTTCGTCATTGATATCGTTGTTGCCGTTGTCGTTATTTTCAATAAAACTTGTGAGGGCAGAAAAGTTGTCAATGCTTACCTTTTTGACATGTTCTAAAACGTTTTCAGCTACAGCGCTTGCGGCTATCAGGTTTTCGTTAGCTGTTTTGGTGACAACGTTATTCCAGAATAATAGAGAAAAAGAAGTAACACTTAATGCAAGAACGGCTATAACTATTACAATTTCAATGAAGGAAAACCCTTTCTGCCCTCTAAACTTTGGTAAAAAACCCTGGGGTTGTCCCTGGTTTACTGCTAGTTTCACTGCCAAAATCAGTAAATTTCTCCCTTGACGATACCGTTGATTTCGAGGGTATTGCCACTCTGGTTATAGATATTACCGTTTATAATTCCGTTAACTATTGCTGTAGCGCCTTCTAAAAGTGTTACATCACCGTGGACGACTCCATTTATAATCAGGTTAGCACCAGACTCTACAGTTATGGAGCCTGTCACGATCCCGTCAACCTGTAGTGTGATGCTTGCTTTAACAGTTACATTGCCCTGTATTATACCCAGAAGTTGAGCATCAGTAGCAATTTCCTGGTCACCATACAGTGTTCCTTCTATAAGGGTCGTTTCTGCGTACGTTGTGAGGCTGAATATCAGGAGAAGTAACACTGCCATTAATAAACCTGTAATGATTTTCGGTTTCATAAATTTTCACCCCTTCCCAGTTTTTTTATTTTTCCCTCTATTTGAGGGATTTGAATTTCCACTAAAGACCCTGCTTCTGCCTTCAACCTTTCTCGCGCGTTTCCTTGATTGACGGCTATTTCCAGAAAACCCGAACTATCTCCGTGTATTAGGATTTCACCTTGAGGAATGCTACCGTAAGTTGGTGCATAGTGTACTGTGTATATTTCACCACTTATATATATCGGCAATTTCTGGTAAAACTTTAGTCCTTTTTGAGTAGAAAGCCAGGTTTCTGGAATATTGGTTTCTATATTGCCAAAGCGGTCAAAAAAGGCAATTTCACCAGTGATTTTACCTTTTTCAAGTCGTGGTTTCTGGTAATCGAGCGAGGTAATTTCTGGAAGAGGAGGTCCAAGGTTTTCAAGGGGCATACCTTTGCTTAGGAATGCGGCGCAGGGGGCAAAAATATCTCTTCCGTGAAAGCTGGTCGAGGGTCGCTTTTTGTAAAACAGATTGGCGTTGGCAAGCTCCCTTATCTCAATGATGGTATCCTCTTCTGCGACAAGGGTGAATAACCCATTATCTGGACCCACAAAGAAGTAGTCGCTCTGGGTGGAGAAAGCTATTGCTTTTCTTTCAGTGCCTACACCATGATCGACAACCGTCAGAAAAACTGTTCGAGGTGGAAAGTCTCTGTATGCTCTGTAAAGCACGTGCATTGCCTCTCGAACACAGAAGGGTTCAATCTCGTGGGTGAGATCGATGACCTTCGCTCCCGGGTTGATGGAATGTATAACTGCTTTGCATACTCCTACGTAATAGCTTTTTAGTCCCCAGTCCGAAAGAAAAGCAATGAGCATCTTTTCCTCCTTCAGGGAGAATTATTCATTCTTTGCTGGATAAAAAATTTTACCACTTGATTTGGGTTGGGAAAATCGAATTTGAAAACTCGGCTTAAGTTTTTCAAGAAGTTTTGTGCGATAATAGTCGAAGTAAATTTGGTTTGTGTTTTATTGGAAATGAGTTCCTGGAATAGTGGAAAAGTAGTTTATTTGGGCATCTTCACCGGTATCGCCATTGCACTGCATATCCTGGAAGGTAGTTTTTCTCCTTTGCTTCCTGTACCAGGAGCAAAAGTGGGATTGGCTAATATTGTTACCTTATTCATATTTTTTACAGTTGGTCCTCGGGATGCCCTATTAGTTTTGTTGCTCCGTATACTGGCGGGTAATCTTTTGGGAGGCACTTTTTTAAATGTTGGTTTCTTTTTGAGTGCGAGTGGAGGACTTAGCAGTTTTCTGGCTCTTTGCGTTCTTTCAAAGAAAATGCATTCGGTTACTGTTCTCAGTGTTATTTCAGCAGTGGTTCATAACCTCGTTCAGCTTTTGGTAGCCTTTTCGTACATAGAGAGCAGGGCCATATTCCTGTATTTACCCCTTCTTGTTTTTTCGGGGGTTGCCTTTGGGTTTTTTTGCGGCTATGCTGGTGCTTTTCTTATAAATGTCTGGCGTCAACGCTTTGCTGGAAACTGAGACTATCTCTTGACAATGAGGAAGGCTTTCTATATGGTATTCTGAAAGTTGATAAGCCGTTTTAGGGGGCGTAAGGTAATGGAAAAGAAAATTAGTGATGGGAAAGTTATCCTGACCCGTAAGGGTTATGAAAAACTTGAGGAAGAACTGAAGTTTCTCAAGTCTGTGAAACGCAAGGAGGTAGCTGAAAAGATTCAGCACGCTCTCTCTTTTGGAGACTTGAGTGAAAACGCGGAGTATGAAGAAGCAAAGAACGAGCAGGCTTTTATAGAAGGAAGAATACTTGCGCTTGAGGAAAAGTTACAGAGAGCAATTATTGTTGAGGATACGGAGGAAGATGTTGAAAAGGTGCATCTTGGGGTAAGAGTTTTTCTGAAAAACCTTAATCGGGGCACTGAGACTGACTATACCATAGTTGATTCAGTGGAAGCTAACCCTTCGGAGAAAAAGATTTCTTTTGAGTCACCACTTGCGCAGGCCCTTCTTGGCAAGAAACGAGGTGACATAGTGGAACTAAAAGTGCCGGCTGGCGTAGTCAGATACCAGATTCTGGATATTAAGAAAAGGGGGGAATAACCCTTTGGCTTCTGCAGGAGAGAATAAGGATCAATCATATCTTGAAAGAGTCGAAAAAATTGACTTTTTTAGAGAAAAGGGTCTGGATCCTTACAATGGTCGTTTTTTACGGACTCACTCTGTTACTGAGGTAAAGGAGCGAGAAACTGATTTTCTGGACAAAGATATAGAAGTTGGCGTTGCGGGGAGAATAATGGCGCTCAGGCGTCATGGGAAGGCAGCATTTTTTGATCTGCAAGATTCAAGCGGTAGAATTCAGATTTATGCCAAAAAGGATGTTTTGGGAGAGGAAAAATATCTCTTGTTCAGCAAACTGGATGTGGGAGACCTGGTAGGGGTGAGAGGTCCCGTATTTAAAACCCGTGCTGGGGAACTTACTGTTCTGGCCAAGGATCTTGTGTTACTTAGCAAATGCTTGCGTCCTCTTCCCGAAAAGTGGCATGGCCTTAAAGACGTGGAAGTTCGTTACCGCAAAAGATATCTGGACTTGATTATGAACGAAAAGACCCGCCAGGTGTTTTTTACCCGTTCCAGAATTTTGAAAGAAATTCGAACTTTCCTTGATCAGAAAGGTTTTCTGGAAGTGGAAACCCCTATGATGCAAGTTATTCCGGGTGGTGCGCTTGCGCGTCCTTTTAAGACTTTTCATAATGCTCTTCAAATGGAACTTTATTTGCGCATTGCACCTGAATTATTTTTAAAGAGGTTGGTCGTGGGAGGATTTGAAAAAGTTTACGAGATTAACCGTAACTTCCGTAACGAAGGTATTTCTACTCGTCATAACCCGGAATTTACCATGCTCGAGCTTTATGAGGCCTATAGCGATTATCAGGGTATGATGGAACTTTGTGAAGAGTTGCTTTCCGCTCTGGTTTTAAAGCTCACCGGAAGTTATGAAATTGTTTATCAGGGCCTGAAAGTTGATTTTACTCCGCCCTGGCAAAGAATTTATTTGATTGATTTTTTGAGGGAAAAGTTGGGAATTGATGTGCTTGAAGCCTCCCTTGATGAACTTAGAGGCAAAGCACAGGAGTTGCAAATTGCTTTCGACGATAAATGGGATAGAGGTAAATTTGTTAACGAGTTTTTGGAAAAAGTTGTGCAACCTGAATTGATTCACCCCACTTTTGTGCTGGATTATCCGGTCGAAATCTCTCCCCTTGCTAAAGCTAAAGCCAGCGATCCGAGAATTGCCGAGCGTTTTGAACTCTTCATTGCTCGAGAAGAGTTGGGTAATGCCTACAGTGAGTTAAATGATCCTTTTGAACAACGAAAAAGATTTGAGCAACAGCTTTTGAAAAGGGAAGCTGGTGACATGGAAGCGCACTTCATCGATGAGGACTATATAGAAGCACTGGAGTATGGTATGCCTCCTACCGGAGGTCTTGGAATAGGTATAGACCGTTTGGTAATGATTCTGACTGATTCTCCTTCTATTCGCGAAGTGATTCTTTTTCCACTCTTGCGGACACGCTTGGGTTGACAGTTTGGAGAAGTTAGGTATAATGGTATTGGAAGGTCAGGAATAGTCAATAAGCATAAATATGTTAAGAGGGATCGCGAATGAGGTCTCTTTGTGACACAATCGAGAAGTACTTAATGAAAATGATAGAGAGTTCACCTGATCAGGCAATCGTTGTTCAACGAGGTAAGCTTGCTATCGAGTTTGAATGCGCGCCTTCTCAGATTAATTACGTGCTGGCAACTCGTTTTAGCGTTGCACGTGGTTTCATAGTAGAGAGTAGGCGTGGAGGTAGTGGCTATGTGCGCATAAAACGGATTACCCTGGATCGGTTGGAACCAATCATCAGGTATGTGGAAGAGAGAGACAGAGGTTTGCGGGAAGCGGAAGTGGAGGATTTGGTGGAATTACTGAAAAGGGAAGGATATATTACAGGACGAGAGGCAGCGCTTATGAAAGCAGCGACAATTAATGCTCTTTCTGGTTTTGGGGAAAGTGATGGCAACCTGGTTGCAGAAAAAAATGTGTTGAGGTCACATATTTTGAGAGAAATGTTGCTTCGGGTTTTGGGATGGAGAGAAGATGAAGTGTAGTCTTTGTGGCCGTTTCGAAGCCTCCATAGCTATTTATGTGGTTAACCATAAGAAAGTGAGAAAAAAACTGTTCTTATGCAAGAATTGTGCTTATAAGGTCTCGGTTGCCTACTTTACTAATGCTAACTCGTGTGAATCTTCTGATGTCCCCGTTTCTGGATATACTCTTGACATTGCTTCTCAGAGGTGCGATTTTTGCCAGATGAGCTTTGAGGAATTTTTGCGAAACGGTGTTCTGGGTTGCCCTCGCTGTTATGTTTCTTTCAATTCTTTGTTGGAGCCGTACTTGCGTGCTTGCGGTTCTTACCATGTGGGTAAAAAGCCTTATCTATGGCTTAGACGAAAGAAGCTGGAGAAAAATTTTCAAAGACTGAGGGCAGATTTTGAAAAGTGTGTTTCTGAAGAAAATTATGAGCGTGCTAACTACCTTAAAAAAGTCTTGGAACGTTTGCAATCGAAATTAAAATGAGCTTTTTTTCTTCGTTGAAGCTTTCTCAAAAGAGTTATTCCAGTCGCTTTGGATGGCAAGATTGTGCCGTGCAAGCAGGAGTTCTATACGTGCGTAATTTGGCTGGTTATCCTTTTGCTTCAGGTGCCAGCAACATATGGAGGGAAGAGGTTGTTTGCAGGTTTCGGAAAGTTTTTGAAAAGCACCTTACAAAGAAAGGTTTTAGCTGGTTATGGCTGGACAAAGAAAGTGAAAAAGCTTGCAAGCGTTGGAGAAAAAGTCTTTTTGTGATGCCTGCCTTACATGATACATCAAGGAATAAAGTCCTGGTCTTTAAAGGAGACCAGGGAATCCTGGTCAATTATTGGGACCATTTCAGAATGTTTGCTGAAACTGAGGATCTCGTCCACCTCCATACCTGTTTTCTTAAAGTTGATCGTTTGGAGAGCTTGTTTGGCAAGCATTTTGAGTTTGCTTTCGATGAAAAGATTGGGTTTCTGACTGCTTTTCCTGAGCAGGCGGGGACTGGTTTGCAAGTAGTGGTGAGAGTGCATCTTCCTGCAATTTCTTTTCTTTATGGAGTCGATAAACTGTATCAGTGGTTAAAAGAAAAAGACGGTGTGCTCGTTAGGGGGTTTGGTGGTGGAGGAAAAATACTTGCTCATGTTTTTGAAATTTCTAATTATTTCACGCTGGGATTGAGTGAAGGGGAACTGGTGAAGATGGTAAAGGAATTTTCCGGTTCTCTTTGTCGTTGGGAAAGAGGAGTTCGAGCTTCATTCCTTTCTGATACCCGGCGCAAGAAAAAGTTGCTGGATAGGATATGGTTTCTTCATTCCCTTTGCTCTGAAGATGATAAACCGGATTTCTTTCTGGAATATGCTTCTCTGTTTTTTTTAGCGCAACAGTTAGGAATAATGGTCGAAGCAGAGGGTTTTAATCTATTGAAAACTGACGCAGTCTGTAGAAAGGAGTTTTTGCCAATTCTGAGTTTTTTGAGGAGTAAACGAGGGAGGATTATTCAGTATGTTTGAGAGGTATACTGAGCGAGCAAGAAAAGTCATTATTCTTGCTCAGGATGAGGCAGTACGTCTAAAACACGACCATATTGGCACAGAACATCTTTTGCTCGGTTTGCTTAGAGAGCGAGAAGGCATAGCAGCTAAGATTCTGGATAGTTTTGATATTTCTGCGGAACTGGTCAGAAAAGAGTTGGAAAACTGGGTTCCTCGTTCTGAAACCCAGGGTACTAAGGAAGTGGCTTTTACTCCCCGTGCTAAAAGAGTCTTAGAACTCGCTCTTGATGAGACCAGGAGGCTTGGCCATAACTATGTGGGTACCGAGCATATCCTTCTGGGCATTCTTCGAGAGGGAAGTGGAGTAGGAGCACAGATTCTGAAGCGATTTGGGCTTGACATAGACACAGTTCGGAGTAAGCTCTACGAAATTTTGAATGAAAGTTCTTCTGCGGAGAGAGATTTTTCGAATACTCCTTCGCGTAGGGAGACCAGAACACCAGTTCTTGATGAATTTAGCAGAGACCTTACCCGTATGGCTGAAGAAGGAAAGCTTGACCCGGTGATAGGCCGGGAAAAGGAAATTGAAAGGGTTATCCAGGTTTTGAGCCGCCGTACCAAAAACAACCCAGTACTAATTGGAGAGCCAGGAGTTGGTAAGACAGCCATTGTGGAAGGTCTGGCTCAAAAACTTATTAAGGGAGAAATACCCGAAGTATTAAAAGGAAAAAGAGTGGTTGCTCTGGATCTTGCTGCAGTAGTGGCAGGGACTAAGTATCGCGGTGAATTTGAAAAAAGGTTAAAGAAAATTATCTCTGAAATTGTTCAGAGCAAGGAAGTTATTCTTTTCATAGATGAAGTGCATACTTTGGTAGGAGCAGGAGCCGCAGAGGGAGCCATTGATGCTGCCAATATCCTTAAACCAGCACTTGCTCGGGGAGAGCTCCAAGCTATTGGTGCAACCACGCTGGTTGAATACAGAAAGTACATTGAAAAAGATTCGGCTCTGGAGCGAAGGTTTCAGCCAGTTTACGTTGATGAACCTTCTCTTGAGGTTACCTTGGACATTCTCAGGGGAATAAAAGATCGTTACGAAGAACATCACAAGGTGGAAATTACCGATGAGGCCATTGAAGCAGCAGTAAAACTCTCTAAGCGATATATTGCGGACCGTTATTTGCCAGATAAGGCGATTGATGTAATGGATGAAGCTTCCTCTCGGGTTCGGCTAAGAACTTCCCTGCTTCCTGAAGACATTAAAGAACTGGAGGAAAAAATAAATGAAGTACGCAAGAGCAAGGAATGTGCGGTTCGTGAACAGGACTTTGAAGAAGCAGCTCGTTTGCGTGATGAGGAGGAACGGTTGAGGGAGGAATACAATCGCCGGAAAGAAAAATGGTTTGAAGAAATTGATGCTTTAAGACCCCGGGTTCTCGCACAGGACATAGCGGAAGTGGTTTCAGTATGGACTGGTATACCTGTGGTAAGGCTTGCTACTGAAGAAAAAGAAAGATTGGTGAATATGGAAGCAGAAATTCACAAGAGGGTTATAGGGCAGGAAGAGGCTGTCAAGGTGGTTTGCAGAGCTGTTCGGCGGTCTCGAGCGGGCTTGAAAGACCCTCGTCGGCCTATTGGGTCTTTCCTCTTCTTGGGACCTTCGGGAGTGGGCAAAACAGAGCTGGCTAAAGCTTTAGCAGAGTTCCTTTTCGGCAGGGAAGACTCCCTGATAACTCTTGATATGTCAGAATACATGGAAAAGTTCACCGTTTCAAGGTTGATTGGCTCACCGCCAGGTTACGTTGGATATGAAGAAGGAGGACAACTTACTGAGAAGGTACGTCGTCGTCCCTATTCCGTTGTCCTGTTTGATGAGATAGAAAAGGCAAACCCGGAGATTTTTAATATCCTCTTGCAAATCATGGAAGAAGGAAGACTTACCGATGCTCAAGGAAGGCCTGTTGATTTTAAGAATACCATTGTAATAATGACTTCTAATCTGGGTGCTCGTTTCATAGCATCGCAGAGGGGCATCGGTTTTGGTGAAAAACAGGAAGGGCTTAGCTATCAGGAAATCAAAGACAAGGTTATGGAAGAGGTTAAAAGGGTCTTTCCTCCAGAATTCCTTAACAGGATTGACGAGGTAATAGTGTTCAGACCTTTGAAACAAGATGAAATAGAGCAGATCGTGGATATCTTAATGAAAGAGACTGAGGCTCGATTGAAAGAAAAGAATATGGAGATTGAATTGACTCCTGAAGCTCGCTCTAAAATTGCTCGCGAGGGTTACGATCCGAACTTTGGAGCGCGTCCATTACGCCGTGCCATTCAGAAACTGATTGAAGACCCGCTTTCGGACCTTATTCTTAAAGGAGTATTTAAAGAAGGAGACAGGATTCTGGTTAGTTGTGAAGAAGACAAACTGCGATTTACAAAGGTTTTGCCGCTGGAGTTAAGCCTGCAATCCTGAGGTTAGGAATGAGTTATGTTTGTTCACAATGTGGGTATTCCACTCCCAGTTGGCTGGGCAGGTGTCCCCAGTGTGGGGAGTGGAATACTTTTTTACATAAAGAACAGGAAACAAAACTTCACAACCGCACTAAAGAGGTTTTTCGTAGTCGCACTCAAGCAGTTTCCCTCTCGGAACTTTCGCACGAAGTAACTAAGGGAGCTCCACGCTTCAAAACGGGTTTGTCTGAAGTTGATAGGGTATTAGGGGGAGGGGTTGTTGAAGGCTCTCTGGTTCTTTTAAGTGGTGACCCAGGAATTGGGAAGTCTACTCTGCTTTTGAAGATTTCTCACGGCATAGCTTCTCGTGGTAAAAGAGTTCTTTATGTAAGCAGTGAGGAATCTGTTGCTCAACTTTTTCTCCGTATAACCAGATTGAAAATTGATGCTCACCAAAATTTGTTTCTTCTTTCCACAAACTGTGTAGAAGATATTTTTTCTGAAATAACACGTATTGGTCCGGATTTGGTGGTCGTTGATTCTATCCAAAATTTAGGTTTTGCTGAACAGGCATCTGCTGCGGGTAGTGTGAGTGTCTTAAAGGAACTAAGCTCTCTGTTTATGAATATTGCCAAGCAAGAAAAGAGGGCTTTTTTCATGGTAGGGCACGTCACTAAAGAAGGTGTGGTAGCTGGACCTAAAACCTTGGAACACCTGGTTGATGTTGTTCTCTATCTCGAAGGAGACCCACACCTTGCTCTTCGCTTGTTAAGGAGCATAAAAAACCGTTTTGGACCTACCTGGGAGGTTGGTATCTTAGAAATGGGCGAGGATGGCCTGAGAGATGTTGAGGACCCTTCCCACCTTTTTCTGGCTCCTTCAGATTTGGAGGGTTTGGGTAGTGTCCGCACCGTTCTGGTGGAGGGCAAGAGACCTCTCATGGTGGAGATTCAATCCCTGGTAAATAATTCATATCTGGATTATCCAAGAAGAGTAGCGCTGGGTGTAGAGTCAGCAAGGTTGTTCCTCATTGTAGCTATCTTGGAAAAGGTGGCTCGAATACGTTTTAGCAAATGTGATGTCTATGCAAGTGTTGTTGGAGGTATTCGCAGCTATGAGACTGCTACCGACTTGGCTCTCTGCTTTAGCTTGGCTTCTTCTAAACTGGAGAAACCAGTTTCCAGAGAGGTTGTCTTTATTGGTGAAGTTGGCTTAAGTGGCGAGATAAGGCCAATTCCTCTCCTTGAATACCGCTTGCGAGAAGCTGCTCGGAGAGGAATTAGAAGGGCGGTTATTTCCCACTATGCTATTGCTAATGAGCGAGTTCTTCGTGATAAGTTTAAAGGGAGTTTGGAGTTGAGCGGATACAAGAGTATCCATGAAGCCCTGAAAATGGAAGGCTTGCTGTGATGCGGAATATACTGAGGAGATGTTATAATTGTCCGAGGAGGTGTTGCTGAATACCAGAACCACCTACCTTTCAATTATTTCTTAATGGGAAAGGAAGTGAGGCGGTTTGTCAAAAGGGGATCTTATTACTGTGGTTGTGGTTTTTTTTGCTGTCTTTATTTTAGGGATTTTGATTTCGGGAACAGAAAGCGGCTTGATTTGGGGGAGAATTTTAGGATGGTCTGTAGTGGTGGGGGTTTTAAGTCTGGTTGTAAAAAAGATATTTACTCCCTTTTTGGAACAGGATAGATGGAACGTGTTTGGATTTTTTAGTAAACTCCAGGCCATTGATTTCCTGGTGGGCTTTGTAGGTTTGATTGCAGGTCTTGTAATTGGAGTGTTGCTAACTTATCCCATGTCTTTTTTACCCTTTAAGAATCCCTATCTCCCTCTTGTGGTAACTGCTATTTGCGGTGTGCTGGGATTTTCTTTGTTTTTTTCTCGCAAGGAAGACATTGTAGCCGTTTTTACCGGCATACCTCGCATGAAACTGTTGCGTGGCCAAGCTACTTCTGCCAAGATTCTGGATACAAGTGTAATCGTAGATGGCAGGATTGCTGATATCTGTAAAACTGGTTTTCTGGAAGGCGAGTTTCTCATACCTCGCTTTGTGTTGCGAGAGTTGCAACAAATTGCAGATTCTCAGGACCCTCTAAAGAGAAATCGGGGCAGAAGGGGTCTGGATATTTTAAACAAAATCCGCAAGGATAAAAGAGTCAATGTAAGGATTATTGAGCGGGACTTTCCTGAAATTAGGGATGTCGACGCCAAGCTTGTCAAACTGGCTAAAGTACTGGGTGCTAAGGTGGTTACCAATGATTATAACCTTAATAAGATTGCCGAACTCGAGGGTGTTGAAGTGCTCAATATTAATGAGCTTTCTAATGCCTTGAAGCCCTACGTTTTGCCTGGTGAGGAATTAAAAGTCCAGGTCATTCGGGAAGGCAAGGAAGCAGATCAGGGTGTTGGGTATCTGGACGATGGGACAATGGTGGTTGTTGAGGGGGGCAAAAGGTACATAAATAGTGTGGTTGACACTGTGGTAACCAGTGTTTTGCAAACTCCTGCAGGAAGAATGATTTTTGTTCGCCCTAAGGCATCCTCTAAAAACTAACCTGGAGTGAAAGCCTTGTTCTTTGCAGTTATTGTTGCAGCGGGTAAAGGAGAAAGAATGAACGTCGCCGTTCCAAAACAGTATTTACCTCTTCTTGATAAGCCGATAATTGCTCATACTATTGAGGCTTTTGAGCGTTCCCCTTTGATTCAGGAAATAGTAGTAGTTATTCACCCTGACCATGAGGATATTTTTGTTAAAAGAGTATTGAAGCAATTTTGTTTCAAGAAATTTCGGAAGTATGTCTTTGGCGGCGATACCAGGCAAGAATCTGTGTATAGAGGGCTGGAAGTGTTGAGGGAGAGAAAAAAGGATTTCGTATTTATCCACGATGGGGTAAGGCCTTTTGTTACTGAATCTATAATAGAAAGATGTGCTGAAAGAGTTCAAGAAACCGAAGCTGTGTGTTGTGCAATTCCCTGTGTGGATACTGTAAAGTTTTCAGAAGATGGAACTACTATAGAGAAAACTCTGGACCGCAAGAAAATATGGCGTGCTCAAACGCCTCAGGTGTTCAGGGTTTCGCTCATTCTTGAGGCTATGGAGAAGGCCTTTCAGGACGGGTTTTATGGGACCGACGATTCTTCTTTGGTTGAGAGATTGGGAAAGAAAGTTGCTCTGGTTCTGGGTGCGGAAAACAACATTAAGATAACTACGCCTTTTGATTTCATAAGAGCAGAAGAAATACTGCGCTGGGAAAAGAGGATTTGCTGATGCAGATGCGGGTTGGGATTGGCTATGATATTCATCGCCTCGAAAAAGGGAGAGCGCTAATTTTGGGAGGAGTACACATTCCTTTTGAAAAAGGCTTGCTTGGGCACTCCGACGGAGATGTTCTTTGTCATGCTGTTATGGACAGTCTCCTGGGCGCCGCGGGTCTTCCAGATATTGGGTTTTGGTTCCCCCCTGAAGATCCACAGTTTAAGGATGTCTATAGTCTAAAGCTGCTCTATGAAGTGGGTAGAAAAATTCAGAATGCTGGCTGGCACATTGTTAATGTTGATACTGTGCTTATTGCTGAAAAACCCCGTTTACAGAAGTTTATCCCTTCCATTCGTGAGAAGGTAACCGAGGTGCTGGGTCTTGATACAAGCAGGTTTAACGTTAAAGCTACCACCAACGAAGGAATTGGTGAATTGGGAAAGGGGGAGGCCATAAGTTGCTATGCGGTAAGCTTACTGGTAAGCGAGGATTAATTGTATTACCACTACTTTCGCTTTTTTGGTTTGCCTGGGTGGTGAGAGCGAACGCTCAGCATGCTTTTTCAGTGGCCTGGGAAAGAAAAGCTTCGCATCTTTTTACGATAAAGATTAATGGTAGATTGCTAATGCGAGTTCGTTCAGCGGGTAGTTATAAGAGTATTGAAGAGAGAGCACAGAATCTGGCTCTGAGGCTGGAACATATCCTGGGAAGTACTTTTGACCAACCACCAGATTTTTATCTTCGGGTTGGCAATGCGTCGGTGAAAGCCTTTTGCAACGGTGAGGAGCTTTTTGAAGTTTCAAGGGAAGATGCCCGGCTTAATAACTCTAATCCTTTGGATTTGGCAGCACTTTGGCTTAATAATTTTCAAATGGAGTTTTATCGCCTAAGGGGCTATTACTATAATCCAACCGGGAAGATTATTACTGGCTTTGCTTCATGGTATGGACCCCGTTTTAAGAACAGAACAACTTCTTCGGGGGAAGTATTTAATCCCTATGCATTTACCTGTGCGCACCGTGAGTTCCCTTTTAACACCGTCTTACTGGTTACCAATCTTGCTAATGGCAAACAAGTTGTGGTAAGGGTCAACGATCGTGGTCCGGCACGAAAAAACAGGATTATTGATTTGTCCATGATTGCAGCGAGGACCATCGGTCTTTTACGAGATGGGATTGAGAAAGTGAGAGTGGAGGTGGTCAATTGGCCAGCACAGTAAGGACCCGTTTTGCACCCAGTCCAACTGGTGTTCTCCACATAGGCGGTGCCAGGACTGCTGCTTTTAACTGGGCTTTTGCTAAGAAGAACAAAGGTATTTTTGTTTTGCGCATCGAAGATACCGACCGCGACCGTTCTCAAAGAGCTTACGAAGAAGCTATTCTTAGAGATTTGAAATGGTTAGGTATAAGCTGGGATGAGGGTCCAGATATCAATAACACCTCTTTTGGTCCCTACCGACAATCGGAGCGTATGGATTTTTACAAGAAGTATTTTGACCTGCTTCGTGCCAGGAACGTCCTGTATCCCTGTTACTGCAGTAAGGAGGAACTGGAAGCAGAGAGGAGGTCTCTGCTTAGACAGGGCAAACCACCTCGCTATTCAGGGAAATGTTTTTATCTATCTGAAGAGGAAAGAAAAGAAAAGGAACGTTCTGGTGTAATTCCCTCCTGGCGTTTTAGGGTACCACACGGTAAAAGTATCGTTTTGCAAGATTTGATAAGGGGTGAGGTTAGGTTTCAGAGTGAAGCTATTGGTGACTTTATAGTTTGGAGATCTGATGGATGGCCCACTTATAATTTTGCCTGTGTAGTTGATGATGCTTTGATGAAGATTACCCATGTTATCCGGGGAGAAGAACATTTGCCCAACACCCCTTATCAGTTGCTTCTTTACCAGCTCTTGGATTGGGAACCACCTCAGTTTGCTCATGTTCCCATAATCCTGGATGAAAACAGGTCCAAGCTTAGCAAAAGGAGAAAAAGTGTAAATATCAGTGAACTTCGTGAGCAGGGCTTCTTGCCACAGGCGATTCTTAACTTTCTCTTTCTGCTTGGCCATTCTTTTCCAGATGGTTGCGAATTGGTTCCTTACCAGGAATTACCGGGGCTTTTCTCTATGGAGAGAATTGCCCGCTCCAGCGCTGTGTTTGATTTTAAGAAGCTTATCTGGATAAATGCCAGTTATCTCAGAATGATGGATACTGAAGAAATAAAAACTGGTTTAAAGGAGTTGTTTTCGGCGGAGGAAATTGAGCGCTGGGAGAAAGAGGCTGGTGGTTCACTTAGGATGGCTAAAATTTTGAAGTTGGCCTCTGAAGAAGCAAACACATTAAGGGATGTAGGTGAAAGAATTCAGAAGATTCTGTTTTTTAAGTTTTCGGTTACAGATGGGGAGGAAAAGGAGATTGTTAAACTTTTTTGTTCTGCCTTACCTGGGTTGCCTGTAAATTGCTGGGAAAATGAAGAAGCAATGCGCAATCTCTTGAAAGAGATTCAAAAAGAGAGCGGATTTTCAGCTAAAAAGTTTTTCCAGACCCTGCGTATGGTGCTTATGGGTTGCAAAGAGGGTCCAGGGTTGGATGCTTTATTGGTCGCACTTGGTAGAGATAAGGTATATGAAAAACTCTGTGGACAGGGGAGGATTTGATGAGTTTGGAGATACGTCTTTTTAACACCCTTTCCAGAAGCAAAGAAAAGTTCACCCTTTCCGATAAGGACTGGGTGGGATTTTATGTTTGTGGTCCAACTGTATATGACTACATTCATATAGGTAATGCCCGGGTTTTTGTGGTTTTTGATTCCCTGAGACGGTTTTTACGAGAAGTGGGTTATAAAGTTGTTTTTGTGCAAAATTTTACCGATGTAGATGACAAGATTATCAACAAGGCCAATCAACTGAAAGTCTCTTTTATGGAAGTTGCAGATCGTTTTATAAACGAATACTGGAAAGATGCTGATGCTTTGGGAATCCAGAGAGGGGACTATCATCCTCGAGCTACCGAGCATATCGATGAGATTATCAACCTAATCAGGATTCTCGAAGAAAAAGGGTTTACCTATCTTGTAGAGGGAGACGTGCTTTTTGATGTTTCCCGCTTCCCAGAGTATGGAAAATTATCCGGTAAGAAACTGGATGAGCTTATAGAAGGAGCAAGGGTGGAGGCACGTTATAGGAAAAGAAACCCAGCGGATTTTGTCCTCTGGAAAGCAGCAAAACCCGGGGAACCCTTCTGGGAAAGCCCCTGGGGGAGAGGAAGACCCGGGTGGCACATAGAGTGTTCAGCCATGTCGATGAAGTATTTGGGTCCTACTCTGGATATTCACGCTGGAGGAGCTGATTTGGTGTTTCCACATCATGAGAATGAAATTGCCCAGAGTGAAGCTGCTACGGGCAAACCCTTTGCTCGTTATTTCTTGCACAATGGGTATTTGACCATTGGGAGCCAGAAAATGTCCAAGTCGCTGGGCAATATAATTAAAGTTCGTGATCTCCTAAAAGTACATTCTCCCCAAGTGCTCAGGATAGCTCTTTTTGGGGCTCATTATCGTAGCCCCCTGAGCATGGATGACACTACGCTTGATAATGCCAGGGGTTTTCTTAATAGAATAAAGAACTTTTTGCGTAATTTCTTCTTTATCAAGAGAAATGAATATCGTATCACTCAGGAGGAAAACAGAGAGGTGCTTTTACGAGTTGAGGATTTTAAGATACGTTTTTTTAATGCTCTTGCCGACGATTTCAATACTCCACAAGCCTTGGGTACTATTGGCGAGTTTGTGCGGTTTGCCAATGAGTATTTACATCCTTCACGTAAGAAATGGGATGTTGGCGTCCTTAATTCGATGGAAGCTTTTCTGCAATCGGTAGATAGAATACTGGGTATAATACCTCTGAATTTAATGGATGAGGAGGACAGAGAGGTTATAGAATTGGTTTCTAAACGAGAGGAAGCGAGAAAGGAAAAGAAGTGGCAGGAAGCTGACGCGATAAGAGCGGTTTTGAAGGAGAAGGGATTTGTGCTTGAAGATACGCCTCTTGGGACAAGATGGTATCGTGTCGATGAAAGCGCTCCGGAGGAGCCCTGATGGGAAAAATTATTTATGGTCGTCATGCGGTTCTGCAGGCTCTTAATAATCCCCATCGTAGCTTTGAGAAGCTGATTTTATATCAAGGGGCACAGGGTGAGTCTGTAAAGAAGATACTGGCTCGTGCTCAGGCAATGGGAATTGCAATTGAAATAGTTGAAGATAAAAGGGTTTTTGAGCGCTGGCTCGGGAAGGGCAAAGTTGCTCATCAGGGAGTTCTCTTGTTGACTCGTCTGGAAGAACAGTTTACCTGGAGGGATATACTGGAGCAGGTTAGTGGCGACAGAAGCGCCATTGTTGCTTTTTTGGATAGAATTGAAGACCCTCGTAATCTGGGGGCTCTGGTCCGCACTGCTGCTTTTTTTGGAGCCAGAGGGGTTCTTGTTAGCAAAGCTCAGACAGCTCCTCTTAGTTCCGGTGCGCTTAAAGTAGCAGCAGGAGGGTTTGAAGTTCTACCTGTGGTTCAAGTTAATAATTTTGCGGGAGTTATCAAAGAGTTTAAAGAGGCAGGGGTTTTTATGGTTGGACTGGAGGTAGGGGAAGGCCAGCCTCTCTGGGATATTGACGTGCGGGAAGTACCGGTGGCGCTGGTGGTGGGAGGAGAGGATAAGGGCATACGAAAGCTGGTTCGTTCTCAATGTGATTTTTTAGCTTTCATTCCTTCAGGAGGTAAACTTGCTTCTCTCAATGTTTCTGTGGCCTTTGGGATAGGTATGTATCACCTTTTCAAGCAGAAGAGGTGCTTACAGTGAAGCCTGCAAAAGGGGAAATATTTGAAGGAAAAGTGGTGGATTTTGCACTCCCGGAGGGTCAAGGGGTTTTGAAGAAAAATGGGTTTGTGGTTTTTGTTGGTGGTGTAATTCCTGGCGATGTATGCCGCGTGAAGATTGTTAAGGTAAAGAATAACTTTGCGCTTGGTGAACTTTTAGAACTGATTGAGCCTGCTGAAGGTAGAGTCGAACCCATCTGTCCCCATTTCGAAGAAGGATGTGGGGGGTGTAGTTTGCAATTTCTAAGTTACCCTCAACAGTTGGCTTTTAAGGAAAAAAGCGCTTTTGACGCTTTGCAACGGGTAGGTAAAATCAGCAGAGAAGAAATAGATTATGAAGGGTTTTTCCCTTCGCCTAAAGTGTTTGGCTATCGGAACAAGATGGAGTTCAACTTTGGTCCTTCTCAAGAGGGAAAACTTGCTCTGGGTTTACATCCCAAAAAACGATACTGGGAAGTTCTTGATTTGAAAGTTTGTTATTTAATGAACCACGAGAAAATTGCTCAATTACTGGGCTTTTTCCGTGACTTTGCGGTTCGTAACCAGCTCAGCGGGTATGATCCGGTTAAAAAAGAAGGCTTTCTGCGTAATTTGCTTATTCGCCGCTCTGAGTCTGAAGCAGAATTCATCGTTGGTTTGGCATCCAGGGAGGGAGCGATTCCGAAAACGGAAGAATTAATTCGAGAATTGAAGTCTCTCGTTCCTTCAGTACAGGGGTTGGTCCATATTATCAATAATGCACCAGCGAGTGCTTTAATATTTGAGAAAAAGCAGCTTCTTTTTGGCAGGGATTTTTTTTACGAACGCATTGGCTCAATACGCTATAAGGTGTCCATTGAGAGCTTTTTTCAGGTTAATTCCCCTGGTTGTTATCTGCTTTATGAAAAGGTAAAAGAATACGCCCAGTTGGACCGCAGGCAAAAGGTGCTTGACCTTTACTGTGGAAGTGGAGGAATCGGTCTTTACCTTGCCGACAGTGCATCGAGTGTGTTGGGAGTAGAAGAAAATCCTAAAGCAGTTGAAGATGCCAAGCACAATGCCTGGTTAAATGGACTGGATAACTTCATCTGTGTTTCAGGACGGGTGGAAAAAATGCTTAGCGGCCTTTCTTCTCAGAAATTCGATTGTGTGATTCTGGATCCACCTCGTGCGGGTCTTGATAAAAAAGCAGTGAAAAAAGTCGTCACACTTGGTGTGCCTTTGATAGTTTATGTTTCCTGCAATATTGGTACCTTTGCCCGCGATGTGCTTTTCTTTAGAGAGGGTGGTTACCAGCTTAAGAAAATTTGCTTTATCGACCTTTTTCCTCATACCCCACATTTTGAAACTGTGGCTCTTCTGCTCAAAGCCTGAAGTGGCAACAAATTTTGTTTCTTTTAGCGAAAAAATATTGCAAAAAGCAGATGTAATGCATTAAAGTATTACCAACAGGTAGAGGTGATAACGATGAAGGTTATCGAAAAAATTAAAAAGGGAAGCAATCTTAAAGCTTTTATAGCTAATAGAGTTTTTCAACTTCGCGGGGAAGGAGCGTTTGAAGTCCTGGCTCAGGTTACCGAATTAGAGAAACAGGGCAAAGAGATAATTCACCTGGAAATTGGGCAACCAGACTTTGATACTCCTTACAATGTTAAACAGACAGCTATTCAGGCTATACAGGAAGGGCACACCTATTACGTCCCTTCAGCGGGTATAGCAGATTTAAGAAAAGCGGTATGTGAGTATATGAAGAGGACCAGAAATATTGAAGTAACACCTGAAGAAGTTGTTATCATGCCAGGTGCAAAACCAGTGATTTTCTTGAGTTTTTTGATGCTTCTTGAGGAAGGGGACGAGGTTATTTATCCAGACCCGGGCTTTCCAGCTTATCGTTCGATAATCGATTTTGTCGGTGCCAAAGCAGTTCCCCTTAAGCTAAGAGAAGAAGACGGGTTTAGAGTTAACCCCGATGAAATGAGAAAATTGATTACTGGCCGCACAAAAATGATTGTTTTAAATTCTCCTCATAATCCTACCGGTTCTGTGTTAACCGAAGAGGAAATGAGAGCTATAGCCCGAATTGCACAAGAAGAGGATCTGTTGATTTTTACTGATGAAGTCTACAGTGAGATTGTTTATGGCGGAAGGCATATTAGCATTCTGGAATTTCCTGGAATGAGAGAGCGAACCGTAGTGCTTGATGCTTTTTCCAAAAGCTTTGCAATGACTGGCTGGAGATTGGGATATGCTGTTTTACCCAAGGAGTGGGCAGAGTATCTAACCTTGCTGGCTACTAATTCTTATTCCTGCACCTGCACCTTTACACAAATGGCGGGAGTGGAGGCCTTACTTCGTGGTGACAAGGCAGTAAAGGCCATGGTTTCTGAATTTAAACGAAGGAGAGACTTTCTGATAGAGCGCTTGCAGAATATTAAGGGTTTAAGCTTTGTTAAGCCTGAAGGGGCATTTTACTTTTTCCCAAATATTCGTAGTTTTGGCTTGAGCTCTAAGGAAATGTCGCAGTATTTGCTTGAAGAAGCTGGAGTGGCCCTTCTTCCGGGTACCTGTTTTGGAGATTTTGGCGAAGGATATTTGAGGATTTCTTATTCCAATTCTCTTGAGAACATTGCGGAAGCTATGGATCGCATTGATAGAGCCTTGCAGAAACTTCGTGTTTAGGAGGAAGGAATATGAGGTTGATTTTGACCAATTTCAAGCGAAGAGGGCAGCTCTTGAGCAAGGGAGAAGAGCAGGCGTTGTTGCAAAAAATTATAGATCTCCTTTACGCTGAAGGGCTTGAGTTTGACCTGAAGGTTGAAGAGATTGAAAGCGGTGAATAAATGTTCTGGACATCTCACAGCTAAGAATGCCCCCCAGTATTAATACACACCCCGCTATAGTGCGGGGTGTGAACTTTTCTCCCCAGAGAAGACTTGCAAAAAGAGCGGCAAATACTGGCTCAGAAGCAAAAATAAGCGCCACATGGGTTGAGGGTGTGTGCTTTTGGGCTATCTTTTGGACAATAAAAGCCATTGCTGTAGCAACTATTCCCAAAAATATAACCGCAAGTGGTTGCGCGAGAAAGATTGTGGTAATACTGCCGGTGGTTGTGTTGGATAAGATGCTCAGACTCAAGACAGTCACGATGCTGAATTCCCCAAACGCCATGGAAAGGCCGTTTGCTTTGCTGGCGAATTTTTCGACCAGTACTATTTGTAAAGCGTAAGCGGATGCTCCAAGCAGAGTTAAGATATCTCCTCGCAACCAGGATTCGCTCTGGTTGGTGGCCAGCTCTTGAGGGGTGAGAATTAAAAATAGTCCCAGAGTTGAAAGGACTACTCCAAGGTAAACGTGAAGTGAGGGTTTGCTTTTTAGGATTATCCAGGAGATAAAAGGCACCAGAATAACACTGAGACCCGTTATGAATCCGGACCGGGCGGGAGTAGTGAAAACCAGCCCCCAGGACTGAAAAAAGTAGCCAGCGAAGAGAAAAACGCCTGGCAAGAGCCCTCTTTGAAAGCTTTTAAGCTCAAACTTTGACTTCGAAAACAGAAGAAGTGTGAAAAGAGCTGCAACAAGGAATCTTCCAAAAAGTATCTCGGCAACGTGAAAATTAGCAAGTAAATTTTTCATCGTCACAAAGGTTGCGCCCCATATGGCGCTCACACTGAGTAAGCCCAGATCTGAGAGTAGTGTTAAAGTTCTTTTTTGTGTTTCTGGTTTACTTTGATATTGCATATTGGTTTTTTCACCGCGCATGAGTCAAGTTGTGTAACAATTAATTATATCTGAAATGTCTACTCAAAAAGGGGGAGGCCGTATTAGTCGTTCCTTCTTGGTTTAAAGTATGTGTTCAAGGGAAATTGGCGACCTGTATGGTTTTTTGAAAGTTGTTACTCATTTATTGCGCAAAATTTATAGTTCTACCGGTTGACTTTGGTACAAAGTTTTCTTAAACTGGTTAAAAGTAAAAATTTTTGTCAGAAGTAATTTTGGAAAAAAGGGTTTTGCCAGATGTCAAAAAAAGTTACGCTTAAGGATATAGCCGATGAACTGGGCATTTCTCTGGCTACAGTTAGTAGAGCCCTCAACGGAAAGGGAAGAATCAGCAAAGATTTGCGCAAAAAGATTATCGAGAAAGCAAAGGAGTTGGGGTACCTTGCCCCCAGAGTGCTGTCTTATAACCGTAAGCTGGACAAGAAGATGGTTGTTCTTTTCCCTCAGGATGCTTATTTTTGGAGTGCTGTAGAGAATGGGGTCTTTGATGCAATTACTTTTTTGAAAGAATGGGGTATGGAGTTCGAAGTATATCGTACCAAAGGCCACAACCTATCTGAACAGAACCTGATTCTGGAAAATCTTTTGGAAAAACAAAAGTTTGATGCCTTGCTGATAGTGCCTTCGGATCTCACTAAACTCGATTATTTTATAAATGCTTTCCATATAAGGGGAATCAAAGTTGCTACCTTTAACGTGGATGCTCCTTTCAGCAAAAGGCTTTTCTATGTTGGTCAGGATTACTATGTTGCAGGAAGAATGGCAGGAAAGCTTTTCAGATTATTTCTGGGTAGCAGGAAGGGTAGAATTTGCACTGTAACCACTAATAAGCAGGCTCCTTCTCATGTTATGAGATGGCAGGGTCTCACCGATTTCATTAATGAAAATAACTTACCCTACGATGCTTCCTGGGTGGTTGAGGTAAAAGACGAGGAAGAAGCTTTTGAAGTGACTGGTAAATACCTGGTTGATGAGGAAGGCGTTGCTGGTATTTTTATGAGTACTGCTTTTGGTAACTATGGAGTTGGTAGAGCTCTGCAACAGGTAAAACCCAGGAAGGAAGTGGTGGTCATCGGTAATGACCTTTCTGAAGAGTGGAAACCGTTCCTGGAAGCAAATCTGATTAACTGTTCTCTTTATCAATTTCCATATTTGCAAGGGTTTTTGGGAGTTGTTTTTTTGGCTCTATGTCTTGCCGAGGATTTTTCTCTGGATGTGGAGGTAATCAATTTACCAGTAGTTCCCCTTTTTCCGGAAAGCGTGAAAGGTTTTGCTCTGGAAGATTTTGAAAAGTTACTTTCTAAACTTGTTTTGTGGAATAGGGAGTGTTTATTATTCCCTTCTTTTGAGGCTTTAAGCGAGTAAATGGGGGTTATAAGTTTGCTTTCTAAAGAACGAGTATTAACTGCTCTTTCTCATCAGGAACCTGACCGGGTACCCGTTCAGGCCAGCTTTACTCCCGAGTTTGCCTTGCGCTTGGAGCAACACCTGGGATTACAACCTTCTTCCACCGTGAATCCCCATGGAGGGGAAGAGCACTTTCTGGAAGGGATTCTTGGACTTGACATCATTCAGTATGCGGTAGGAATAGCTAATTCTTATTATTTATGCGAGGAAGAGGAATATGTTTGTGAATGGGGAATTCGCTGGAAGCGTGTTCCCTATGACACACCATTTGGGCGTGGTTATTACACGGAGATTGTCGAGCATCCCCTGGCTGAAGATGCAGCGATTGAACACTATGTCCCCCCTGACCCCCAGAGAGAGGAGCTTTATCAGCCCCTTCGAAGCCTGAAGGAAAGATTTAGTAAAGAGTATTTCATTTTAGGGGTAACGGTATGCACTATCTTTGAAGGAGCCTGGTATCTGAGAGGCATGGACAAACTGCTCATGGACATGGTCTTGGATGAAGAGAAGGCCAACCTGGTCCTTGACATTCCCTTCAGGTTCCATCTTGCGGCTGCCAAAAGACTGGTTGAGGAGGGCGTAGATGGCATCTGGCTGGGAGATGATGTGGGTACTCAAAGGGGAATGCTGATTTCTCCAGAGCTGTGGCGTAAATACCTGAAACCTCGCATGGCAACTCTCTGCCAGGAATTAAAGCAACTCAAACCAGACCTCAAGATTGCCTATCACAGCGATGGCAATATTTATCCCATAATTGATGAGCTGATAGAAATTGGAATAGATGTACTCAATCCAGTACAGCCCCGGGCCATGGACCCTGCATACCTTAAAAAAAGGTATGGTAAAAGACTTGCTTTTTGGGGAACCATTGATGAACAGTACACTCTTCCCTTTGGTACTCCAGATGAAGTGAGAAATGAGGTAATGGAAAGATTGAGAACAGTTGCACCAGGAGGAGGCTTTATTATAGCCCCTACTCACCATGTGCAACTGGACACCCCACTTGAGAACTTCTTTGCCTTTCTGGAGACAGCCAGAGAAATGGGAAAGTATCCTATTAAGGTTTAAAGGGGAGGTGATGGATTTCTTCGAAGGTGGTAAACATTCAATGTCTGCATGTTGAGCATGTTTTGGTGTTGAGTTGTCTGTTGGTGTTCGATCGGGAGTTGGTTAAAGTTTGAAAGGAGGGTTTAGATAATGAAAAGAGTTATTCTTCTGGGAGTAGGAATGCTGCTTTTGGTTACCTTTTTAGTGTTGGTAGGAAGTCCTGCTTTTGCAGAGGGAAAGCGCTTCGAAGGGATAAGAATTCGTTTCTTCTGTGGTGGACCTCCGGGTGGTCCTTTTGCAAGTGTTGTGTATCGTGGTGCCAAAGCAGCCGAGGAAGATCTGGGTTGTACTGTTGAGTATGTTTTTTCCGATTGGGATCCCGAAAAGATGGTAAATCAGTTTAAAGAAGCTATTGCCTCTAAACCAGATGGTATAGCTATCATGGGTCACCCGGGTGACGATGCATTGGATCCCCTGATCGATCAGGCTTTTGAGCAGGGCATTATTGTAACTTCTCAAAACACCACGCTTCCTAAAGCTGAAGCTAAGTATAAAGCTCGCGGTTTTGGTTATGTCGGTCAGGAGCTTTACGAATCTGGTTATATGCTTGGTAAAAGTGCTGTAGAAATGTTTGGTCTTAAAGAGGGAGATCGAGCTATGGTTTGGGGATTACTTTCGCAGCCTACTCGAGGTTTGCGGACTAAGGGAGTTATCGATGCGTTGAAGGATAAAGGACTGGTTGTTGATTATCTTGAAATTTCTCCTGAAGTAAATGCTGAAGCTCCGCTGGGTGTTCCCGTGTTCACTGGTTATGTATCTTCGCATCCTGACGTAAAACTGGTAGTGACTGATCACGGAGCTCTTACTGCCACCATGGAAACTTTCTTCCGGGCAGCAGGCTTAGGACCTGATGATGTGGTTGGTGCTGGGTTTGATCTTTCGCCAGCCACTCTGGAGGCTATCCGCGGTGGATATACAGATTTGGTTCTGGATCAACAACAGTTCTTGCAAGGATATCTCCCTGTTTTGCAGCTCTGCATGAGTATAAAATATAAATTCTCAGGTTTGCATATTGATACCGGTTCGGGTTTAATTCATGCTGGTAACGTTGAAGAAATTGCACCTTTAGTGGAGGAGGGAATCCGTTAATTGGCTGAGAATTCTCACCTGGTTTCCATGGTAAATATTTGCAAGTCTTTTGGCCACGTGGAGGTTTTACGTAACGTGAACTTCCACGTGGGCTACAATGAAATAGTAGGACTTCTTGGTGACAACGGAGCTGGTAAGTCAACCCTCATAAAAATTCTTACTGGAGTCCACAGGCCGGATTCAGGAGAGATTTACTGGAAGGGCCAGAAGCTGGAGAACTATTCAGTAGCTAAAGCTCGAGACCTGGGAATTGAGACCGTATTTCAGGAAAGAGCTCTTTGTGAACAGCACACTCTCTGGAGAAACATCTTCATGGGAAGAGAAATCGTTAACCAGCTTGGCGTAGTGGATATCAAAAAGGAAAAGGAAGAAACTGAGCGCATCATGCGTCAGTACATGGGTTTTACTTCTGCGGCCTTGAGTGTGGACTCGGTGGTTGGTACCCTTTCAGGAGGAGAAAAACAGGGTGTAGCTATAGCTCGGGCCCTTTATTTCAAAGCTGATCTCATCATTCTGGATGAGCCCACCACTGGTCTCTCTCTTTCTGAAACCCAGAAAGTGCTGGGCTTTGTACAGCAAATTAAAGAACAAGGGAAATCAGCCATTTTCATCACTCACAACATCTACCATGTTTATCCGGTAGCAGATAGGATTGTGATTCTGGACCGGGGAAGAGTGGTGGGAGAGTTTCTCAAGAAAGACATCTCACTCGAAGAACTGGTCAATCGCCTTTACTTGGTTGCAAAGACTGGTAAACTCAACGGTGATGTGGCTGAGGATCGTCCTCCTGAGGGAACTGAGGGTAGTGACTTACAACATTTGATGCCTTAGTAAGTGCTTAAAAGAAATGGCTCCCATCTTTGGGAGCCATTTCTTTTAAGCGAGATAATTTTCTGGTTGATCGATGGATTGGGGGGAAGAGCATGGCAAAATCTACTTCTCGTCAACTTGAGGCGAGGGGAAAGAATAGAAGCTTTACTTACGAGCATCGTTCTCAACTGGGAGCAGGAGCTGTCCTGGTTGCCGTACTGGTCTTATTCATTATTGGTAGTCCTCAAACTTTTCTTTCTTCAAAAATCTATTTTGCCTTTATGTCTACGCTGCCTTTTTCGGCGATTATGGCACTTGCTTTGACCCTGGTGGTAATCAGTGGAGAGATGGATCTTTCTTTTCCTGCCATCATGGGGTTTTGCGGATTTGTTTTTACCATGGTTTTTCATGCTTCTCAAAGCTTTATTATTGCCTTGCTGGTGTCTCTTCTGGTAGGTTTAGGAGCAGGCGCACTAAATGGTTTTTTAATAGTGGGTTTGGGGTTACCTTCTCTGGTTACTACCATTGGTACTCAGTTTTTCTGGGCAGGTCTTACGCAGGTTCTAAGCGGTGGACTGGGTAAAACCCTGGTTCCTGCTAAAGGGAGTTTTCTTTTCAACCTTCTGGTAGGCAGGGTAGGGGGAAAATTTCCTATGCAAACCTTGTGGGCAGTGATTATTGGTGTGCTTATCTGGTTTGTTTTGAATCGTCACAGATTGGGAGCGCATATATATTTTGTTGGAGATAATCCCCATAGTGCCCGGGTCATGGGCGTTAATGTAGAGAGAGTTAAGCTTATTGTCTTTACTCAAATGGGTCTCTTTTCAGCTTTTGCTGGAATCTTAGCCAGTTTGGAGGTTCTCTATTTCTGGCCCACTCTTGGGCAGGGTTACCTTTTGAAAACCATCGCTGCCGTGTTTTTAGGGGGTACGCCTGTGGAGGGCGGTATAGGTACAGTTTTTGGCACTTTTATTGGAGCTGTGGTTATTGGGATGCTGGAAGCAGGGATTATTGCAATGGGTATGACGGGGTTCTGGACGCAACTTATTTACGGTCTCATTATTGTTGTTTCTATCGCTTTGCATTCCGCTATCCGCAGGAGGGAGTAAATAATAAGGAATGGGGAGGTAAACCTGTAAGCCGAGTTCTGTCTTCCTTCCTTTTAAGTAAGGAATGGCAACCATCTATCTGGGGAAGCGGTTACCCGCTTCCTCAAGCGGCCAACCCGAAGGTCAGCGAGCAGCCTCATCCCTTCCTATTTGGCCTTGCTCCGGGTAGGGTTTGCCAGGCACGTCGGTCACCCGACGCCCGGTGGGCTCTTACCCCACCTTTTCACCCTTACCTCCAGACGGAGGTGGTATGTTTTCTGTGGCACTTTCCTGGGGTTGCCCCCACTGGGTGTTACCCAGTACCCTGCTCTGTGGAGCTCGGACTTTCCTCAGGAGGGTTTCCCTCCCGCGGTTGCCCGGTTTACCTCCCCAACTGGGGTAACTCTATTTTGTTTTCAATTATTCCCGAGGCAAGTGAATCCGTGTATTTATTTTGTTCCCGTGGTATGTGAAGTATTCTGAAGCTGTCGAAATATGCGATGAGTCGTTGTGCTTTCTGGTAAAGGGGTTTTAGATTAGGCGAGCTTACCCTGTATTTTCCCTGAATTTGCTGTACCAGGAGTAAGCTGTCTGAGAACACTGTTATACGGGAAAATTTCAAGCCTTTTGCCCTTTCGAGGAGTTTTATTAAACCCCAGTATTCGGCAGCGTTGTTTGTAGAACGACCCAAGTAACCAGCTTCTTCAAAAATGATTTTCCCCTGCGGATTGCAGATACAAAAAGCATAGGAGCTTTCGCCGGGATTGCCTTTTGATGCACCATCCGTGAAGGCAAATACTTCTTTGTCTTTAGTGTTTAGGCAGAAGAAGTCTTCCACAGTTGGGGCACCGTACTATTTCTTTTTTGCGAACCTGTTTGGCGACTATGGTTGGCACTTGCAGATTGCAGCCCTCGCATATTCCCTGGTTTAGCTCGACAATCGCCGGTTCAACGAAGCTGGAAATTATTTCCTGATAGCTTGACAGGATTTCTCTGGGGAGAAGGTCAAGGATTTTCTGTCTCTCAGAAGAAAGAGATTCTTCTTCGCTTCGCAGATAAGCGATTTCTTTTTCCAGCTTTTCCAGTATTGCTTCGATTTCAGCGCTTTTTTCTAAAAAAAGTTTTTTCTCTTTCTGAATTTCTTTTTGTAGTACTTCGATTTTTTCCATTCTTTGAAGAGTTTCTTCTTCCAGCTCAGATTGTTGTTTTTCTAATTTTTCCATAGATTTTTCCCACTGAGTCAGTTCTTTAGCGGAGGTTATTTCTCCACTGTATAGTTTTTCTCTGGTAGACTTAAGTCTTTCTTCAGTTTCCTTTAATTCCAGTTCCCAGTGGTGAAGCTCTATTTTTTCTTTTTCAAGGTTTTTTTGCTTATGTTCAACTTGAGATTTGAGATTTGAAAGCTCTTGCTGCAAGCTTTTCAATTCCTGATCTTTGCGTTTAATCTTTTTCTCTACTTGCTTGATTGAAGAGTCAAGCTTTCTTAGCAAAGAGAGTTTTTCAACGTCGCTCATATCTGCTTTATTCATCGTGATAGCGGTTCTCGCTTTCAAAAGTTACTTTTAATCCTTTTTCCATAGCTTTCTTTTGAATCAAATTGGTCACCGATTGCATAGCAATCCTTTCGCCCCGGCCATGAGGAAGCTGGATAAAGCTTATGTTCTTAATTTTAAGCTCTTCTATATCATGATGAGAAAGGTCTCCGCTTATGAAAAGGTCCACCTTTTCGTTGTTAAGGCTGTTCAGGAACGACTTTCCACTTCCTGGCAGTATGGCTATTTTGACGACGTTTTCGCAATTTTTTGAATAAGGTTTTTGAACCAGAATTTTCTCGTCGATAAGGCGTTCTATTTTCACACTCAGAGCTTCAAGTGAGATTGGGTTGTCAAGCTCTATGAGCCTTCCCAAACCTGCATCAGGCTTGGCAAAGGGAAAGAGAGGATAAACGTCGACAGCTGGTTCTTCGTAGGGGTGAGCTGTGAATATGGCATGTAACACTTCCGCAAGTAAGTTTTCCTCAACTCTCACTTCGAAACGTAGTTCACGCACTCTTTCATGATTGCCAGCTTCACCTATAAAGGGATTGGCACCTTTTTGAGGGGTAAAAGTGCCAATGCCTTCTGTGTAGAAACTGCACTCACTGTAATTACCAATGATACCGGCTCCAGCCTGGAAAGCCGCCTGGGCTACTCTGTCAAGGTGTTCTTGAGGTACAAAGGTAGTGATTTTAAAGTATTGTTTGTTTATTTTGTGGGGGAAAAGAGGCTTTTTCTTTCCTTGCAGCTCAAGGAGCTCTATCCATTGATCGGCCAACCCCTCTGGTGCACAATCCAGGTTGGTGTGGTGGCTTAATACGGTTACTCCATTCTGGTAAAGCCTGAGCAACATCGAAACATAAGGGTTTTCGATGTCCAGTTTTTTGATTGGATTCCAAATTGGGGGATGGTGGAGGTAAAGGAGGTCGTATTCTTCTTCCACAACTGTATGAACTAAGGAAGGGTTCAGCTCCAGCGCTACCAGCACTTTTTCTATGGGTTGGGATAAAGAAACTGGTTTGACAAGTAAACCTATGGGGTCGTTTTCGAGGGAAAATTCTGGAGGAAAGAGTTCTTCCAAGAAAGCTACTACTTTAAAAAGTGGTTCCATTCATGCCTCCCCTGAACCATGGTGGGTCCACCCGGATTCGAACCAGGGACCGACCGGTTATGAGCCGGCTGCTCTACCGCTGAGCTATGGACCCACGAGCATCATAAATATTATCACAGACTTTGTTTCTTATCAAGAGTTTCGGCATTGACACTGGCAACCTTTTTCTTATTCGACCTTCTTCTTTGAAGCTCTAAAAGTACATCATCCCATTCGATTTCTTCTTCACAGAGAAGAACCATAACATGATACAGGAGATCGGCTACTTCCCAACAAAGGTGCTTTTTGTTTTCCGCGGAATTCTGATTTTTTAGCGAGGCAAGAATGACTTCAGTAGTTTCTTCGGATACTTTGCGAAGAATTTTTTCCTTTCCTTCTTTAAAGAGTTTTGCTGTGTAGGAGTTGTCTGGTGCTTGCGTTTTTCTACTTTTGATTACCTCGAAAAGTTCAGAGAGAAAAGCGGACAGAGAATAAGGAGGTAATTCCGAAGATGGGTTTCCAACTTTTTTCCAATCATTAATCGGACGGTGAAAGCATGATGGAAAGCCCGTATGACAGGCTACTCCTTGCTGTTCCACCTGGATTAAGAGACAATCGTTATCACAGTCTACGTAAATGCCTCTGACGAACTGATAATGGCCACTGGTTTCTCCTTTGTTCCATAGTTTTTGACGGCTTCGACTGTAGAACCAGGTTTTTCCTGTTTCTAAGGTTTTTGAAAGAGCCTCCTGGTTCATGTAGGCCATCATCAGCACTTTACCACTTTTTGCGTCTTGGACAATGGCTGGAATAAGCCCCTTTTCGTCAAATTTAAGAAGTTCGATCAATTCTTGCATTAATCTTCAATCCTCACCGGTATTCCGCGTTTTTGGAGAAATATCTTGGCTTCAGGGATGGTGAAGCGTCGAAAATGAAAAATCGAGGCTACCAATGCAGCATCGGCCTGACCTTCCCGCAAAACAGCCGAGAGGTGTTCCAGCTTTCCAGCGCCTCCTGAAGCAATAACTGGAATTTTGACTTTTTCAGAAATTTTGCGAGTGAGGCTTATGTCGTAGCCAGATTGCGTGCCATCGGTATCCATGCTGGTTAGCAGTATTTCCCCTGCTCCCAGTTTTTCTACTTGTGCAGCCCACATTAAAGCGTCTTTGCCAGTTGGAGTGCGGCCACCATTGATGAAGACCTCCCAGTAGCTTTTGCGAGTAATTCGGTCCCAGGTCCTTTTTACATCTATGGCTACCACCACACATTGGCTTCCAAACTTTTCTGCAAGTTCACTTATAAGTTCAGGCTGTAACACTGCCGCCGTGTTGATAGATATTTTATCTGCACCTGCTTTTAGCAAGTTACTAACATGCTCTACAGTGCTTATACCTCCTCCTACAGTAAAGGGGATAGTCAATACTTCGGCTACCTTTTCGGCCACGTGGACCATGGTTTCTCTTTTCTCGTATGATGCTGTGATGTCCAGGAAAACCAGCTCATCTGCTCCTTCTTCTTCATATCTTTTGGCAAGTTCTACTGGATCACCAACGTCTTTTATGTTTTCAAAGTGAACGCCTTTTACTACCCTTCCGTCTTTTACATCAAGGCAGGGAATTATCCTTTTGGCGAGCAATTTTTCATTCCCCCTGTATAATTTTTAACGCTTCGCTATATTTGATCTTACCGGTGTAAAGAGCCTTACCAAGAATTGCACCCTTTACCTGATGATCCATTGATTTCAGTGTTCTTATATCTTCCAAAGAGGTTATCCCTCCAGCTATGAGAGGATGTACTCCACTTTCTTTCACAAACTTAGTAATAACTTCCTTCCGTATGCCTTTTAAGGTGCCGTCTCGAGTAATGTCAGTGAAAATGAAGTTTTGAACACCTTTCCGTTTCAGTGCTTTGGCAATTAGGGAAGCACTTAGAGGAGCACTTTTTTGCCAGCCGTGAATGGCCAGACTTCCGTTATTGGTAACGTCAAGACTCACCACCAGTGTTTCTGGGTTTTCCTCAACCAGCTTTTCAAACAGTTGAGGATCATCGTGTATTACGCTTCCCAAAACAATTCTTGAGGCACCGACTTCTAAATAAAATTTAAAGGTTTGGTAGTCTCTGATTCCTCCTCCCACCTGGACCGGGATTTGAACTTGTTTAATTATTTCAGCAATTATTTTCTTGTTTTTAGGTTGTCCCTCTTTTGCTCCTTCAAGATCTACTACGTGAAGTAGTGGAGCGCCCTCTGCTTCCCACTGCTGAGCAATCTGAAGGGGAGAGTCGCTAAAAATCGTTTTCTGACTGTAATTTCCCTGTTTGAGGCGAACTACTTTCTCGTTTATGATATCGATGGCTGGTATTAAAATCACTTCAACATACACCTTACCCAGTTTTCGAGAAACTTCATGCCCCAGGTCGAACTTTTCTCAGGGTGAAATTGAACTCCCCATATGTTGTCCTGGTTAATAATCGCCGGAATAACCAGGTTGTAATTACATATTCCTATTATTGGCTGGTCGTCGGCTGGCAACACATAATAGGAGTGAGCAAAGTAAAAAAATCTACCCTGGGGAATATCTTCTGTAAGCTCTGTCTTTTTTTTGAAATATATGCGGTTCCACCCTATGTGGGGAATTTTATTGGTGGGGGGCAACTTGCGTACTTCCCCCTGGATGAGGGAGAGACCTTTTGCGTGAGGAGATTCCTGGCTTCTTTCAAAGAGAATTTGCATTCCCAGGCAAATCCCCAAGATAGGCTTACCTTCGTCTGCGTTTTTTAATATGACATTGATAAGCTCTTTTTTTTGCAGGTTTTCCATAGCTTCTCCAAAGGAACCAACTCCTGGTAGGACAATTGCACTCGCTTTTTCAACTGTTTCAGGTTCACAGGTGATTTGGGTTTCCTGTCCCAACCTGTTCAAGGCTTTGGAAACACTAAACAAGTTTCCGATACCGTAATCGATAATTGCTATCATGACTTACCTCTCTCCTATAGAATTCCTTTTGTTGAAGGTATTTCCTGTTTATTCGCTATTTTCGAAGCTTCTCCCAAAGCTTGTCCTAAAGACTTAAACAGAGCTTCCAAACAGTGATGCGCGTTTTTACCCCACCATATTTTAGCATGAACCGTGATTTTTGCATTATTAGTGAATGCTCTCAAGAATTCTTCTATCAGGGGTATTTCGAATTCTCCGACTCTTTCTCCCAAATTTGGTGTTTCCAGGTACAAAAAAGGTCTGCCACCCAAATCTACAACGCTCATCGCCAAAGCCTCGTCCATGGGAACCATCGAAAAAGCAAAACGTTTTATGCTCTTTTTTTCACCAAGGCATTTGAGAAATGCTTCTCCCAGAACAATCCCTGTATCTTCAACAGTATGGTGTTGGTCCACTTCAAGATCACCCTTGGCTTTTAAAACCAGGTCCCATCCGGCATAAAAAACCAGGGTTTTTAAGAGGTGAGGGAAGAAAGGAATTTCCATGTGAATTTCCGAGCTTCCGCTTCCTTCCAGATTCAGCTCAAGTTCAATATTGGTTTCCCGAGTTTCTCTTTTGTGGAATGTCTTTCTTTCCAGCTTAAGCCACCTCACTTTGTGATTTAGAAGTTTAAAAGTAGAAATTAATGCCTGACCACCATTGAGGAGCCTCTTTCTCTAATTCCTGGTTGGATAGAATGATGCCCTTCCATTCCCAGCCGTAATTTTCTTGGGCAATTAAAAGGTACAGTATGTTGTATTCTGAGTCGGGCCAGTTGCTGATTTGCATAGTATAAAAACCGTTGGTGGAAGCTGGTTTTTCTATCTCAATATTTTTTGCCACCTTCAGTTTTTCTTCAAAGTAGGGCTTCAGCGATTCAAACTCCATTACTTCAAATTCACTGAAAATTTGTCCTACCCAGAAATCTCCTTTTCGGGCAAGCTTTTCCAGACTTGAAACATTGCCTGATAAGAAAGCGGCTTCAATTTCTTTGTATAGAAGGGTAAGAGTTTTTCTGCTCCAGTTTGGTTCACTATTAAGATATTTTATTTTGAGTGTGGCTAATTTGCGGTAAAAAGGGTCTGTTGCTTGGCACAGTATTTCTTGGTAAATGGCAAGAGCCCTTTCTCTTGCCCCCAATTTTTCGTAACAATTTGCCATTTCGTTCATTATCGCAAGCTTCCTCTCGTTCTCAGGGAAGTGCGAAAGGATATTTTGATACACTCCCAGAGCCTCCTGGTAACGTTTCTGGACATGGTGAAGTATGTAAGCAAAGTCTTCCCAGGCCTGTTCCCTTATCCGGTAAGGATCAGGCAGGCCTTCGGGAAAGTTCAGAGCTATTTCTTTCAGCAGTGACAATGCTTGATCAAAATTGTGACTTTCTTCTTCGGTTTTTGCTATCCAGTAAAGAAAGAGATAGGACTGGTAGGCTTCAGGAAACTTTTCAATGTACATTTTTAATACTTCAACAGCCTTTTTGTCTTCTCCTTCTTGGAGGTACAGGTTGTAAAGTGTTTCCACTACCTGAGCTAACTCTTCTGGTTCTTCAACATTAAGCATTTTTTCCAGCATGTCGATAGCTTCCCGGGTACGCCCTTCTTCAAGCATGATTTGAGCCTGGTCCAGCAAATCAAGAGCTGAAGCAGACCATAAAAAGAACGCAGTGAGGAAGGGCACCGAAAGCCAGATGAGATGAATTAACTTTTTCAACGTTGGCCTCCTTTTAGTGGTAAGAAAAGAAAAGGTAGTCAACAAAGGAACTCATCACAAGGGCCACCTGTAAAGGTGTGGTGACTTTCCGATGGTCTAATTCCACTATGTCCATTGCAACAATCATTTTATCTCTTTTCATAAGTTCTCTAAAGAGGGCTTCAAGCTGGAGTTTAGTTTTTTCTAAACTCTGCTTCTTGAAAGAGGGGTATCTCGCAAAATGCGAGAGCCCGTAATCTATGTCCCAGGATAAGTAGTAGTATCCAGAGGGTAATTCGAAATTGATAGACGAATCTACCGAGACCAGAAATATTTCTTCTTCTTTTAGTATGTCATGTTTCAATAGGTGAATTAGGAAGTTTCCTTCGTGGATTTCGGGTCTTTCTTTTTTGGGGAGGTTGAACACATCAAAATGGACGTCGAGCAAAAGGAGTTTTAGTGGGAGGTCAGGAAATCTTTCCTTTATGGTTTGTATCGCCCCACCTGTGAAGGAGTGTTTTTCGGAAAGAAAAAGGAGACGCTTTTTAAAGAGGTCTCTTATCGTAAAGTTCATGCAAATTTGGCCTGCTTCAAAATCATCTATTTTTGCGGGTTGTTTGATTATTAGGGTACGTACTGGGGAGAGGAATTTGCTCAACCAAAGTGCAGTGCTCAGCAAGGCTTTTTTTTGGGCAAAGGTTGGCGAGACAACCATATAATAATTATGCATATCCCTTTATGAGAGAGACTTGCCAACATTTTTTTAAACGGGTATATTAAGTATATCACAACTTGATGGAGAAACAGACATGTTGAACTTTGATTTCTGGACGGAGACCAAAAGAAGTGCACGCTTTGTTGCCAAGAATCCTACTTTATGGATAGTTTCTTTGTTGCCGGCCCTGCCTTTTGTGGCGGCAAGTCTTGTCGCGGCAAGAGGTAGCGTGGGTTGGTGGTTTTTCGGATTATATCGCTTGGGACTTGGTTTTGGCCTGTTTTTGCTTGGCAGCGTGTTATCTATATTGGTGGCTGCTCTAATTATGATTGCTGCCTGGGATTATAGTTATCGTTCGATTGTCGATTTATGGAGAGCTTTCAGAATGATTGGTGATCGCTTTCTGGAAATTTTGATTACCGCTTTAATTATCAGTTTTGTGGTAGGCTTTTTCTCAGTGTTTTTTATTTTTCCGGGTCTTTTCTTTGCTTTTTTGCTGCTTTTTGTTTTACCAGAGGTAATTATTGATGGCCGAGATCCCTTTTCTGCTTTGCAGGCCAGTTTTCATTTGGTGCTCGAACACCTGGGTGAATGTTTCGCTTTTTTCGTGGGTTTATTATTTTTCGCTTTGGTTGGTTTGCTTTTGGGTTGGGTTTTTAGCTTTGTGCCTATAGCTGGAGTTATACTGGGAACTTTAATCATTGCTGCCCTTTTGCCTTTTCTGACCACGCTTTTGACCCGTTTTTATCTTTCGCTAACCCGTTACTGAAAAGCACCTATGTAGTCATGTAGTGCGTTGCATAGGGTTTTTGAAGATGCTTTCGAGGTTGAGTTGCATTCCATCTCGTGCTGCAACGACCTGGATGCCGGTCTTCTGGCTTATTTCTTCTGCTATCTTCCAGGGTTTATTAAGGATTACCTGCATACCAAAGTGAGTGATAACGGCCATTCTGGGTTTAATGGCCTTAACAAGTTTTTCGACATCATCAGCATTGAGGTGCATTACTGCATTTACATTGTCTGGTTTAATTCTTACCATGTTGATAATCAGGAGGTCACTTTTTTGATATGCTTCCTGAAGTTTTGGATTGTATAGAGTATCTGTAATAAAGGAGACCGTAAGGTTATCTCTAAGGTAGAATTTAAATCCGTAAGTTTCTACCGGATGCCAGTGTCGACAGGGGGTGGTAAAACGTAAGTTCCCGATGCTATATTCTTTTCCCTCTTCAAGCAGCACAATTTCCTGAAGCACGGGGGTCAAATAGCTAAAAAGCACTTTTTCTCCCTCGAGAGCGTCTTTGGGAAGGAAAACTATGCCTCTTTTCTTTGTGTTGCCTTCAGTCATTGATTCGACCATAATGTTCAGGTCGTTCGCATGGTCTATGTGGCGGTGTGAAAGGAGTATTGCCGAAAGCTTCCATGGTTCAAGCTTAGGTTTACTGTTCAGGGCTTTGACCAACGCTCCTGGTCCAGGGTCTATAAAGAAAGCAACTTCGTTATGCTGGAACCATATGCCACCCGAAGCCCGGATTTGCTTAGAAACCACTATTCTTGCTCCAGCAGTTCCCAGAAATTTTATGAAGGTTCCCATTTGCCAAAAAATTAACGGAATATTTGTAAAAAGTCAACTTTGGCTTTTTGCGTTCTGGTTTTCAAGAATTGCTTCATGAAGGGAGTTGGTGGAAAATACTAAGGAGGTGGTTTTCTAGTTGTGAAGCTAAAAGCGAGGGATAAAACTTTGAATAAGATCCTTGTTTTGGGAAAGCCGGGAAGTGGCAAAACTACTTTGGTAAAAAGGATTAGCAGTACTTTTCCAGGGGTCTTTACAGGTTTTTTTACTGAAGAGGTGAGAAGGGGTGGAAGAAGGATAGGCTTTTCTGTGGAGACGTTGGCCGGGGAAAAAGGAACTCTCGCTTCTCAGGATTTGTCTTCCCGGTTTTACGTGGGGCGCTACCGCGTTGATTTGGAAAGCTTTGAGCGCGTAGCCCTTCCTGTTCTTGAGAAAGCGCTAAAAGAAGGTAAGCCCTGCCTGGTCGATGAGGTGGGAAAGATGGAGCTTTTTTCTATCTCTTTTCGAGAGCTTATTCTTGCGCTCTGGGATTCTCCACAACTGGTTTTGGCAACTTCGCGTTTCCCAATCCTTACTTGGGTTGAGAAAAACTTGATTTTTGAGAAACAACCTCTGACAATCTACCTTTCAAAAGAGAACCGCGAACAGTGTTATTTGACTCTGAAGGAGCGGTTGAGACACTGGTTATTCAATCCTTGAGTCTGATTTTGCTTTTGGAGAGGAGTTCTTCGGTAATGGTTAAGGTAGTAATTCTGGCAAGATCCACTTCTTCAGCAAGCTGGGGTTTTCCTTGTTCATCTTCGACTTTTATTCGTACTTTTGGTCGGAAAGGCAAGACGGGGTTGAGCTCTGAAACTATTGCTTCTCTTCCATCAGAAAGCTTTACCAAATCTCCTACCTGATAGGGGGAGATGTGGCGTATAAATGTTTCCACCACTTCCATGTTTAACTTATAGCCCGCATTACCCATGAGATACTCCACGACTTCGCCAATAGGTAATCCTTTTCGATAGGGTCGGTCAGAAGTCAACGCTTCGTATATGTCTGCTACGGTAGTTATTTGGGAAAGAAAGTCGGTTTCCTTGCTACCAAGACCAAGGGGGTAACCGCTCCCGTCTATTTTTTCATGGTGCTGGAGTGCAATTAGTTGTGACTTGCTGCTATTCAAGCTGGTTTGTTCTTCGAGAATCTTTTTGGCGTCAATGGGGTGCCTTTTAACTACTGAGAGTTCTTTTTCGTCGAGTTTTTTGGGTTTATGCAGTATCTCAACGGGTATTTTCAGCTTGCCCAGGTCATGTAACAGCGCTCCCAGACCTAAGATAAGGAGTTCCTGCCTGGAAAGATTTAAGAATTTACCGATGAAGAGCGATATGACGGCCACGTTAAGAGAGTGAGTAAAGGCGAAATCGTCATACTTTTTGAGCTGAATGATTGGTACAACCAATCCTGGGTTAAGCTCCACTGCCTGGATGAGATTTTCGGTATCTTTTTCAAGTACATCCAAGTTCACTTGTTTGCCCTGAGCCAGATCTTGCAAGGTGCTCTGAAGATCTTCGAGTGTTTCTTGTTTGAGTTGAAAAGGAACATCCTCTTTGGCGACTACAGACTCTTCTTCAACAACTTCTGCAATCACAAACGACCGGTTCAATTCATACAGGGATTGCAGAACCGGCCTGGTTAATCGACTTCCAGCTCTAACAAGTATTCTTCCATTCTGGTCAACAAGAGAATAAGGGCATACCGAATTTTCTTCAAGGTCCTTTAAGGGTACTAAAACTCTACGAATGCGCTTTTTGGCCATAAATTTTTGATTAAATTTCAGATGTATTTTATTAACACGTAAAATAGTTTATCAAACTTTTAACTTGAATTTGTCTTTTCGTTCTTAATGAGGGAATAAACTTTTAAAAATCAATCGAACTAAAAAAGTTCTATGCTAAAAATTACGGAGTGATAATTTTAATTGAAAAAGGAGAGAATGCACTTACAACTCAGTGTATGGATACAACCTATGCACATTCTGAGGAGAAAGGAAATACGATTTGTGAAGGAGAATATCCATTTGTCTTTTTTAAGAAGTGAAGGTGGTGAATGTAAAAAAAGAGAAGGAGAAGATATTGTACTTTCAGACTGAAGTGGAACCCAGAAGAGGCCTCACTGCTTCAGCGCAGCTTATCTCTCTTTCTGGGAAGGTTGATATCCCTTTTCCCCCTCGTTCAATTCTACGCTTATTAGCATGTTCCTGTGTAACGCTCCTCCTTTTTGTGCGATTTTACTTGAACTTAACTTATTCCTGAAAATTGATTCTGCAATCGTTGGTATAGAGGTTATTAGGGGTTGTCTACTGGTAGGTTCTATGCTAAAATCTTTTCAGCACTAAAGGTGGTGCTGTTGGGAACAAAGGCGTTCCCCAAGTATTTGGGGAACGCCTTTTATTTTATAGAGAGTCAAAACACTTAGGGATGACTTGCAACGCGCTTGCTTGTTACTTGTTTATTGTTTAAACAGGCGAAGACCCTAGGTGGTGCACTTTGAAGATGGAGGAGGATGGTAACATGCCACAAATTGATGATGTAATTGCTAAGGTAAAAAGCCTGGATAAGGACCAGCCTGAGTTTATTCAGGCGGTGACCGAAGTTTTGACAACCCTCAAACCAACAGAGGAGAAACACCCTGAGTTTGTAAAAGCAAAAATTTACGAAAGGATCGTAGAGCCTGACCGGGTAATCATGTTTAGGGTTGTTTGGGAAGATGATAAGGGCGAGGTTAATGTTAACAGGGGTTTTCGAGTTCAGTTTAACAATGCTATTGGGCCTTACAAAGGCGGATTGAGATTTCATCCGTCAGTTAATCTTGGAATTATCAAGTTCCTGGGTTTCGAGCAAATTTTCAAAAATTCTTTAACAACGCTCCCTATGGGTGGTGGCAAAGGGGGTTCAGATTTCGATCCTAAAGGAAAGAGTGACCGGGAAGTGATGCGGTTTACCTATGCCTTCATGAGGGAGCTTTTCAGGCACATAGGTCCTGA
Source organism: Atrimonas thermophila (assembly GCF_045864955.1). Lineage (GTDB taxonomy): Bacteria > Atribacterota > Atribacteria > Atribacterales > Thermatribacteraceae > Thermatribacter > Thermatribacter velox. The sequence goes on along the minus strand of NZ_AP028803.1, from coordinate 1,328,357 downwards.
TATAGATGTTCCTGCAGGAGATATCGGTGTTGGTGCTCGTGAGATTGGATTTATGTATGGTTATTATAAAAAAATTGTAAACGAGCATACCGGTGTCTTGACAGGAAAGGGCCTTGAATATGGAGGAAGCCTTATAAGACCGGAAGCAACGGGTTACGGCCTTATATATTTTACTTCAGAAATGCTTGCAACTCGTGGCATGGACCTTGCAAATAAAGTTATAGCGGTAAGTGGCTCTGGTAATGTAGCTCAATATGCAGTTGAGAAGGCTATCCAATTGGGAGGCAAGGTTATTACGTTGTCGGACTCAAACGGCACGATAGTTGATGAAGAAGGTATTGATGCGGGTAAACTTGCCTTTGTTATGGAGTTGAAAAATGTAAAACGTGGAAGAATTAGAGAATATGTAAACCAGTATCCACGCGCTAGATATTTTGAAGGAAAATCGGTATGGGATGTGATAAGAGACGAAGGGTTCCGAGTGGATATCGCGCTTCCATGTGCAACGCAAAATGAAATTGATGCAAGCCATGCAAATGCTCTTGTAAAAAGTGGAGTTGTTGCAGTGGCAGAGGGAGCAAACATGCCCTCGAATCTTGAGGCTATCGATATATTTAGAGAAAACAGGGTGCTTTATGGTCCTGCAAAAGCAGCTAATGCGGGAGGAGTTGCGGTTTCCGGTTTAGAGATGAGCCAAAACAGTATGAGGCTACAATGGTCAAGAGAAGAGGTAGACAATAGGCTTAGAGATATTATGAATAAAATTCACAAAACTTGTCTTGAAGCGGCAGAAGCTTATGGTCATCCTGGTGACTATCTGTTTGGTGCGAATATTGGGGGCTTTATAAAAGTCGCGAAGGCAATGCTTGCATATGGAATAGTATGAACCCAGGCCATTTCAGCCACCTGTAGTTTGCAGCTTGGCTATGCAGGTTACAGGTGGCTGATCTCCATTAAAGTAAGGTTTTTCATGTTTTTTTCTTGCTTCTGACCCTTTTTAGGTAATATGTTTATTGGTAACTCCTTTCTTTTTTTGGCCCTTTCCACTTATATGATAATATAAGCCTTAGCTCTATATATTTTTATTTAGATGTTGGGTTCAATGAAAGGAGTGATTTTTGTGCCAGATGTTCTTGAGAATTTGAAGGATCTTTTTAAAAAGGGCAAAAGCAAAATGGTACTTTTGGTAGCTGATGGTTTAGGCGGAATTCCGCACCCCGATTTTGACTTTAAAACAGAGCTTGAAGCAGCCCATACTCCTAACTTGGACCGGTTGGCTCAGCGTAGCGTGCTGGGGCTTATGTATCCGGTGAATTACGGTATCACTCCTGGTAGTGGCCCAGGTCACATTGGCCTTTTTGGTTACAATCCCGAGGAATTGATTATTGGCAGGGGAGTTCTCGAGGCTCTTGGCGTTGGCATGGCTCTTGGTCCAAATGATGTGGCAGCACGAGCCAACTTTGCCACTCGTGATGAGCAGGGCTTAATAATTGATCGTCGCGCGGGCCGCATTCCAACAGAGGAATGTGTGCGCCTGGTTAACCTTCTAAGCGAAAACATTGGTGAAATTGAAGGGGTCCAGATTTTGCTTAAGCCAGGCAAAGAACATCGTTTCGTAATGGTGCTGAGAGGAGAGGGACTGGGTGACAGGATTAAAGACACTGACCCTCAGAAAGAAGGACTTGCTCCTTATGCTCCAGAAGCTTTGGATGAAGCTTCACAAAAAACATCCAGAGTGATAAAGCAGTTTTTGGAAAAGGCTCAGAAACTGCTTTCTACCGAAAAGAAAGCCAATGCTATTCTTTTGCGAGGTTTTTCTAAACCTCCTGTGCTTGAAAAGTTTCCTGAACGTTATGGCGTGCGTTCCCTGGCTATTGCTATTTATCCCATGTATAAAGGTATTGCCAGGCTTTTTGGATTTGACACTCCGGAGTTAGAAGGAACCTTTGAAAATGAAGTTGAATATCTGGAAAAGGCCTGGAATGATTATGATTTCTTCTTTGTGCACTACAAAGACACCGATAAAGCTGGTGAAGATGGTAATTTCAAGCGAAAAGTGGAATGTATAGAGTATTTCGACCAGTTTATACCGCGTATTTTGGAGCTTAAACCTGATGTTCTGGTCATCACAGGTGATCACTCTACGCCCTCTTTGCTGGGGAGTCATTCCTGGCATCCCTCTCCGGTGCTTCTTTTCTCTCCCCATGCAGGGTGTGATGAAGCTTCGCGCTTTACAGAAAGAGAGTGTAGAAAAGGTTACCTTGGCCATTTTCCTGCTCGAGCCTTAATGAGCTTAATACTTGCAAATGGCCTGCGACTTGGAAAATACGGAGCCTGAATTTTAAGAGTGAACCCGGCTACGGTTTTTGAGGCTGTGGCCGGGGTTGGTAGCTACTTTCCGACCCATTTTTTCGACCATTTTCTTCATGCAGGGAATACAAGCTCCCCAGTTTTCCTGTATGCAAATTTTCCCGGGATAGATTTCGTAGCTTGAACGGTAAGCAAGCGGTGTCAGGTTGGGCATCAATACGTTCGCTCCACAGCGGAGAGCCAATTCCCTACCTCCAGCAACCAGGGTTCCCAAAGCAGTAGTGGCTGGAATGTGGGCATTCTTGGTCAGAATTCGAGTTAGAGCAACGGTTTTCAAAGTTAATTTGAGTTTTAGCTGGGTGTCTGTATGGTGCTGGCCAAGCGGTGTTGAAGGATGGGGTATGAAGGGGCCAATACCTATCATGTCAAAGTCCATTTTTTGGAACATTTTGATATCGTGCGCTAAGTGTTTAGTCGTTTGCCAGGGAAGACCAACTATGTTTCCGCTTCCAGTTTGAAAACCTATTTCCATGAGTTTTTGTTGGCAGCGAAGGCGCTGGTCAAAATCGTCATCGGGATGCAACTTGCTGAATAATTCTCGGTCAAAGGTTTCCTGTTTCAAAAGAAACCGATCAGCCCCTGCTTCCCTCCATATTATGTATTCTTCCTCTTCCCACTCCCCTACGCTCAGGGTTACGGCAACGCCGAGCTTTTTGATTTTCCAGATGAGTTCAGCAAGGGTTTTTGCATCGTAATGGAGGTCTTCACCAGACTGGAGTACTATGGTTTGAATACCCAGACGGTGAGCCCTTTCAGCTACTGAAAATATTTCCTCGGGTGACATGCGAAATCTTTTGAGGGTTTTATTGTCTTTACGCAGTCCACAGTAGAGACAATTTTTGCGGCAAAAGTTGGAGAACTCTATCAAGCCTCTTAAATGGACTTCGTCTCCCACATACTCCTTGCGTTTCTGGTCAGCGAGTTGAAAAAGTTCCTTTTCCAGTTCTGGATCCTGGGCATCCAGAATTTCTGCTATTTCTTCCTCTTCCAGGTCTTCTATAGCTGATAATTTTTCAAGAAGGTTTTTCCATTTACTCAGCATTTTTTGAGGCTTCCTTTCTCTGGAGGTAGTCTTCGATGGCTTTTTTAATGGCTTCCTCAGCAAGTACCGAGCAGTGGATCTTGTTTTTGGGTAATCCATCCAGGGCTTCCACTACGACTCTGTTGGTTACTTTTAAAGCTTCCTGAAGGGTTTTCCCCTTAATCAATTCGGTTGCGATGGAAGAAGTGGCAATAGCAGCACCACAGCCGAAAGTTTCAAATTTGGCGTCTTTGATGATTCCGTCCTCTATTTTGAGATAGATGGTCATTACGTCACCACAAATGGGATTTCCAACCTGTCCTACCCCATCTGCATTTTCAATCCTGCCCACATTGCGCGGATTGCGAAAATGGTCCATAACTTTTTCGCTGTACATTTTACTCAACCTCTTTTTCAAATTTTAAAGGGAGAAAAGCTCCTTAACCTTTCCACTATTTTAGGAAACACTTCAAGCACGGTTTTAATTTCCTCTTTGGTGGTATATTTTCCAAGGCTAAATCGCAAAGAACCGTGAGCTTCTTCAGGTGGTATTCCGCAAGCTAAAAGAACATGTGAAGGTTCCAGAGAGCCAGAAGTACAGGCTGAACCACTGGATGCACATATTCCTTCCAGGTCGAGGCTCAGGAGCATGGATTCGCCTTCCACATATTTTACAAGAACCAGCGAGGTGTTATGAATACGCGCCGCATTTTCAGAAACGATTTTGATTTCTGGTATGCGCTCTTTGATGCCCTTTTCCAGCGTGTTTCTAAGTGCTTCTATTTTAGAAATTTCTTCTTGCATCTCTTTACGAGCAATAGCTGCAGCTTCCCCCAATCCTACTATGCCGGGGACGTTTTCGGTGCCTCCTCTTAACCCTCGTTCCTGATGTCCACCTATAATTTGCGGAGCCAGCTTGATTCCTCTTTCTATGTACAGAAATCCCACTCCCTTGGGACCATAAAATTTATGGGCCGAGGCGGAAGCGAGATTTACTCCTATTTTTTTAAGGTCGACAGGGATTTTGCCTATGCTCTGCACGCAATCAGCGTGAAAAGGTATTTCATACTCTTTACTGATTTTAGCAATTTCTTTGATAGGTTGGATGGCGCCGGTTTCGTTATTAACATGCATTATGGAAATTAAGGTGGTATCTTTGTTTATGGCTTTGCGTACATCTTCAGGGTCAACCACTCCCTGATGGTTCACCGGTAAAAAAGTGACCTGGAAACCTTCTTTTTGTAACGCTTTGCACACTCTCAGTACTGCTGGATGTTCTATAGAAGAAGTGATAATGTGCCCTTTCTTTTTTTTGTAAGCAATTCCCTTGATAGCCAGATTGTTGGCTTCAGTTCCCCCGGAAGTAAAGACAATTTCTTCTGGCTGAGCATTGATTAGTTCGGCAATTTTTTTTCGGGACTCTTCAATAGCCTTTCTAACGGTTTGTCCAGGAGTGTGAAGAGAAGAGGGGTTAGCAAATTGTGCTTCCAGATAGGGTAGCATTGCTTCTTTAACCCTGGGATCACAGGGGGTAGTTGCATTGTAATCAAGGTAAATCATGGGAAATCCCCCTTAAGATTTTAATTCTACTAAAACTATAGAAATAGTAATTGAGAACATTGTATATCACCCTTTGTCTTTAGTCAAGAAAAAAGCCCTGTTTCAGGGCAACACGGTGGTGAAGGCAATTTTAGTGAATTTTCGAACTCTTGGACAAGAATGCGTGAAATTTAGTTTTGTCGTGAATTTTTTCTCTTGACCTGTTAAAAAAGATCTTCTAAAATGTTTAAGAAATTTAACATGATAAATTTTTCACTTAAGGAGGCAAAATTATCATGTCTTCTTTAAAGACCCAGGAAATACGTCCTCAGGTGCTGGAGCTACTCAAAAAGAACAACCCCGATCTGGAAATATGGTGGGATGCACACCCTGGTTTTTACCGCAAATTCCTCTCTAACCTTGCTGAAAATGGAGCTAACGAGGAAACCATTGCTCACCTTCATAGATGGATGTCCCATAATGAGGCTGGCACTTTCTTTTTTGATGGTGTGACCACCAATCCCCCCCTAACTCTTAAGTTCCTCCAGAGTTTCCCTGGCGTGGTTTCCTATCTCAAAGAAAAAAGCGAGCAGGCAAAGATAAACACTGGTGAACAGTTTTCCTGGTTTGATCTTTACTGGATGACAGGAAAACTCGGTGTGGATAAGTTTCTCTCTAATTTCTACCGTAGGAGTAGAAAATATGGTTTTGTTTGTGTACAGGTGGACCCTCGCTATAGTAAAGATGAAGAAATAATGAAGCTCCAAGCACTTCAGCTCTCTAAAATAGGCCCCAATGTGATGATCAAAATTCCTGCCACCAAAACGGGTTTGAAAGTGATTGAGTTTTTGACCGAACTGGGTATTCCTACCAATGCCACTTCTTGCTTCTGCACTCCTCAGGTGTACCAGGTTGCTCAGGCGGTTAAGCGGGGATATCAGAGAGGTTTACTGCGAGGGGTAGATTATAGTGGCTGGAGGTCAGTAATTACCATGATGAGCGGAAGGTGGGAAGAATCTCCAGAACTTTTTGAAGAAGCGAAGAGCAAGGGAATCGAGCTTTCCGAGCTTGATCTACGCTGGTTTGGTATTCGTATGGTCCAAAGGGCAGTAGAGGAAGTAGAAAAGCTGCAAAGTCCTACCAAGGTGCTCGTTTGCTCAACCAGAAAAGGTCCTGGCGAAGATTACCTACACCTGAAAGCACTTTCTCGCTTGCCAATTGTGATCACCATGAATCCTGACGCCATTACCTGGGGAATAACCCTCCTCGATGAGGAAGTAGTGAGAGATTTTGAGTTGGAAATGCCCGATGAAGTTGAAGGAAAGTTGAATAAGCTGGATTTTGTGCGCAGAACTTGGGATGCCCAGGGCTTTTCTATGGATGAGATAGAGGCTTCGGGTGCTCAGATCAACAATCTCCGCTCCTTTTCAGATGCCATGAGCAAAATTGAAGAAATCTTTACTAAATAATCGAGCTATTGTTAGAAAGGTCATGATACAAAAAGAAGAACTGGAAAAGTTTGCTTCTCGCATACGCAAGCGGATCGTTCAAGCTACCTGTAAGGCAGGGGTGAGCCACATTGGTGGCTCACTTTCAATAGTGGAAATACTTACCTGTCTTTACAATGGTATCCTGAATGTTAGCGATGAAAATCTTCACTCAAGGCAAAGAGACCAGTTTGTTCTTTCTAAGGGGCATGCGGCGCTAACTCTTTATTCAGTTCTTGCTGAAAAAGGTTTTTTGCCTGAATCTCTTTTTGAAGAGTACTGCTGCCAAGAAGAAACTCTCTTGGGTATTCATCCTGAGCTTGGAGTACCGGGCATTGATGCAGCTACCGGTTCTCTGGGTCATGGTTTGGGCATCGGGATTGGTCTGGCGCTGGCTATGAAAATGAGAGGGTTGAGCCATAAAGTGTGGGTTCTTGCTGGTGATGGAGAATTTAACGAAGGAACTAACTGGGAATGCCTTCCTGTTGCCCTTCGCTACCAGCTGGATAACCTGGTGCTCATAATAGACCGCAATTATCTGCAACTTTCCGGGTTTACTGAAGAATTGCACCCTTTAGACCCCCTTGCTGAAAAGTTAAAAGCCTTTGGTTGGTTGGTAGAAACGGTAGACGGTCATGATCTTGAATCGTTGTGGAACCTCTTCTTGAGGGCAAAAAGTTATAGGGGAAATAAACCCTTAGCTGTGGTGGCAAAAACCGTAAAGGGCAAGGGAATTAGTGAACTCGAAAATAAGGTTGAATCTCATTACTGTAGTGTGCCGGAAAGCGCGGTGGGAGAATATTTGGAGGGTTCTTTTGGTGAATAGAAGAGAAGCTTTTCAGGATGCTTTGCTTGAGCTTATAGAGGTTGGCAAAAAAGAAATAGTTTGCGTTTCAGTAGACTCAGCTTCTCGTTTTAAAAAAGTTAGAAATCGCTATCCCGAAAGACTTATAGAATGTGGAATTTGCGAACAAACGGGAATGAGCGTTTGTGCTGGACTTGCTTTGCAGGGCATAATACCTGTGATTTCCGGGTATGCTACCTTTTTGACCATGCGTGCTTTTGAGCAAATTCGTACTGACATTTGCAAGTGGTCACTTAACGTGAAAATATGTGGCACCGATACTGGGTTTTCTCCTCAATATGCAGGTTTTACTCATCAGGCCTTAGAAGACATAGCCATTCTTTCTTCTCTCGATAACATCGTGATTGCCGAGGCCTGTGACTATGAAGATGCATTTTTGATGAGCAAATATCTTTTTGGGGAGTGGGAAGGGCCTGTTTACCTTAGATTCGGAACTCGTGGCGAGGAATGGGGTTTCGAGGGTAAGCATCGACCGGTTGAAGTGGGGTGTTTGGAGCCTCTTTTTGGGGAAGAATTTGGCGCTTCTGAGGTGACCATTATTGCTCTGGGTCAGTTGGTGAAAGTAGGGTTAGAAGTTGCTGAGATTCTGGAAAATGAAGGGTATAAGGTCTCTGTTTTTAATGCTCGTTTTGTAAAACCCCTTGCCAAAGAAATGATTGAAAACATTGTTAGCAATTCTAAATTGGTAGTTAGCATTGAAGAGCATTCGCTGGTTGGGGGTCTGGGCGATAATTTGCTGAGGACCTTTCACAAATTGGGGGTTGCACCGTCTAAGCTTTTGAAATTTGGTATATCCAGTAATTTTGGTTTTGCGGGAAAGCGGGAGTACTTGTTGAAGAAAAACGGCCTTTACGCGGAAAACATAGCGAAGCAGGTTTTAGCTTCGCTAAGGTTATAAGAAAAGTTTGAGTAGGGGAGGAGGAGTTCAAACTGGGTAAAGAAAAGAATCTACCAAGAGTTTTAGTGGTTGCTACTTTAGATACAAAGGAACAGGAAGCTACTTATCTTTGTAAAGCAATAAAAGAAAATGGTGCAGAAGTCATGTTGATGGATGTTGGTATTTTAACTCCTCCACGTAATATCAAGCCCAATATTACAAGAGAAGAAGTCGCTTTTGCTGCTGGCACATCCATCGACGAATTACTCAAAAGTGGGAATAAAGGCAAATGCATAGAGGCTATGATTCTGGGTGCCAGGAGATTGGCTCGAAAGTTGTATGACCAGGGAGAATTTGTAGGAGTTATAGGTATTGGAGGAGCTCAGGGTACTAATATAGCTACTTCTGTTATGCGAGAACTCCCTTTTGGAGTACCTAAGTTCATGGTTTCTACTATTGCATGTGGAAAAACCACTTTCGGGCCTTTTGTGGGAACTAAAGACGTGGTTATGATGCATTCCGTAGCTGACATGCAGGGCCTGAATGTGCTGACCATTAGAGTTTTACGGGTTGCAGCTGCAGCAATCTGTGGGATGGTAAGAGAATTCGTTTCGGGAACATCACAGGAGCGAAAACAGAAAGTTGTGGCGATGTCCATGTTGGGTACGACCACAGTGGGAGCTTTACGTGCGAAAAAGCTACTTGAGGAAAAAAACTTTCAGGTTGTTGCGTTTCACCAGAACGGGACTGGCGGTATTGCGATGGAGGAGTTGATACAGGAAGGGCTTTTTGACGGGGTAATGGATATCAATTTGCACGAGTTAGCTGATTGGGTTGTTGGTGGATTACATGCCGCGATTAAGGATTTTCGTCTTGAATCAGCTTCAAAAATGGGTTTGCCCCAGGTTATTGCTCCTGGCAGTATCGATTACTCTGTAAGGGGGCCACTGGACTCTCTTCCCTTAGATTTGAAGAAAAGACAACACGTAGTTCATAATCCCACTTTGACTCTGGTAAGGCTCTCAATTGATGAAATGATAGCAGTAGCGAAACTTTTGGCGGATAAGATAAATCGTATCAGTAGTCCTGTTAAGGTTTTTTTGCCTTTACGAGGTTTTTCGTACCACAATCGAGAAGGCCTCGAGCTATGGGATCCAGAAGGTAATACGGCATTTATTGAGACTCTCAAAAATAACCTTAATAAGTCCATACCGCTCGAAGAAATAGACGCTCACATAAATGACAGTGAGTTTATTGATGTTGTTGTAAGCAACTTTGTTGACATGTTAGAAAAGGCTGAGTGAAGGAGAGGTTTAAAAATGGTTAATAGTCCTTTAAAGGAGCAGCTTTCTGGAGTCTTTGCCCCAGTGGTTACTCCTTTTCGAAATGATGAAATTTTGTATCACGCTTTAATAAGCAATATTAAAAGTTTAAACAACACAGGTTTGAGGGGCTATCTTGTTTTGGGTACTAACGGGGAATTTAAATCGCTTTCTACGAAAGAAAAGTTATTGGTTCTTGAAAATGTTGTTAAGCATGCTGCACCTGATAAGACCATTATAGCCGGAACGGGTGCCGAAAGTACTCGAGAAACCATAGAACTCACTTTAGAAGCTGCAAGAATTGGGGTCTCTATGGTAAGTCTTCTTATGCCACACTTTTTCAGGAAGTATATGGACGATGAGGCCTTAATTGGTTACGTCCTGGAGGTAGCAGATGTTTCACCAGTGCCGGTCATGTTGTATAACAATCCTTCGGTTGCAGCCGACGTTTTAGTCAGTCCTTATGTTGTTGAAAAGGTTTCTGAGCATCCTAATGTGGTTGGAATGAAAGACAGCTCTTCAGGTAATTTCGAGAGTTATATCAAGGCTTCGGAAGGAAAAGAATTTTATGTATTAGCTGGGTCAGCTAATTTCTTTCTCGATTTGCTTCTGGCTGGTGGGACAGGAGGAGTTCTTTCTCTGGCCAATGTGTTTCCTAATAAATGCGTCGAGCTTTATGAGGCTTTTAGAACTGGTGATGTTGAAAGAGCGCAAGAACTCAACAAGAAACTTGTAGCCTTGAATAAAAAAGTTTCTGGTTTTGGTGGGGTAGCGGCTGTAAAAGCAGCTATGAATATTGTTGGATATATAGGCGGTGATCCTCGCCGTCCTCTTAAACCGCTTAGTGGAGAAGCGAGGAAAGTTCTGGAGGCAGAACTTAAGGAATTTGGGTTTTTATCTAATAAGTAAGAAGCAAAAAGCGTATTTTTAATCAGAACGAAGGGAGGATTTGTAAATGCCAAGAAAGAAAACCTGGGACATTTCCGAAATGGGTTATGACGAGGTAGCAGCGTATCTCAAAAAGAACGATGTAATTATGATACCCATGGGTTCTACAGAAAAGCATGGCGCACATTGTCCTTTAGGCACTGATAGCTTAACCACCATGGGAGTAGTTAAAAGAGCTGCTGAGTTAGCGCAGACTTGTTATACCCCGCTTATCCCTGTAGGTTATTCTCCCCACCACATGGGTGAAGTTGGTCAGGGTACTGGGACGCTGACTTTTTCGGGAGATACCTATAGACGGATTGTTTATGAGTTGGCTAAAAGCATGATATATCATGGTTTTAATAAGATAGTTTTTGTGAGTCATCACGGTAGTAATTCCAAGGTTATTGATGATGTTTTGAGGAGAATACGGTATGAAACCGGCTGTTTTGTTTGTTGGTATAAAACGCCTACTGAAAGGACTTATTCTCTTCTCAAGGATATCGTTGATGGTCCTCCCGAGGAAACGCCTGGTTGGCATGCTGGAGAAATAGAAACCAGCACCGCCTGGGCAGCTGACGAAGGAACGGTAGACATGAGTAAGGCAAAGCCTGACCGAGCTCATGCCCCTCGCTGGATGGGGCCTGCATTTAGTAAACATGATGGTTCTGGTTTTGTGACCTTCTTGGGTTCAGAAAATATCTGGGTTCCCATGGAACACCATGAATATTCGGATACCGCTACAATTGGTAACCCCCTCAGAGCCAGCAAAGAGAAGGGCTTGAAGTATTTTGAAATTGCGGGTGAGGCTTTGGCCAAATTCCTTGAGGAAGTCAAGAAATTTGACATAGTGGTTCCTCTTGAGAAACGCCATTTCAACAATAGAGCCTAAATGCTATTTAAACGGAGCCTGGGAGCTTGTTCCAGGCTCCGTTTTTGGAGGAGGTTATGTTTTTCGATGGGCAAACTCGACGGTAAGGTGGCTCTGGTAACGGGTGCGGCGCAGGGTATGGGTTACGTCATAACTCATTGCTTGCTTGAAGAAGGAGCAAGGGTGATGGTTAATGATGTTAAAAAAGAGCTTATTGATGAAGCAGTGGAGAAACTAAACAGGGAATTCCCGGGCTGTGTTGTGGGCAAAAAAGCTGATGTTACAAAAAAGGTGGAAGTTCAAGAAATGGTGAATGAACTTTGCGAAAAGTGGGGAACTATTGATATTTTGGTTAACAATGCCGGTGGTGCTTTGCATACACCACATAAACTTGAGGAGATTCAAGAAGAGCACTGGGACCTGGTTATTGGTGTTAATTTGAAGGGCACTTTTTTTGCTTGTCAAGCTGTGATTCCTGTCATGGTTAAGAATCGTAAAGGTGCTATTGTTAACATGTCAGCTCTTGCTGGTCACTGGAGGGCTTCCCTGGCTGGTGTTCATTATACTGCTGCTAAAGCTGGTGTGGAGGGGCTTACGCGACAGCTCGCTTATGACTGGGGTCCTTTTGGTATTAGGGTCAATGCAGTTGCGCCCACGGTAACCTTGACTGGAGAGCGAGTAAAATCTTTGTGGGAAAGCAAAAGTGAAGAGGAGCGACAGAGGATACTTGCTCAAATACCCTTGCGAAGGTTGAGTACTCCTGAGGAGGTTGCCAAGGCTGTAGTTTTTCTGGCTTCTGATGATGCAAGCTATATCACGGGGATTACTTTGGATGTTTGTGGAGGACGATATTTGAGATAGTGGATTTTTGATTTTAAAAACCTTTTAAGAAGGGATGTAGGATGGCACAAGAAGAATGGTATGTGTTGCTTCCTCAACCTATTGAAGAAGAAGCATTAAAAATCTTGAAAGATGCCGGATTATCTGTGAAGATTGCTCCTAAACCGGAGCCTGCGGTGGTTGCTCCTTTAATTAGGAAGGCGAGGGCAATAATTTTGAGAACAGGTATAGCTCTTACTGAAGACCTATTGGAACAGGCTGAGGATTTATGGATTATTTCAAGAACGGGTGCTGGCGTTGACAATGTGGACCTCAAGGCGGCTACAAAAAAGGGTGTTATTGTAACTTCAAGCTTGGGTGTTAATGCAACAACTGTTGCTGAGCATGCTTTATCCTTAATTCTGGCTTTATTTAAACAGCTTTTTCTTCTGGATGGTGAAGTTAGAAGGGGTAATTTCGGAATTAGGTATAAGAATTACCCTCAGGATGTTGCGGGTAAAAAACTCGGCATCGTCGGTTTTGGACGCATCGGTCAAGCGTTGGCGAAAAACTTTTATGTAATATCTGGGACCAGAGTTTTAGCATATGATCCTTTCTTGTCGGAGGACCTAAAAGAACGGTTTTGCGATTTTGTTGATTTTGTCAACATTGAAGAGTTGCTTCGCACTTCGGACGTCGTTTCCATTCACGTGCCGCTTAACGATACTACGCGGAACATGATTTCCTGGAAAGAACTAAAATTAATGAAACCGGAAGCTTACTTAGTTAATGTTTCTCGTGGTGGGGTTGTTAATGAACAGGACCTTATTAAAGCCTTGAAAGAAAAGGTAATTAGAGGTGCTGGTTTGGATGTTTTCGAGAGCGAGCCCCCTGCGCCCGATAACCCTCTTTTGACGATGGATAATGTGATCCTTACTCCACATGCAGCTGCTTTGACTAAAGAATGTGTTGTTAGAATGGCTACCGAGGCTGTGCGAAGGGTGCTAACCCTTCTCGAAGGCTATATACCAGATAATATTGCAAATCCGGAGGTTTTGAAGATGGAAAAGTGGCGGAATTTGAAGAGACGAAAGGAGGGGTCGGAAGTTGAAAGTACCTGAAAAAATGAGAGCTGCTTGCCTGGTGGCTAAAGGAAAAATAGAAGTTAAAGAGATTAATGTTCCGAAACCAGCTCCTGAAGAGGTTTTAATTCGGGTTGAAGCTTGTGGTATTTGTGGAACGGATGTTGAAGTGAGAGATCACGGTTTACCTGGGCAGCCTCCCTTTGGGGAACACTTTGTAATGGGACACGAGTATGCAGGTGTTGTTGTTGGTCTGGGTAACAATGTGGATGAGTTCAAGATTGGAGACCGGGTGGCTGTAGAGGTTCATAAAGGATGTGGGAAATGTCAAAACTGCATAATGGGGAATTATACGGCTTGTCTTAATTATGGCCGGAAAGACAAAGGCCATGCAGCTGGAGGTCTTACTGTAGACGGAGGGTTCGCAGAGTATACAGTTAATCATATTAATACTCTCTACAGAATTCCTGATAGTGTTTCTTTTGATCACGCTTCTCTTGCTACAACTGCGGGTTGTGCTTTGTATGCTTTTGACATTTTTGGCGGTTATGTTCCTGGAGACACAATAGTCGTAATTGGTCCAGGACCCATAGGATTAGCTTTGGTACAGGTTGGCAAGGCGTTGGGTGCGGAGAAAGTGGTTTTAGTAGGTACTCGAGAAAACAGGTTGTCACTTGGGGAAAGGATGGGCGCCGACTACACAGTGAATATTAAAGTTGGAGAGGATCCCGTTGCTCTCGTTAAGGAGATAACAGGTGGAATTGGAGCTGATGTGGTATTTGATGCAGCAGGTGCGGTATCATCCTTGGATATGGCGTTTGATTTAGTCAAAGCAGGTGGGAAGGTTGTCATGGTCGCTTTCTATAAGGATCCTATTACCGTTCATATGTCAAGAGCCGTGAAAAGACATATTCAATTGTATACTGTTCGCGGCGAAGGTCGTCGAAATGTAGGCAGAGCTCTTTCTTTAATGGCACAGGGCAAAATAGACTTAAGACCACTTATAACCCATCGTTTTCCCCTGGCACAGATTAACCAGGCCTTCGATGTATTCATTAACAGGATTGATGGCGCACTGAAAGTTATTATCCATCCCCAAGAGTAGCAGTGCCTGACGTTAAAGAGATTAAAAAGGAGGTGGTTGGCGAAGCGGGCTGTGTTAGTTGAGTTAGTTGATTTAGCTGATTTAGCTTGTAGGATTGTGGTTTAGGTTGGTTTGGGTTTTTAATTGTTGTGTTGGTGTTTGGAAAAATGTACCACCAGTTGAAAGGAGGAAGAGGAAATGAAACTCTTGAGGCGGATATTATTAGGAACCCTTGTTATTGCGATGGTGGTAGGCTTATTTGCTGGTTTAGGAATGGCTGCAAAGCAGCCAAAAACATTCAAGCTTGGTGTACTTTTGCCCTTAACGGGAACTTTTGCTGCTGTTGCGAAAACCCAAGAAGAAGGAGCATTGTTAGCGGTTGATGAAGTAAACGAAAAAGGCGGACTAAATATGCCTTGGGGTAAAGTTATGGTTGAAGCAATAGTCATGGATGACGAAGCAAATATAAATGTGGGTGTTAGAAGATTTAGGTATCTTAAAGAGCAGGGTGCACATGCTGTAGTGGGCCAAACCTGGGCTCCTGTGGCACTGGCAATTAATGAGTTATGCAAGAAGGACCCTTTCCCCTATTTCCCTGTTAATGTTGCGCCTGTAGATTCTTTTAAGAAGGGTTCACTCGCGGATTGTACTTTTGCTGCTGGATATACTCCTTGGACGGTGGGTTATATGGCTGGCTATGCTGCAATCAATGTGCTTGGCAAGAAAAAGATATTTTTCTTAGGCAGATCCGATGCTTGGGGATGGAATATCAAGAGTGGTTTGGAAGCTGCTTGTGAAAAATATGGTGGAACCATCATAGGTAGTGACGAAGTAGCTGTTGGAACCAGTGATTTTACAACTATTTTGGAAAAAGTTAAAGCAGCTAACCCGGAAGTGTTTATATCTGCACAGTTTGGTGGTGACGCAATAGCTTTGCTTAAGCAGAGCTATGATATGGGTCTTTACGACAAAATGGTTATTTTTAACGCTTTTATTACAAACGTTGTGGCTAAAGGTCTTTCGCCAGAAGCCAGAAAAGGCTTGTATGCTATGCACTTCTTTTACTATGACCTGAGTGATTTTGAGGATCAGGAAGTAGCTAAGATGGCCGCAGAATATACCAAACGATATGAAGAAAAATATGGTACACCTCCTGATGCATATGCAACCATTGCTTATATAGCTACCAAACAACTTTTTGAAGCTGTGGAAAAAGCGGGAAGCTTCGATCCAAAAGACATTCAAAAGGCTATCATGGAAAATCCAGACTTTGTATGTGTTAAGGGACCAGCTACCTGGAGAATAGACCATGAACCAATTTACAAATATGCTGGTTTCTTGGTGAAAGGAAAAGGCGCGGATGAACAGGCTGGTGAATGGGATCTCTTCGAAGTTGTTACTGCTTTGGGCGGCGAGGAAGTATATCCACCACTTGATTATTTAGGTTATTAAAGACTTTTCCTTCCTGCCTGCCAGAGAGATTTTCCCTCTGGCAGGCAGGATTTCTTAAAGTTACAGGAGAGAGAGGTTTTCACCGTGGATGCACCGAGAGTAATTTTAAAAGCTGATGCTGTCACTAAAAAATTTGGTGAGTTAGTTGCTGTAAAGAACGTGACTTTTGAGATTAGAGAAAAGGAGATTGTGGGATTAATCGGATCCAATGGCGCAGGCAAAACCACGCTCTTTAACATCTTAACTGGTAACCTTATACCTGATGAGGGGAAGGTGTATTACAAAGCTAAGGATATTACAAGACTCAAACCCGAGCAGCGCGTTAAATTGGGTATCTCAAGAACTTTTCAGCTTACCTCTACCTTCGATGAGCTTAAGGTGATTGATAATCTTAAGATGGCTTATTATAAAATTCATTGTCCTTCTTCTCTTTTAAATATGTGTTTATCTCGTTTGGACAGCGTGGTTTCCGAAAAGATAGAAAGTTGTTTAGACACCTTTGGTCTAAGAAAAATTGCTAACCGCCGTACTGGCGAGATTTCTTTAGGTGAAAAAAGAATTTTGGAAATAAGTATGGCCTTAATAACTGATTCTGAGGTGTTATTGCTTGATGAACCTTTTGCGGGATTAAGTGAAGCGGAAATTGACGAGGTTTTGGCAGTTTTAAAAGAACATGCTCACAAGCAGACAATAGTGATTGTTGAACATAAGATTTCTAAAATCCGAGATTTAGTGGAACGAGTGGGGGTTATGGTTGAAGGCGAGATAATTGCTACGGGAAGAATTGATGAAGTTCTGGAAGATCCTCGTGTTCGCAGGGATTATTGGCGAGTTGAGGAGTAAGTTAGGAGAACTTTTAAGATTAAAAGGTGGATTGATATGAAGATTTCTGAAAATAATGTAATTTTACAAGTAGATAATGTTGATGCCTCGTATGGTGAATCGAAAGTTCTTTTTGATATTTGTCTGAAACTTAAATCCAGAGAGCGGGTAGCGATTGTGGGTAGAAATGGTGCAGGCAAAACCACCTTGCTTAAATGTATAGCAGGTTTTGTCAAGCCTACCAGAGGCACCATTGTGTACGATGGTATGAACATTGTTGGAAAAAGGCCTTTTGAAATCGCCAGACTTGGACTGAAGTATGTACATCAGGATAAGGGAGTTTTTCAAGATTTGACGGTTAAGGAAAACTTAGAGCTTTCGAGCTACGCAACTGGTGACTACAACTGGGACAGGGTTTTTGAATACTTCCCAAAGCTTAAGAGTTTGATTAATAGAAAAGGGGCTAATCTAAGTGGTGGAGAAAAGCAGATGCTGATGATTGGAAGAGCCATTTTGGGAAATCCTAAAGTGCTTTTGATTGATGAACCTACTGAAGGTTTGGCTCCAGGTATTGTTAATGATCTGGCAGCAGTTTTTTGCGAGCTCAGTAAAGCGAGCGCCCTGATTATAGTCGACCAGAATCTTTCTTTTGTTTCCAAGATCGCTCAGCGAGTATATGCTGTCAAAGAGGGAAGAATAGTTTCTGAGATAAAAGATGAACAATCAATCAAGGAAGCTGCCTATAGTTGTTATCTATGAATTGTTGAGTTTGAATTTATGTGTTTTTTGGAGGAGAAACGAAGATGATAAAAATTCTTAAAAGTTGGGTAGCGATATTTGTGGTTTTCGGTGTATTGTACTTGCTTAAATATTTTTTGCCCCAGTCTTTTATTATAGAAGTCGTAATTGGCAGTGTATATGTAATGGGTTGTAGTTTCCTAATCGGTAGGATGGGGCTTGTTTCTTTTGGCCAACCAGCATACCTCGCGTTTGGAGCTTATGGAACTGCTTTTTATCTTTATTATTTGGGTACTAATCCCTACCTTGGTGTTTTGGCTGGTATTTTTATGGGTTTAGCCATTAGTGCTGTCATGGGTGCTTTTCTGGTTAGATTGAGTAGTTCTTACTTTACGCTTTCTAACTTAGCTTTTTGTGCAATCAGTTTCTTTCTGTTTCAAAAATTGCTTGTTAACTATACTCATGGTGACAACGGTTTGTGGTTTTTGGGTAGAATGGATTCAACACCAGTATTGGATTTAAGCACGACTAAGGGTGTCTTTATTTTTTCCTTCCTTGTAGCTATAGGAATATGGATTTTATTTGATTATCTGATGAACCGTTCAGTCTTTGGAGCGGCTTGTCTTGCTGTTAAGACCAACGAAGAAAAATTGAGGTTTTTGGGATACAACACTTTTAAAGTGAAATGGCTTGGCTTTGTCATAGCCAATACTACTACGGCAATGGCTGGAGCCCTATATGCTATTTATCTCGGTTTTGTGTCGGCGGAAATTTCTGATGTGAGTAGAGCAATCGAACCAGTTGCTATGTCTATGCTTGGTGGTGCTGGAACGCTGTTTGGACCCATTGCTGGCATTTTCATCCTTACCGGGTTGAAAGATATTGCCAGCCAGGTGATATCTTATTGGGAGCTGATGGTTGGCTTATTGCTTGTGGCTATAATGCTTGGTGGAGAAAAGGGTGTTGTCAACTTTTTAGGGGATCTTTTTGGCAAGCTTTTAAGAAAGAAGTACGTTGATAATCAAAGTTTGAAATCTGTCGATGGGGGAGTATGATGGCGATGGATTTGCAGTTGATTATATCAGCCTTTGTACTGGGCTTAAGTATGGCAAGCGTCTATTTTTTGCTTACAGTTGGTCTTTCTATGTGTTATGGTCTAATGAGAATAATAAGCCTTGATCAGTTTTTTTACTACTCTTTGGGTGCTCATCTTGCTTATACGGTGGTTGCAGCTACTGGTAATTTCTGGTTAGGGATTTTAATTGGCATGGTAGTAGTTGCGTTTGCTTCTGGATTGGTTGAGCGTTCCATTTATAGACGTATTTATGAAAAATCAATTATGTTCTCTATGATTCTTTCTTTTGGTATTAATTTGGCGGGCGTTGGTTTGATCAAGTACATTTGGGGATTAGAACCAAAGCCTGTCAAGGCACCGATTGGAGGTGCTCTCGCGGTTTTGGGAACAGAGATACCTGGTTATAGAGTGTTTGTTATTTTTCTTGCTGCAGCTGTTTATTTTGGGGTTTGGTATTTTCTTAACAAGACTGTGGTTGGCACGGCAATTAGAGCTGGTATCGATGACATGGAAAAGGTAGAAGCACTTGGCATCAATATATATAAATTATTTGCTATGACATTCATCCTTGCTGCTTCTCTGTCAGCTCTGGCAGGAGGCCTGCATACCCCCATGGTCATGGTCGTGCCTGATATGGGCCTAAGCATCACCGCTTTTGCGTTTATGGTGGTAATTATTGGAGGCTTAGGAAGTATAAAAGGTACGCTGGTTTCCTCTTTTATCGTGGGACAAATTGTTTCCTTTGGCTCATTAATCTGGGGTCCCCTGGCCCACATAGCGCCTTTTATGCTGATGCTGGTAGTACTTCTGATAAGACCTACGGGTCTTTATGGAAGCAAGTATCTGAGAAAATAATATGCGTGCGAGGGTTTTGGAAGAATGAAAGCAATGGTTTTAGAGGAGTACGGAAAACCCTTGATTTTGAGAGAAGTAGAAATACCTGATTTTGGCAAGGATGAAGTATTGGTGAAGGTCAGGGCTGCTGGTGTTTGTGGTACTGATTTAAAGATTTGGGAAGGCAAGGTTCCCACTAAAACACTTCCTCTGATACCTGGACACGAAATTGCAGGTGAGGTTGTAGCTATTGGGGAAAACGTTGTTGATTTTGAAGTTGGTGATGAGGTGGTTATTTCCTTTTATATACCATGTGGCTCGTGTTCTTTTTGCAGAGCTGGTCGCTACACTATATGTGAAAACTTTGAGGGTAGAATGGGCTTTGAACGTGATGGTGGTTTTGCCGAGTATGTGGCGGTGCCCCAAAAGTGCCTTATTCATAAACCAGAGAAGATATCGTTTATTCAAGCTGCTGTTGTACCTGATGCGATAGCAACTTGCTACCATGCTTTAGTAACACGTGCCAGGGTTAAGGACAGCGATGTGGTTTTAATGATGGGTGGTGGAGGAGGACTTGGGCTTCATGCAATCCAGATTGCCAAGTGGTTGGGGGCAAGGGTCATTGGTGTTGATGTTTCGGAAAAAAAGCTTGAACTTATGAAAGAATGCGGGGCCGATTTAGTTTTGGATGCAAATAATGAGTATTTGCCTGACAGAGTTTTTGAATACACCTTGGGAAGAGGTGTAAATTGTGTAGTCGAGTTTGTTTGTAGTGAGTCAAGCGTAGAGCAGAGCTTTAGAGTCCTTGGGAGAGGAAGTCGACTGGTATTAGTGGCTTACAGTCCACAAGTTAAGTTTGATGCTTTAAGGGCGCATTTGTTCGAGATAGACATCTTAAGCACCAGAGCCGCTGGGAAGCAAGACATTGAAGAGTGCTTGAAGCTGGTCTTAGAAGGGAAAGTGCGTCCTGTAATTGGTAATGTGATAGAGCTTGAAGAACTTAATTTTGGCTTTCAGATGTTAAGGGAAGGAAATCTGAAGGGGAGGTTAGTGGTAAAAGTCCAGAATTAGTTTTTTCTGGGTTTCTTGAAGTGACCACATGGACCAACAGGTACGTCACGCAATCTGCGCTCGTATTCGACATCTTCATGATGAATTGGGGCTTACTACAATTTATGTAACTCACGATCAAGCAGAAGCCATTGCTCTTTGCAATCATATGTTGATAATTCACCAGGGAGAACTACAACAGATTGAAACTGTGGAAGAAATCTGGAATTATCCTGCTAATAAGTTTGTAGCTTATTTTGTTGGTGAGCCGGCTATGAACTTTATTCCTGCCTTGGTAAAAGGAACCAATCAAATAGTGATTCCTGGTGAAACGGAAGAATTCCACTTCACCTTTGAAGGTGAAGTGGAATCGAAATATGTAGATTCTCAGGTGGAGTTGGGTGTCCGTCCTCAGCAAATTGAGGTTTCCAGGGAAAGGAAGGCAGCTAATTCTGTTTCAGGAACGGCAAAGATACTTGAATTTTAGGGAGATAAGGTGATACTTACTGTTTCTCTTGATGACCAGCCAAGAAGTGAGGTAAAAGCGGTAGTTGCAGCCCGGGAGCACTATCAAGAAGGTGAAAGGGTGTGGCTGTATTTTCCTACCCCGGGGTTCACATTTTTGTTGAGGATTTCCCGATAGTTCGCGTGGAGAAACCATAGAGCTTTTGGGAACTAATGAACAGAGGGGAGTAGATGCTGTGATGGCGTATAAGGTTAACATCAATAATGTAGAACCGGATACTAGTGGTCGGTCTTTTCGGTATTTCGCGAAAGATAAAAAAGGAGAAACCCTGAGAGATACTTACTGGTTGATAGACCCGGAGAATTCTCCCTCTCAGCGCCTGAAGCTGGGATATACCATTGTCTATCCTGATGGTAAAACTACTGGTCATGCTCATCATGATCAGGAAGAAGTATATTTCATCCTGAGTGGGCGCGGAGAAATGGAAATTGAAAAAGAGCGTTTTCCAATTCAGGAAGGAGACGCCTTTTATGTTGAACCAGGTAAGTTCCATGCTACCTACAATACGGGCATTCTTCCTCTGGTTATTTTGTGGGTAACTGGTAAAGTGGATTGAGGCAGGAGATAAGCTTTTATGATTCGAAAACTGATGATAATTAATAATCAATTTGTGGATTCGGTTAACAGGGAATACCTTGAAGTTATCAACCCAGCTACTGAAGGAAAAATGGGGGAAGTTCCCAGGGCTACCAAAGAACAAGTAGAGGAAGCTGTAAAGTCTGCTCATAAAGCTTTTCAAACCTGGTCTAAACTTACTCCCTTTGATAGAGCACGTTACATGCATAAAGCCGCAGATATAATTGAACAGAAAGCTGAAGAAATTGGACGGGTGCTTACTGCTGAGGAAGGTAAACCTCTGAAAGAGGGTATAAGTGAAGTTAAAGGTTCTGCGGAAGTAATCAGGTATTTTGCGGAGGGTACGAAGAGAGTATTTGGAGAAATTATCCCCTTAAATAAGGGCAACGTCGAAAGCTTGGTTATTAAGCAACCAGCAGGTGTGGTTGCAGCTATTTCTCCTTGGAACTACCCTGTGCAGCTTCTTTCCTGGAAAGTTGGTGCGGCTCTGGCTGCAGGGTGCACGGTGGTGGCTAAGCCTCCTTCGGAAACACCAATTTCACCGTTGATGTTTTTGGAGTGCTTTGTTGAAGCAGGACTTCCCGAAGGTGTAGTCAATGGAATTACAGGTTCTGGGTCAGTGATTGGCAAAGCACTGGTTTTGCACCCTTTGGTAAAGAAGGTAAGTTTTACCGGTTCCACTGAAGCAGGAAAGCAGGTTATGAGTTACTGTGCGGAGGGGGTAAAAAGGGTAACTCTGGAGTTAGGAGGGCAGTCACCGCTTATTGTGTTCGAAGATGCGGACTTTGATGAAGCAATCAAGGGTGCAGTGCGGAGATCTTTCCGAAATATGGGACAGGTGTGCAACGCTATCAATCGAATTTACGTGCAGCGTTCCATTTATGAGCGGTTTTTAGAAGCTTTTGTCGAGGGAACTAGGAAGTTGCGAATTGGAAACGGCTTGGCCGACCCGGATGTGGACCTGGGTCCAATGGTAAGTTTGAGTGCTCTGGAAAAAGTTCAAGAACACATAGAGGATGCAATAAAGAAAGGAGCCAGGTTGCTTCACGGAGGCAAAAAGCCCGAAGGAGAAGCTTTTAAGAAAGGTTATTTCTTTGAACCTACTATCTTAGCTGATACAACACATGAAATGCTAATTATGAGGGAAGAAACTTTTGGTCCAGCAGTTGGAGTAATGCCTTTTAATAGCGTTGATGAAGTAATTGATTGGGCTAATTCCACAAGATACGGTCTTGCTGCTTATGTGTATACCTCAAATATTAATATTGCTCGCAAGGTTTGTTTAGGTCTTGAATGCGGAAATATTGGGTTAAATAATGTTGATGTGGCCACAATTTATGCTCCTTACACCGGTTGGAAGGAAAGCGGTTTTGGCACTGACCTTGGCCCGGGTGGAATAGAGTCGTATCTTGAGGTTAAGCATATTAAAGTAACCTATAAGTAAAGGACTTTCATTTTTCTGCGCAGAGAAATAAATCTGCTCTCTGCGCAGAAAAATGAAAGTTATGGAGGGCGATGAATTTGTCGAAAGAACCCTGTGTTGTGGCTATAGATATAGGGACTTCAAGTTGCAAAACTCTGGCTATTGATGAGCATGGGGAGGTAGTTGCCAGCAGTTCAGCTGAGTATCCGGTGTATACACCTTTTCCAGGCTGGTCAGAGCAAGACCCCCTCGATTGGTGGAATGCTGTTAAGAGTACTTTTCGAGAAGTTGCCGCAAAAGTAAAAGAACAGAGTTTTTCCATAGAGGGTATTGGCCTTACTGGTCAGATGCATGGTCTGGTGCTCCTGGATGCTCAAGGGAAAGTTTTGCGACCTTGTATTCTCTGGAATGACCAGAGGAGCGCTCCCTTTTGCGACCAAATTCACAGCCTGGTTGGCGGGAAAGAAAAATTCATGGAGATAACCAACAATATAATGCTTCCCGGATATACTGGGGAAAAACTTTTGTGTGTTAGAGAAAACGAGCCTCAGATATTTGAAAGAGCTGATAAATTTTTGTGTCCGAAGGATTTTATAAGGTTCATGCTAACTGGAGAATTGGCCACTGGTGTAACCGATGCTTCAGGGACTGGTCTCTTTGACGTAAAAGAAAGAAAGTGGGCTACAGAGCTTATTGAGCTTTTGGGATTACCTTTTTCGCTGTTTCCTCTTTCAGTGGAATCACACGAAAAAACTGGAGTAGTTGCTGAATCTGTGTCCAAAGAACTGGGAATTGAGCCTGGTGTCCCAGTTTTTGGGGGTGGAGGAGATGCAGTAGTGCAGGCGGTAGGTATGGGTGCAGTGAACTCTTCAGTTCTGGCAATTACTCTGGGTACTGCGGGAATAGTGGCAGCGAGCTTTAATGAATTTCGTAAAAATCTTGGAGAGACCATTCAATTCTTTTGCAATGCTATGCCAGGGATTTGGATTGCTTATGGGACCACCCTTGGTAAGAAAACAAATTACTCAAACCCTGACTGTCTGTTAAAGGTTGGCATTTATTTGTTTTTTCAGAAGAAAGGGAGTGATTGAATTGTCTTTGGAAATCAAAAATAAGCTTTCGGGCGTTTTTGCTCCTATAGTAACTCCTTTCGATGAGAAAGGAGAAATCGTCTTTGATGCTTTGCAGAGAAACATTACCAAACTTAATGAAACTCCATTAAGGGGATATTTTGTTCTGGGTACCAATGGTGAGTTTAGAAGTCTAACTTTTGAAGAGAAGCTAAAAATTGTGGAACTTGTAAAAAAGGAGGCTTCAGGCAAGGGGAAAATAGTGATTGCTGGGGCAAGCTGTGAATCGACTTTTGAAAGTATAAAGTTGGCCAAAGAGTTATGTAGTCTGGATGTTGACTTTATAAGTCTCATGCCTCCTTCTTTCTTTGCTAAGCGCATGACAGATGAAATGTTGGTTGGCTATTTTACCGAAGTTGCAGAAGCGATCGACAAGCCGGTTCTCCTTTATAACAACCCTTCAGTGGCCAATGGTCTGTGCCTTTCCACGAAGGTTATCACTAAGGTAAGTGAACATCCTAACATTTTTGGAGTAAAGGACACTTCCAAGGGGAATTACGATTCTTACCTTTTGTCTACCCAGGGTAAGGATTTCTGGGTTTTGGCTGGTTCGGCCAGCTTTTTCTTCCCGGCTGTAGTGCTTGGTGGTGTGGGAGGGGTTTTATCGCTGGCCAACGTGTTTCCGGATTTGTGTTGTCAGCTTTACGAGCTTGCTGTTAAGAGGGATCTTGAAGCAGGGATTAGCCTGCATCGTAAGATTATGAAGTTAAATAGCCTGGTTTCAGGAAGTTTTGGTGTAGCCGGTGTTAAGGCTGCTATGGATAAGTTTGGGTTTGAGGGTCTTTATCCTCGTCGCCCTCTTTTGCCCTTGTCAAAAGAGGAGGCAGATAATTTGCAGGAAGCCATCCAGAAGGTTCTTTAACCTGATTATTCATCATATTTTTAACAAGTGGGGTAAGAGTCATTTGAAAAGAAAAGCCCGGTTTGATGAGCTGGAAGCAATGGTTAAGGCTGCTGAGCTGTATTATATTTCGGGCCTTAACCAGGGTGAAATAGCCAAAATTTTGGGGGTATCTCGCCAAAAGGCTTTTCGTTTGATCAAAAAAGCCCGGGAGTTGGGCTTGGTTGAGATAAAAATAAGGAGACCGGCGGAGGCCGATCAGGCACTGGCTCAGAAGATTAAGGAAAAGTATTCTCTCGAAGATGTGGTGGTGGCCAGAGTTTATAGCGAAGTTCCCGAAAATGTTATTAAAGCGATTGCCCAAGCTGGAGCTGATTATATAAAAGGGAAACTGGTGCCTTATATTAGCGTTGGAGTAGCTTATGGAAGGACTCTTTATGAGGTCATCCGTTATTTGCCAAGGTTGGAGCTTCCAGGGGTGAGAGTGGTTCAAATGATGGGAGCATACGGGGGAGTGAAGTGGAAAACTCTGGCCATCGAGCTTTTGAAAAATTTTGCCGATAAGCTGGGTGGAGAAGCTGTTTATCTTTTTGCTCCTGCTTTTGCAGGAAATAGTGCAATAAGAGAGGCCTTTTTGAAAGAAGTAGGAGTGCGAGAAACTCTCAGGATGGCAGAAGAGGTAGATGTTGCGCTGGTGGGTATAGGAGGAATACGAAGCGAAACCAGTCTTCTCATAGAGACAGGAGACTTGAGAGAGGAAGAGATTAGGGAGCTCACCGAGAAGGGAGCAGTGGGAGGAATATGTGGTAATTTTTTCGACATAAGGGGATGTTTGCTCGATGTCTCTTTCAATGCAAGAAGAATTTCGGTAAGACTTGAACGATTAAAGGAGGGCAACAGAAAGGTTATAGCTATTGCTGGAGGTAAAGAAAAAAAAGAGGCTATCCTTGGTGCCCTGAGGGGACAGTGGATAACCACATTGGTGACTGATGAAGCCACAGGTAGGTGGCTTTTGGAGCATTAATACCTACTTTTAACTTCTGAATTTATCTCTTCTTTTTGCCACAAAGCTGGAATAATGTATTATAATACTTTGACCTGGATTTCATTTTAGTTGGAGGATTTAGCGGTTATGGATTCGCTTTATAAGTTTAAGAATTTTATCTTTGACCTTGATGGTGTTTTGTATCTTCTTGATAGACCACTTACTGAAAACATTAGCTTTGTTAATTTCCTTAAAGAGGAAGGCTATAATGTAGTTTTTCTTTCTAACAACACTTTCTTGACCAGAGAAAAGTATGCTGAGAAACTCCAGAAAATGGGCGTCAATGCTTCCCCAAAAGAGGTTTTCAGTTCGGCTTTTGTTACTGCAAAGTATCTGGGGCAAAATTTTCCTCAAAGTAGAGTCTACGTAATAGGAGAAGAAGGCCTTCGTGAAGAAATAAAACGCTGTGGCTTGAAAGTAGTTGCTGGTAACGCTAAGGAAAAAGTAGACTTTGTCGTGGTAGGAATGGATAGGAAATTCAGTTTCTCAAAGATGAGTTCTGCCCTGCGTTTTTTAACCAAAGGCGCTCGCCTGATAGGAACCAATCCCGATCCTACGTATCCTACTGATAAGGGTCTTCTTCCAGGTTGTGGTGCTATGGTTGCTGCTATTGAGACCTGCTCTGGGCAAAAAGCGTTGATAGTGGGAAAGCCCTCTCCACTTATAATGGACTTTGTGCTCAGTGCTACTGGATTCAAGAAAGAAGAAACGGTGCTTATTGGTGATCGCCTGGATACCGATATTGTTCTGGGCAAAAGGTTTGGCCTTTTTTCGGTTCTGGTGTTGACAGGGGTGACCACCAGGGAGGACTTAAAAAATGCAGAATGCAAGCCTGATCTGGTGGTGGAGAATCTCCTGGAGTTCAAAGATTTACTTCTGGAAGGTGGTGCCTTGTGCAGAGGATCGAAGTTTATGACACTACCCTGAGAGACGGTTCGCAGGGTGAGGGAATTAACTTTTCGGTTTACGATAAGCTTCAAATAGCGAAAAAACTTGATGAACTCGGCATTCATTATATCGAGGGTGGATGGCCTGGTTCTAACCCTAAGGATGCTTCTTTTTTTAGGGAAGTCAAAAAGCTTTCTTTTAAGAGGGCAAAAGTAAGTGCTTTTGGAAGCACTCGGCGGGCCGATGTGAAAGTTGAAGAAGATAGAAATGTGAGATTGCTTCTTGAAGCTGAGACGCCGGCAGTTGCTATCTTTGGTAAGTCCTGGACGTTACATGTACAGGAGGCACTGAAAACCACGCTCGAAGAAAATCTCAGGATGATAGATGATACAGTAAGTTATCTTGCAGGCAAAGGTGTTGAAGTGCTTTACGATGCTGAACACTTTTTTGATGGATTCAAGGATGACCCGGATTATGCGCTCAAGACTCTAAAAGTAGCTTGGGAAGCTGGTGCTCGGGTATTGGTTCTTTGTGACACTAATGGGGGTACTCTTCCTTTTGAAGTGGAAGAAATTATCGATAGGGTATGGGATTACTTTAATGGTTCTCGAGATGTTGTCCTGGGAATTCATGCTCACAATGATAGTGGGGTAGCGGTTGCAAATACCCTGGTTGCCGTGAAAAAAGGAGTATCTCATGTTCAGGGCACTATTAACGGTTTGGGAGAGCGCTGTGGCAACGCTAACCTGTGTTCAGTATTGCCTAATTTGCAGTTGAAAATGGGTTATCGCCCTCTGAATGAAGAGGACTTGAAGAAATTAACTGAGGTTGCTCACTTTGTTTATGAAATAGCGAATTTGAGACCCAATGATTACGATCCTTATGTCGGCAGGAGTGCTTTCGCCCATAAAGGTGGTATTCACGCCAGTGCAATGCTGCGAAACCCAAAAACCTATGAACATGTTCCTCCAGAAAGCGTTGGCAATCGTCGCAAAATTCTGGTTTCGGAGCAGGCAGGAAGAAGCAACATAGTTCACAGAGCTAAGGAAATGGGCATTGAAATAGACCCCCGGGATCCTCGACTTTTCGAACTGGTTCAGAAAATAAAAGAAGCCGAAAATTATGGTTACCAATACGAGGGAGCAGATGCTTCCTTTGAAATCCTTTTGAGGAATACTCTTGGTGAAAACATTGATCTTTTCAACCTAAAGGGCTTTCGAGTTATTGTGGAAAAACGCGAGGAAGGAGAAACCATTACTGAAGCTACTGTAAAGATCGAGATTGAGAACGAGGTAGCTCATACTGTAGCTGAAGGAGATGGGCCAGTGCATGCTCTCGATAATGCTTTAAGGAAGGCTTTGAAGCCATACTTCCCTGACCTCGAGAAAATGAAACTTACTGATTATAAAGTGCGAGTTTTGAGCGAGAAAGAGGGTACTGCTGCTAAGATACGGGTGCTTATCCAAACCTCAGATGGAGAAAAAGAATGGGGTACAGTGGGTGTTTCGACTAATATTATTGAAGCAAGCTGGAATGCATTAATCGACAGCATCAAATATGGTTTATGGAAGACCATTAATCAAAAGAAGCACTGAAAAGGGCAGCGTAACAATCTGGGGTAGTGATTCTTATCCTTGGAAGAAAAAGGTCGAAAAAGCAGATATTATCGCTTTCCAAAGGGTTCATCCTACTTCTTTTTTGGAAAAAAGAGAAAATCTTGAACCATTATTTAATTTTTGCAGAGTAATTAGCGAAGGTTTTGATCGCGTTTTCTTTTGTGCCAGGAGAGAAGTGAGTGGGTGGGTCAGGAATCTTTTGGAATTAAAAGCTCCGGACCTTTCGGGACGTTTTCTCTTGTTTGATGAGACACAGGAAGAACTGGTATTCCAAATCCGAGAAGAGCTTGGTGATGAATCAATTTTACTGATTTTTTTGGGGCGAAAAAACGATGAACTTGATTTGCTACCTTTTGTTTTTTTCTTTGATGAGTGGAAGAAGGCTTTTGTTGGTAGAGAACGTGGTGTCTTTGCAGAAATAGCGCGTTCGATGTTTTGCCCCTTTTTCCCTGTCAGGCTGGAACAGGGTTCTTTCTGGCATTACAGTGAGCTGGTGTATGTTCCTCTTTGCTGTGCTGGGTTAAAAACAGGTGTACACGACCTGGAGGAAGGTTTTTGGTGGCTGCAGGAAGTAGGGAAGGAAGCGGCCATTTTCTGTGCTTTAGCCTTTCATTCCTTTCTGAAAAATGGCTACCAGGTATTCTTTGTAACAGAAGATAGTTTTTCCTTTAACCTGGCAAATGGATTTAGGTCGGTTTTTGAAAGGATTAGCCAGGGGGAATACGACCTTTTTCTCCGGGTTAGTGATGTGCAGCAATTTGGCGAAACCTTTCTGGAAGCAGTAGATAGGAATGACAAATGTTTGGTGTTTTTCATACAAAGGAGAAACAAAAACTCCAGGGTCGACTTGCAAGTAAAGTTCCCGGTTGAGTTTAGGGATTCCGTTTTTTGGGAAACTGCTTTTTCTCCTCTTCATCGTAAAACCTATCGCAGGATTAAGAGTGCACTGTTTGACTCTCTGGAAGAGCTTCTTTCTGAAAAGCGTATTCCCTGTGTTTATTTGTCCGTGGAGGGGGAGCTCTTTTTCGGTGCTGGAGTTTTGGGTTCTTTTTTACAGAGTCTTGCCTGTTATCTGGGTTTCTTAAATGGTGTTAACCTTTTGGAAGAAGTGTATCCGTCTTTTTTACACCGCGATTTTTGGCAGAACCTTCAAAGTGACTGACGAAGGAGTGATTATAGATGCATATTGTTGGAGACTTGCATGTTCACACCCTGGCAAGTGGACATGCTTACAGTACAGTTTTGGAGAATGTCCAGGTTGCCAAAAGGAAAGGTTTAAAGGTCTTGGGAATCGCCGATCATGGTCCCAGCATGCCGGGAGGGCCAGATCCCCTTTACTTTGAAGCGAGGGGGCATTTCCCGCGGGAAGTGAACGGTTGTAAAATCTTTTTTGGGGTCGAGGTGGATATTCTCGATTTTGAGGGTAATCTGGACCTTGAGGAAAGGGTTTTAAGAAAGGTCGATTATGTGATAGCGGCTTTTCATCCCCAGGTTTTTAAGGGGGGCAATCGGGAGGACAATACGGAAGCCCTCTTGAGGGTGTTGAAGAACCCTTTGGTCAACATAATAGCACATCCAGGTAACCCTCGTTATCCTTTGGATTACGAAAGGATTGTTGAGGAAGCGGTTTCCAATGATAAAATAATAGAGATTAACAACAGTTCCTTTTCGGTAAGTAGGAAAGGAAGTTTGGAAAATTGCCGGTTAATTGCTGTTGAGGTTATGAAGAGAGGAGGCACCATCATTCTTTCCAGCGATGCTCATTTTTGCGAGGAAGTTGGAGATTTTAGCTTTGCACTGGCTATGCTGAAAGAAATTGGTTTTCCAGAGGAGAAGGTCGTCAATGCTGATTTGGGAAGGCTCGAGGCTTTTCTTGAAAAGTCTATAAAAGCTAGGAGGTAAACGAAATTGGGTGCAGTCATACTGGATGGCAAGAAAGTGGCTCGAGAAATCAAAGAACAAGTTAAGAGTAAGGTCGAGGAGCTGGTCAAAAGAGGGATAACTCCTGGTTTAGCAGTTATTCTGGTAGGTGATAATCCAGCCAGTCAGGTTTACGTTCGCAATAAAGAAAAAACCTGTCACCAGCTGGGCATTGTTTCCTTAAGATACGATTTGCCAGAAGAAACCACCGAAGAAGAACTTTTAAAGCTTATTGAGGAGCTCAACGCTAATCAAAATGTTCATGGTATACTGGTTCAGCTTCCTCTTCCTGCTCATATTGACGAGCGTAGAGTTTTGTACAGCATTTCTCCCAAAAAGGATGTTGACGGTTTTCACCCTTATAACCTGGGCAGGCTCCTGATTGGTGACCCTCTGTTTTTACCCTGTACTCCTTGGGGTGTGCAGGAACTTCTTTTGAAATATGGGATAGATTTTGAAGGGAAAAACGTGGTTATTGTTGGAAGAAGTAACATTGTGGGAAAACCCCTGGCCATGATGCTGGTCCAGAAAGCAAAAGGTGCTAATGCCACGGTCTCTATATGTCATACCAGAACCAAAAATTTGCACGAGTATACTTTGCTTGCCGATATCCTGGTTGCTGCCTGTGGTGTTCCCCGTATGATTAAAGGGAATATGGTGAAAGAGGGAGCTGTTGTAGTTGATGTAGGTATCAACAGGGTTGACGGGGGCCTGGTTGGAGATGTTGATTTTGAGGAAGTGAGCAAAGTTGCTTCTTACATTACTCCTGTTCCTGGAGGAGTAGGGCCTATGACCATAGCTATGCTCATGGCCAACACGGTTAAGGCAGCAGAAAACCTGTTTCAGCATGGGTAAACTTCAATTTTGAAAGCCATGAGGATTGTAGTCATCTCTGATACGCATATCCCGGAGCGAGCAAAGGAGTTACCTCCGCAGTTGATTTCGGCTTTAAAAGAGGCTTCGTTGATTGTTCATGCTGGAGATATTTGTGAGTACTGGGTTGTAGAGGAGCTGCGCTCTTTTGCTCCTATTTTTGCTGTGCAGGGTAATATGGATAGAGCCGATGTGAAGGCCAAGCTTAAAAAGGAAGAAGTTTTTGAGGTGGCTGGGCAAAGGATAGGGTTGGTTCATGGTTGGGGTCCACCCTGGGGGATAGAGGAACGGGTTGGCAAGGTGTTCGAAAGTGCATCCCTTGATGTGATTATCTTTGGGCATACCCACCAGCCTCTTAAGAAAATGATAGGAGACGTACTTTATTTTAACCCGGGGAGTCCCACCGATACCGTTTTTGCTCCCTATTTTTCTTATGGTGTGATCGATATTGCTGATGGAATGATTCAAAGAGCTGAGATAGTTCGTTTTGAATGAGGTGAATGATGAACAACAAGCGGCTTTTGGTGAATATCATATGGCATATGCATCAGCCCTTCTACTGGAATGAAGATCGGGGTCATTTTGTTTTTCCTTGGGTCAGGACTCACCTTGTGAAAGATTATCTTTTTATGCCTCGCTTGTTGAGTAAATTTCCAGGGGTTAAGGTTACATTTAATTTTTCACCCGTTTTGCTTGAGCAGATAGGCATGTATGCCGAAGGCAAAAAAGATCAAGTTCTGGAACTTATGGAGTTTGAAGCCCAAAGATTGGATGAAAGTGTTAAGGAAGCGATTTTAAAAACCTTTTTCCTGGTTGCTTCTGAGAGAGTTGCTCAGGATTTGCCCCGTTTTGTGGAGCTCAGGAACAAGGCGAAAGAAGGAATAGATTTTTCTGAGCAAGATTTTCTGGACTTACAGGTTCTTTACCAGCTTTTGTGGTTTGATCCTTTCATTCGTAAAGAATACCCTCAGCTTTCCATTCTTTACGAAAAAGGTCGCAACTATACTGAAGAGGACAAAAGAGTAATTTTAAGGGTTACCGAAGAGTACGCCCGAAAATTCGCCTTGCCTTATTTCGAGCTTCTTGATAGAAATCAGATTGAGGTCAGCGTTTCTCCTTTTTATCATCCGATACTACCACTTTTATACAATAGCAATTTAGCTTTGGAGACGACTCCTCAAATCGGTTTACCTGCTGTTTCTTTTGCCTATCCAGAGGATGCTTTTGCCCAGGTTCAAATGGCAGTGAACTTTTGCCGTCTTTTCTGGCAAAGAGAGCCCAGCGGAATGTGGCCTTCCGAAGGCGCAGTGAGTGAAAAGATCATCCCTATTTTTTCTCAAAACGGAATTCGTTGGGTGGCTACTGGAGAGGAGGTTCTGTTTTTCTCTTTGAACGAGGAATGCAGGCGCGATGAGGCAGGTGTACCTATAACCCCGGAGAAACTTTATACTCCCTATCTGGTAGGAGAAAAAGGCCAGGAAGTTGCCATCTTTTTTAGAGATCGGTTGCTTTCGGACTTGATAGGTTTTGAGTACCATAAAATGCCCTATCAACAAGCGGTTGAGGACCTTATATCTCGTTTACTCAGGATAAAAGATGCTCTTCCTGGAGACAGGGAATATGTGGTAAGCATAATTTTGGATGGAGAAAATGCCTGGGAGTTTTATGAGCAAAATGGTCTTCCTTTTCTTTCTTTGCTTTACGAAAGACTGAGTTCTGAAGAAGGTTTAGCAACCGTTACCCCCCGGGAATATCTTTCTTGCCAAACATCTTTGCCCCGCTTAAAAAAGCTGGTTGCCGGGTCCTGGATTTATGGGAAGCTCACCACCTGGATTGGTCATCCAGAGAAAAACCGAGCTTGGGAGGAACTGGCTGAGGTAAGAAGTCTTTTTGCCAGCAAAAAAGCCTGTGCTCGAGATAAAGAAAAAGCCTTGCGATTTATTTATCGTGCAGAGGGAAGTGATTGGTTCTGGTGGCTTGGTGAAGACAATCCCTCGCCCCAAAAAGCTGACTTTTTAAATCAATTCCATTATCTTCTAAACAAGGCGAAAGAATTGCTTTAGTTATCAATACCTTTTGAAGGGGTGATCGGATGCCCTCAATAGAAACACTGGCTATGATTCTTGCAGGTGGTGAGGGGAGAAGGTTGGATGTGCTTTCTGAGAAAAGAGCCAAGCCAGCTGTTCCTTTTGGTGGCAAGTACCGTATTATTGATTTCTGTCTGAGCAACTGTGTTAATTCAGGTATTTACTATGTGGGAGTGCTTACTCAGTATAATCCTCGCTCACTCCATGAGCATATAAAAATAGGAAAAGCCTGGGATTTGGACAGAATCAAGGGGGGAGTTTTTATTCTTCAGCCTTACATAAGCGACGAGCGAACCAACTGGTATCGGGGTACTGCTGATGCTATATATCAGAATTTGCGTTTCATAAGGGATATCAATCCGGAGCTGGTTTTGATTCTTTCTGGCGATCATATTTATAAAATGGATTATCGCAACATGATCAAATTTCATCTGGAAAGAGAGGCAGAAGTTACGATTTCTGCCATAGAAGTCCCTTGGGAAGAAGCTTCGCGCTTTGGAATTATGGAAGTAAATGAGGAGGGAAGAGTTATTGATTTTGAAGAAAAACCTCGCTTTCCTGCGAGTAATCTGGCCAGTATGGGTATTTATGTTTTTCGCAGGGATATATTGGAAGAAGAAGTAAAAAAAGAAGCAATGAGAGAAGGCACGTCTTATGATTTTGGCAAAGATGTTATACCTCGGCTGATTACTCGTAATCGGGTTTTTGCCTATCGTTTTGAAGGATATTGGAAAGATGTAGGAACCCTTACTGCTTTTTGGGAAGCCAATATGGAACTTCTTCAAGCCAATCCCCCTTTGAATTTGCGGGATGACGACTGGCCCATTTATACTCCTTTAGAGGACAGGCCTCCGGTAAAGCTTGGAAGAACCGCAGCGGTAGAAAACAGCATCATTGGCAGTGGTTCTGTTATCAACGGGATAGTTGAACACTCGGTAATCTTTGGTGGCGTTTATGTTGCAGAGGGTGCGCGAGTCGTTGATTCAATCGTAATGAATGATTCTAAAATTGGAGAAAACAGTTTTTTGGATCGGGTCATTATTGATAAACAGGTAATTGTGGAGCGCGAAGTGTGTCTTGGGAAGGAAGACGAAACGTGGGAAGGCGAGAGCATAACTGTGGTGGGCAAGAACTGCCATATACCTTCTGGCACGGCTATAGGAAAGGGGTGTCGTATCGGTCCCGATCTTGCAGTTGATGACTTTCCTGGTCTTTTGATTAAGAGTGGAACTGTTTTAAAAAAACCTGGTTATTCGGAGGGGTTAAAGTGAAAAAATACCTTTTGTTGCTTCTGATTTTGGCACTGGTGTTCTGGTGTGCGGCACTGGTAATTGCCCAACCTTTTGAGTTTGCAGTTTCTCAAAGTGAGATTGAACAGGTGGATTTTCTGGAAGTTTCTCCTCTGGTTTATATCCAGCCTGATAAAGGCGACTTTGGGAGTTATTATCGTGGTGAAACAATAGTCCTCTACTATGAAGCTCGGATTAATGGCTATGTGAGCATTTTTGACTATTTACCCGATGGTAGAGCAAAGCTCTTGAAAAATAACGAATATGTTACTGCCGGTTCCCAGAGAATGTTGAGGGGGCAAGCTGGTGAAGAAGTGGGATTGGAACGCTTTCTCATACTCCTTTCTGCACGGCCTGTTCCGGATCGTATTCTGATTGAGGCAATGCGGAAACCTTCAAAAGCAAAAGATTTAATTACTACTCGCTTTTACCTCAACCGCTGCAGGGTTCAGATTCTGGGTGAGTATAGAAAAACACCTTCTTTTCTGAGTTTTAGTTCTGTCCCTGAGAGGGTACCCTCCAAAGGTCGTTCCTCAATCCGGGTTTTACTTCGCGACCAGAACGGCAACCCTCTGGTAGGCAGAAGAATCCAGTGGGAAACGAGTGACGGGAAGCTCGAAAAGTACCAGACTGTTACCAATGTTTTTGGGGAAAGCGAAAACCTGTTCTATGCCCCCTCCACTTATGAGGAAGCACCGGTTACTATAAAAGCCACTTTTGAGGGAGACACGTTGTACGACTATTCCAGCGCCGAGGTTCAAGTTTGGGTGACTCCTGAAACCTTGAAAACGGTTTTAAACCTTTCTCCGAGTAGTTTCAGGTTATCTTCTGGCGAGTATCTCGATTTTACCGCAGAACTTCAGGATTTGCGCGGTAAGCCAGTTTCTGGAAGAAGTGTTCGCTGGGAAGCTAACCAGGGAAGCTGGGAAAAGCCAATCACTTATACGGATTCGAATGGGAAAACAACCAACCGCTGGTTTGCTCCCCAGGTCGTAGAAGGAGACCTAAACGTGGTTTTGAAAGCCGCTTTTCCTGGAGCTTTGCAGTTTTTGCCTTCAGAAGGATTTGCGTATGGGATAGTTTCGGGAATGACAATTTCTTATTCTGGGCCGGGTTTCTATTTTCTGGATTTCAGCTCTGGTAAGCCCCAGACTAATTTTGGAGACCTTGTGTATCGGGGCAACATAAAAGAAGGTTCAAGTATCAACCCGGTTTCGGTGTTGGCAGTATCTGGCAGAGATTTTGTGGAAACTACTTTTGAGGTTGCTCAACCTTTACAAGGTGTTGGCTTGTGTCTCTGGAGCAAAGCCCAAGGGAAGGTTTCTTTACGGGTTTTTGTAAATGACCAGCTTGTT
Organism: Atrimonas thermophila; assembly: GCF_045864955.1. Lineage (GTDB taxonomy): Bacteria > Atribacterota > Atribacteria > Atribacterales > Thermatribacteraceae > Thermatribacter > Thermatribacter velox. Next base: position 1,292,553 of record NZ_AP028803.1, on the reverse strand, counting down.
TTTTCGGGGCCCATTCCCGAAGGTGTTCTTTCTCCTCTGGATTATCAGTCAGTTTATATTACCCAATCCCTGAGAATGGGCAAAAATCGTCTCAGGATAGAAGTGGAGAGTGAAAGTCAAGATGCGTTTTTGCTATTGCAACGCTTAATGATTTTGCTATAACTGGAGGGATTCTTCCAGGCTAAGGTAATGTTTTAAATTAATTAACGATTTAGATTAAAGTTAATTTTGAAGACCAAAGGAGGTCTCAAATGTGGAGGAAGAAAGGATCCGATTTTTTAGAATGCTTATTGATACTCCAAGCCCTTCCGGTTTTGAGGAGCAGGTTCAACAGCTTTTTTTAGAGCGGGTTAAAGACGCGGTTGACCTGACTTATAAGGACGTTCATGGCAATGCTTTTGGAGTTATTAATCCTGACTGTGAACATAAGCTTATGCTTGCCGGCCACTGTGATGAAGTTGGCTTGATGGTTAGTTACATTGATAAAGAGGGATATGTGTACTTTTCCACGGTTGGCGGGATCGATCCTCAGATTACTCAGGGGATGCCAGTGGTTATTCACACTGCGACAGGACCGGTATCTGGTGTTATTGGAAAAAAGCCAATTCATTTGCTTGAAGAGAAAGAGCGGCAGAAAGTTGCTCGTATTGAAGAACAGTGGATTGATATTGGAGCTAAAGACGGGGAAGAAGCAAGGAGTATGGTCCAAATAGGTGACCCGATAACTTTTGATATTGCTTCGCGCTGTTTGGCTGGTGAACGAATCACTGGAAAAGGCATTGATGACAAAGTAGGAGTTTTTGTGGTTTGTGAAGTTTTACGGGAGCTGGGAAGGGAAAAACAAAGCCTGGCCTTTGGTGTTTATGGAGTGAGCACTGTGCAAGAAGAATTGGGGTTGAGAGGTGCTAAGACCAGTGCTTTTGGTATTAATCCCAAAATTGGCATAGCCATAGATGTTACTTTTGCTTCCGATTGCCCAAACATTGATAAAAAGAAAGTTGGCGATATAAGTCTTGGTAGAGGCCCAGTTCTTGCCAGGGGGCCCAACATCAATAGTAAGTTGTGGATGAGAATAAAAAGAGTTGCTGAAGAGAATAACATCCCCTATCAGGTTCAGGCAGAGGCCAGAGCTACTGGTACGGATGCAAACGTTATCCAGACTACAAGAAGTGGAGTGGTTACTGCGCTTTTAAGTATTCCAAACCGCTATATGCACACTCCCTCTGAGATTGTCGATATGCAGGATGTTGAAAACGCAATTCGCCTGCTGGTGCTTTTTATCAAGAGCTTGAAGGTGGAAGAAAATTGGATTCCCTAAACAAGGGGTAGGGTTTTGAGGAGCTGATCGATTTGTCTTTTCGCTATGCCATGATTTTGGCAGGAGGTAAGGGAGACCGTCTGGATGTTCTTTCTGTGGAACGTGCCAAAGCTGCTGTTCCTTTTGGTGGGTGTTATCGGTTGATCGATTTTTCCTTGAGTAATTGTGTGAACTCTGGAATTTATGATATTGGCGTGCTTACTCAATACCAGCCACAATCTTTGATTGAACACATTGGAGCAGGACGACCCTGGGATCTTGATAGAAAAAGAGGAGGAGTTGAATTTTTAGCTCCCTATCTAAGCCGAAGTGTTGGTGGTTGGTATCGTGGTACTGGTGATGCACTCTTTCAAAATCTTAATGTTATCCTGCGCAAAAAAGTACCCCACCTTCTGGTTCTTTCTGGAGACCATGTTTACATGATGAACTACAACCCTCTTTTTAATTATCACGTGGAAAGAGGAGCAGATATTACGCTTGTAGTCACTGAGGTTAAACCAGAAGATGCTCCCCGCTTTGGAATTGTTGAAGTGGATCATGATAACTGGATATCGAATTTTGAGGAGAAACCGGCGGTACCGAAGACCAATGTAGCTTTTATGGGTATTTATGCTTTTCGAACTGAGTTTTTGGTGGAACAGTTGATAAAAAATAATCAGGAAAACAAGTTTGATCTGGTAGAAAATGTGATAATAGAGAATTTGGGAAAGGCCAAGATACAGGCTTTTTTTTATACAGGATGCTGGTGGGATGTGGGCACTGTCAGAGCCTATTGGGAAGCAAACATGCAGCTTTTGGAACCTGTACCCTGTTTTAACCTTTATGACCCTGAGTGGGTAATATATACTAATCGGCCTATCTCACCTCCTGCTCAGGTTTGCAGGAAAGCGAAAGTTACAGAAAGCATTGTTGGCGAGGGGGCTTTGATAAAAGGAGAAGTTATTCATTCAGTGATTTTTCCAGGAGTGGTGATAGAGGAGGGAGCAAGGGTGGTAGATTCTATAGTCTTCAATAATGCCCGAATAGAAAGAGGCAGTGAGGTTAACCTTAGTATTTTAGATAAGAATGTTGTCGTTGGAGAAGAGGCAAAGATTGGCTTTGGGGAAGACTTTACACCCAATACGCTTAGGCCCGACCTTCTTGATTGGGGTGTCAACCTGGTTGGGAAAGGAACACGTATCCCACCTCGAACTATTATCTGTCGCAACTGCATTGTTGGCATAGGACTCGGTTTTGAAAGTTTTAAGGGGGTCGATTTTTTGAAGAGTGGAAGTGCTTTTCTCTGATTGTTGAGGTTTTTGTTTCGCTTTTTTTCTGCTAAAATGCTTTTAAAGACGTTTATGAAGTGAGGTAGAAAATTGATTCTCGGCCTTTTGCTTAGCATACTTGTCCTGTATGGTCTTCTCCTCTTCTGGATTATTAATGAACGGGTGAAAGAAGTTTCTTTACAAATGAAGAAGGTCAGAGAGGAGATTCGAGAGGTGAACGCGAAACTTGATGGATTCCAGAAAGCGCTGGGAAAAGGAGGTGAACTTTCGGTAGACTCTGCAAGTTTTTCCTTTGAAATACTTGATGCATCTGAAGATAGAAAAACAATCAAAAGAGAGGAGACATAAACATGGTATCCAGATTGACGAAGTTGTCTTTGATGGGGATTTTACTTTTGCTTTGTTTGGTAGTTTTGGTTTCTTTCGGTTATGCACAGGAAGAAACGTCGGGAGAAAGGGTAATTATTGCCCAGGTGAATGGGGAGCCCGTTTACCTGGACGAGATTAAGGAAATTTGGGATAGCTTGCCTCAAGAGTACAAAGCCCAGTTTCCTGGAGGTCTAAAGGATTTGCTGGAGCAGTGGATTCGTCAGATACTTCTGGTGCAGGAAGCTCAAAAAGAGGGACTTGCAGAGGACCCCGAGGTTGCAAAGAAGATTGAAAACCTTAAGAAACAAATCCTTATTCAGGAACTAATCCAGAGAAAAATAGTGGATGCAGTGAAGGTAACTGACGAAGAGATAGAAAATGAATACACTGCTCATCCTGAACTTTATACAGAGCCGGAGAAAGTTAAAGCAAAACATATTATGGTCTCAAGTGAACAACAGGCACAAGAGGTGTTGAACGAGCTCCGGTCTGGTAAGCCTTTTGAAGAGGTTGCCAGAGAAAAGTCGGAATCTCCTGACGCTTCAACTGGTGGCGATATGGGGTATGTTGAGAAAGGAGATTTAAGCGAAGAAATCGAAAAGGTAATTTTTGAGCTGGCGCCTGGTAATTTTAGCGATGTGATTAAGACTGACTATGGTTTTCACATTTTCATGGTTGAGGAGCATGTACCTCCGCGCCTGAAAGAAATCGACGAAGTGAAAGAAGAGATTACTGCACGTTTACTGCCTAAGAAACAACAGGAGGCTTTTGAAGAGCTGATTCGAGAGCTTAAGAAGGCTTCCGAGATAGTCATTTTTGAGGAAAATATTCCTACTTCTGATAATGGTTCTTCGCCAGAGGAAGGAGCAACTGAATAACCGATGTTAGAGACCTTAAGAAAGGCTCTAAGGCTGGTTGGAAAGGAAGAGTATGTAGAAGTACGCTTGGAAAAAATAGTTTCTACTCGCCTCACCCTTCAGAATGGTTGTATAGAAGCACTTAAGGAAGAAGAGATAATGGGTGGATATGTGCGGGTTTTTAGGAGTGGTTTTGGGTGGTATTTTGAGACTTTTTCAGGATGGGAAAACATCCTGGAGAAGATTAGGAGCGCTTTACATAGCGCTTCTCTTAAAAACCCGACTGCTTTTCACTCGGGTGTTGTCAGGGGTGAGGCGTTCGAAGATGAGCATCTGGCTCAACTTGAGGAGGATTTTCGCTGTGTGCCTTTTGAAGAAAAGGTAAAGATTGCCAGATGTTATGCTGAACTGATGCCTGAAGTCTCAAGTTTTCTGGTTAACTCCTCGGTAGACTATCGAGACGAATTTCGAGAAATTTATCTGGCAAATTCAGACGGGACGCTGCTCCATCTGGAAAAGCCAGATATCAGTATGGTTTTTACTGCGGTTTGCAGGAAAGGGGATGTCATCGAGCTTTATCGCAATGGAGTGGCCAGAAGAGCAGGGTTAGAAGCGGTGAAAGGGCTTGAGGCTCTGGCGAAAGAAGTGGTTGCTCGCGCGGCATCTCTTCTTGAGGCCAGACCTTTGCCTGGTGGGGTATATGACGTAGTATTGGATCCTACCCTAGCGGGTGTTTTCATTCATGAAGCGTTTGGGCATCTTAGTGAAGCCGATTTTCTCTACCATAACGAGCGACTTAAAAAGGAAATGACTCTAGGCCGAAGAGTTGCCTCACCATTGCTTTCAGTTTTTGATGATGGGAGCGTAGATGGTTTGAGAGGGTCTTCGCCTTATGATGATGAGGGAATTCCTACTCGCAAAACCTATCTCATTCGTGAGGGTATTTTGACGGGCCGATTGCACTCCCGAGAGACTGCTTTTTCCATGCAGGAGGAATTAACCGGTAACGCACGTACGGTAGGGTTTATGTATGCTCCTTTGGTTAGGATGACTAACACGGCTATTGAAAGCGGAAAAACATCGAAAGAAGAACTTTTTGGAGATATACAAAGAGGAGTGTATGCCGTAGAGTACTTGGGTGGCAATACGGCACTGGAGCTTTTTACCTTTTCTCCCGCATACGGCTTTTTAATCGAGAATGGGAAAATTACCGATATGGTTAAAAATTTTGTTTTAAGTGGTAATCTTTTTGAAACCCTTCAAAAAATTGACTGTATTGCTAATGATTTTGTTTGGAATGAGCTGGGTGGGTGTGGTAAGGGCTTGCAGATGGGTTTGCCTACCCCCACCGGTAGTCCCCATGTCAGGTTGAGGGAAACGCTCGTGGGAGGGAGCGAGTAATGTTTTCTGGATTGGAGAAGCTTGCCAGTAAAGGTATGGCGGGAGACCTTTATCGTGCCAAGGTAAGGTCAAAGACCGTTCGTTTTGAGGGTGGCATTTTAAGGCAGTGTGAGGTCGAGGACTCTGATGGGTTTGGACTCAGGGTTATCAACAACGAGGGCAGGCTGGGTTTTGTGGCCTTTAATTCTCCCTCTCTTTTTGAGGAGATGCTGGAGAAGGCCTGCTCAATCAGCAAGTTTGGTGACCAGGTAGCGTACACTCTACCCTCGTATCCCGTTTTAAAGGGTTGGGATAGCTTTGTGGACCGACGGGTGGTTGATATTGACTTTACCGAGATGATAGAGATAGGAACTTATGTCATCGACCGCATCAGGGAAGAATATCCAGAAGTGGTTTTAAATCTCAGTGTAAAAGCTGGTACGGAAAAGAAAGGGCTTGTGAATCATCATCAGGAGATGCTTTCTTTCGAACGAACCTTTTTTGGAATAGAAGCTGAAGTGAATTTGACCAGGGAATCAGATATCCTGGAATTCTCTGTAGAGAGATTTTGGGGTAATCGTGATATCGATCTTGACCACTTTATCAGCGAGATACTTTTCAGATTGGAATTTTCGCAGAAGGAATGTAGGGTTGAAGGTGGAGCTTATCCCGTTCTTTTCACTCCCCAGGGTTTGCTGGTTTTACTTTATCCTCTTTTTTACGCTTTGAATGGCAGAAATATTGCCTTTAATCGCTCTTTTCTGAAGGGCAAGTTGGGAAAACTGGTTTTTTCTCCACTTCTATCTCTTGCTGAAGTGCCTTACGAAGCCTGGACACTTGGTTCCTGTCCTTTTGATGATGAAGGGATTATGACTGTCCGGGAGAGGGAACTGATTGTGGCTGGAGAAGTCAAATCGGCCTTTTGGGATCTTTTTTCTGCTTTTCTGGAAGGCGTTGAACCTTCTGGGAATGGTTTCAGACAATCCTATCGAACTCTTCCCTATCCTGAGCTTTCCTGTGTTAAGATTAAAGGAGGGTTAAGGAGCCAGGAGACCCTTATTGAAGAGCTGGAAAAAGGATTGATTGTGGATAGTGTCCTGGGTTTAGGTCAGAGTAATGTTTCTGCTGGGCACTTTTCTTGCAATGTAAACTTGGGTTTTTACGTTGAGGACGGGGAAATACGAGGACGGGTCAAAAATGTGATGATTAGCGGTAATGCCTTTGAAGCCCTTAGAAACATTCAAGAAGTTTCCAGAGATGCTCGCTGGGTTTATGGCAGGTGGCTTTTGCCCTGGATGGTTGTAGAGCCAATAAGAGCGGATGCCAAAGCTTAGTACTTGAGACTGATTTGTTTACAGTATGCAGATAATCCTGTTTTGGTTGAAAAACAGCTGATTACAAAGGAAGGTGAAGGAGTAGTGTTTGAGCAAGTGGACCTTAAAACAGAATGGGGGAAATTTGAAGAGGAAATTCTGGAGTTCTGGAAGCGAAATTCGATTTTTGAAAAAAGCCTTAGGCAACGCGAGCAGAGCCCTCGTTTTGTTTTTTATGAAGGTCCCCCCACTGCCAATGGCTATCCTCATGCCGGGCACGTGATTGGAAGGAGTATAAAGGATCTCATTCCCCGCTATAAGACGATGTGTGGTTATTACGTTCCCAGAAAAGCAGGTTGGGATACCCATGGTTTGCCGGTAGAACTCGAGGTTGAAAAGGAACTGGGAATTTCTGGCAAACCTCAAATTGAAGAGTATGGAATTGACCGCTTCAACAAAAAATGCAAAGAAAGTGTATTGAAGTACATTCGGGAATGGGAAAAGCTCACCGAGAGAATGGGCATCTGGATGGACCTTAATAATCCCTATATTACCTTTGACAATAGTTACATAGAGAGTTTGTGGTGGGTTTTGAAGCAACTTTGGGATAAGGGTTTACTTTATCAGGGCTACAAAGTGCTTCCTTACTGTGCTCGTTGTGGCACTTCGCTTTCCAGCCACGAAGTGGCACTTGGATATCGTGATACTGAGGACCCTAGTGTTTTTGTTAAGTTTAGAATTGCTGGGCAGGAAAAGGCATATTTCCTGGTGTGGACTACAACTCCCTGGACCTTAGTAGCCAATGTTGCGCTTGCAGTGGGGAAAGAACTTGAGTATCTCGAGGTAGAACACCTTACTTCTCAGGAAAGGTTTATCCTTAGCCAGCAAGGTTTTGAGCGCATTTTCACCCCTGAAGAAAGAAAAGAGTTCAAAGTTGTTTGTTCCCTGAAAGGTAAGGACTTAATTGGGTTACGTTATGAACCTTTGATGGATTTTCTGAGGGCTGAGAAGGGTTACCAGGTCTTTGGAGCAGATTTTGTTTCTACAGAGGAAGGAACGGGCATCGTGCATATTGCTCCTGCCTTTGGTGAAGATGATATGGCTTTGGCCAGAGAATATGACCTTCCTGTCTTGCAGCCAGTTAAACCTGACGGCACTTATTCTGATGAAGTGTTTCTCTGGAAGGGAATGTGGGTTAAGGATGCAGACCCCTTGATTATTGAATACCTGAGAGAGCAAAATAAGCTTTTCCGAGTGGAGACGTATCGTCACACTTATCCTTTTTGCTGGAGGTGTGATACGCCTCTTTTGTACTACGCTAAGGAAAGCTGGTTTATCAAGACTACTGCCTTCCGAGACCTCCTTATCGAGAATAATCGCAAAATCAACTGGTTTCCGCCTCATATTCAGGAAGGAAGGTTTGGGAATTTCCTTGAAAACGTGGTCGATTGGGCTCTTTCTCGGGAGCGCTACTGGGGAACACCTCTGAATATATGGGTTTGTGAAAACTGTAATTCTAAAGAAGCCATAGGTTCAATAGCCGAACTTCGTTCTCGATCTCTGAAAAGGCTTGACAGCATTGAGTTACATCGCCCTTATGTGGATGAGGTTATTATACAGTGTCCTCATTGTTCTGGTGTCATGCGTCGGGTCAAGGAAGTCATTGACTGCTGGTTTGATTCGGGTGCGATGTTTGTGGCGCAATATCATTACCCTTTCGAGAACCAGGAAGAGTTTGCGCGGAGTTTTCCGGCTGATTTTATATGCGAAGCCATAGACCAAACTCGAGGCTGGTTTTACAGCTTGCATGTGCTGGCTACTCTGTTATTTGCGTCTCCTGCCTATCGTAACTGTTTGGTAACCGAGCTTGGTTTGGACGAAAAGGGGCAGAAAATGAGCAAACACATTGGTAATGTGATTAGCCCCTGGGAACTGATTTCCATGTATGGTGCTGATGTGCTGCGCTGGTACGTTTTCTCAGTTTCTCCTCCCTGGATGCCCAAACGCTTTGGCAAAAAGGCACTGGGTGAGGTGTTCAGTAAGTTCTTCAGTACCTTCTGGAATGTTTTTAACTTTTTCGTTACCTATGCTAATATTGATGGTTTTGAACCCGAGTGCCTTCCAGAATGGGATATCGAGAGGGGCAACGTTTTTGACCGCTGGATTGTTGCTCGTTTCCACTTCTTGATAAACGAGGTAAGAAGTTGCCTGGAATCTTTTGAAATTTCCAAGGCTGCTAAAGCTATCGAGTACTTTGTGGTGGAGGACTTGAGTAACTGGTATATAAGGCGTTCAAGAAGACGTTTCTGGAAGGAAGGTTGGGACGAAGATAAAGAGAGTGCCTATAAAACGCTTTTTAGAGTGTTGTTTGAATTAAGTCGCTTAATGGCTCCCTTTGTTCCCTTTGCTGCTGAGCTTGCTTATCAGCGTTTAACGCAAGGGATTCGGCAGAAAAGGGAGAGTGTTCATCTTGAAGATTACCCTTTGTCTCGGGAAGAATTGTTGGACAAAGAACTTGTTGCCACCATGGAGGTAGTGCGAACGCTTGCTAACCTGGGTAGGTCAGTCCGTAACAAAATCAACATCAAGCTCCGCCAGCCTCTGAGAAAAGCTTTGCTGGTTGTGCCTGAGGTGAGTGAGCGAGAACGTGCACGCCAATTCGAAAATTTATTGAAAGAGGAGCTTAACGTTAAACAGGTGGCCTGGCTTGAGCACTTGCCTGAAGAGGTACAAATCGTTTTGAAGCCTAACTTTAAGGAATTAGGTCCTCGTTTTGGAACAAAAGTTAAAGAAATCGCCGGTTTTTTGGCTAAATGCTCACGAGACGAAGCCCTGCGTTTGTTTGAACAGGGAGAGCTTGTTCTCCATTTGGAAGACGGACCGATTGTTTTATCACATTCAGAGGTTGAGGTTCTTCTTAAAACAACGGGCACTTTGCACATGGAAAGTGCGGGTAAGTATGCAGTTATCCTTGATGCGGCCTTAGATGAGGAACTCAGGAAAGAAGGAATAGTTAGGGACGTCATTCATCGTGTACAGTTAATGCGCAAGGAAGCGGGTTTTGAGATCACTGACCGCATAGTGCTTTTGGTTGATGACTCCACAGCAGAGCCGTTAAAGCAAGTTTTTCTTGAACTTGCGCCCTTGATTCGAGAAGAAGTCCTGGCCAAAGAAATTGTTTTTGGCAAAATTGATGGCAACCAGATTTTTAAAGAAGAGTTCCAGGTTTCGGGAATGAAAGCGATTCTCGGAGTTAAAAAATGCTGAAAATCCGGAATTTTCTGGTATTTTTTACTATAAGCTTAATCCTGTTTTTCCTAACTGTTTCTGCCTGGCCTTCTGACGTGCGTTATGTGGTGAAGCCGGGTGATACACTCTGGGTAATTTCCAGAAGGTATGGTGTTTCCCTTGAGAACCTTATGAAGGCTAACGGTTTGACCGAAGACAGTGTTTTGCAGATTGGAACTGAGCTGCTCATCCCTTCGGTGAATGATTCCTCTCAGGTTAAGTACCAGGTGAGGCCTGGAGATACTCTTTGGGCGATATCCAGGTCTTTTGGGGTGTCACTGAAAAGCTTGATGGAGGCAAACGGGTTGAGTGAACAAAGCATTCTCAGAGAGGGTCAAACTATTGTTATTCCTACTGGGGAAGCGCCACAGGCTGGTGATGGGCAGAAGAGAGAGGAGCTTCTTACTGCTACCACGAGACACCGGGTTCAGAAGGGGGAATCGCTCTGGTTGATTTCTCGTTTTTATGGAGTGGATATGCGTAGCATCATGGAAGCAAACGGGCTTGATGAGAACTCGGTTTTGCAAGTGGGTATGGAGCTCGTAATTCCTCTTGGAGAGTTTCAAAAAATTGAATCTCCAGAGCATCCAGCTGTTGCCAGTGAAAAAGAACAGGAGATGCAGGTCTATGAGGTGTGTCCAGGTGACACTTTGTGGTCAATCTCTCGCCGTTTTGGAGTTTCCATTAACTCGCTTCTTGTAGCCAATAATCTTTCTAACCCTGATAAGCTAAAAGTTGGCCAGAGCCTGGTTATCCCTCCTGCTCAGAAAGTTACTGCTTTTTCTCAAGATTACGTAGTTTACGAGATTCAAAAAGGTGACACCCTGTGGTCAATTTCTCGAAGGTTTAAGGTTTCTATGGAGCTTCTGGCGAGTGTGAATGGTTTAACGGAGCGGAGTATACTCAGGATTGGCCAGAAAATTCGTATTCCTTCTCACCTTGCTCCAAATTACGGAGGTGGGGGAGGCTTTACGTGGCCGCTTCGGGGGCGCATTACTTCGTACTTTGGAAGAAGGAGCAGGAACTTTCACTATGGAATAGATATTGCAGCTCCTCCTGGCTCGATTATCAGAGCAGCCCAGAGTGGTGTGGTGACTTATAGTGGTTGGATGAGTGGTTATGGAAGAGTGGTTATTATTTCCCATCCTAATGGTTTTCAGACGCTTTATGCACATAACTCGGCCAATCTGGTTACTCGAGGAGAACGGGTTAATCGTGGAGACCCTATCGCCCGAGTGGGACGCACTGGCAATGCTACTGGCTATCATCTCCATTTTGAAGTAAGGGTTAACAATAAAGCGGTAGATCCTCTTCAATATTTGCGAGGTGGATAGTTTGGAAAGAGAAGAAGCAATAAGGCTTTTGGAAAAACACCTCAGAAACCCAAATCTTATCAAACACGCCCTTGCTTGTGAAAGCATTATGGCTGCACTTGCCCGAAAACTGGGAGAAGACCCTACTTCCTGGTCACTGGTGGGTCTTCTGCACGATATTGACTATGAGCAGACTAAGGACAATCCCGCTTATCATGGATTAATTGGCGCAGAAATGCTTGCTGATTTAGGATTGGGGGAGGAAGTCTTGAGGGCCATTAAGGCGCACAATCCAGCGACGGGTTTTTCCCCTCAGAACAAGCTGGAATGGGCTATTTTTTGTGTAGACCCAACCAGCGGTTTCATCGTGGCCTGCGCACTTATTCATCCTCAAAAGAAATTGGCCCCCCTTGATCTGGAGTTTCTGTTGAATCGCTTTAAGGAAAAGAGTTTTGCCAGGGGTGCTGACCGGGAGCAAATAAGAAGTTGCGAAAAATTGGGGCTTTCTCTTGAGGATTTTCTTTCCCTTTCTCTTGCAGCTATGAAAGAGAAAAGCCAGGAGCTTGGTTTGTAGTTTTTAACCTGCACAGGGGTCGAACTATCTATCCCACTTATGGTCCAGATTTTTTCGGTTTTATTTGGGCTTTATTTACTGCTTTTTTTCTGGTATCTTTCTTGCAAGGGTTTCCTCTGCCTGGACTTTCCAAAAGTTCTTGGTATTCCAGAAGTTCAAGGTAGTGTTTTGTTGACAACTTGCAGGGGAGATATTATAATGCTCGTGAAGGTCAAAGAAGGTAAAATTAACCCG